>CANFCX010000036.1 GCA_947445225.1 Rhodospirillales bacterium
CCGCGCTTCCACCGACCCGCTTCCCCGTCGATAATGAGAACCCGCGACGGCGCGAGCCGTCGACCGTGAAAACAGGGCCCGTAGTTCAGTTGGTCAGAACGCGCCGCTCATAACGGCGTTGTCGCAGGTTCGAGTCCTGCCGGGCCCACCAGCCTTCGCCCTGCGGGCTTCGGCTCGGCGAGCCGATGCTTGCGGGGCGAAGGCTGCCGCGTCGGAGCGAAGCGGAGACGGGCCGAGATGAAGTATGTGTACATCCTTCAAAGCCTCGATTCCCCGGAGCATTTCTATGTCGGCATCACTGGCGATCTGAAATCAAGGCTGTCCAAGCACAATGCGGGCGATGTTTCGCACACGGCTAAGTTCAGGCCGTGGCGCGTCAAGACTTACGTTGCGTTCTCGAATGAGGAACAGGCTTTCGCGTTCGAACGATATTTGAAGACGGCATCCGGACGCGCGTTCGCAAAGAAACGCCTGTAGTGTGCGCCCTGCGGGCTTCGGCTCGGCAAGCCAGTCGGGACCGACGCCCATGCGTCTTGTCGTGCCTGGTTTGGTCGTCGCGTGGGCGCTAGACTGAGTTCCTGCGGCGACCGACAACCTGGGTGTGGGCATGGGCAAGAAGAACAAGAAAGACAAGAAGGACGAAACGGTGGGGAAGGGCCGGCCGGCCGCCGCCGTGAAGGGCGAACTCAGGCGCAACGCCAAGGAAAAGGCCAAGGTCGAGGAGGCCTGGAAGATCGTCGGCCATCCCGAGCCGCGCAAGCCGCCCAAGGGCTACAAATACATCGACGAACTGGTGCACCTGGAATTCGAGCTGATCAAGCTCCAGGAATGGGTGCGTATCCAGGGTCTGAAAGTCGCCGTGATCTTCGAGGGGCGCGACGCCGCCGGCAAAGGGGGCGTGATCAAGCGCATCACCGATTCGCTCAATCCCCGAATCTGCCGGATCGTCGCGCTGGGCACGCCGACCGAACGCGAACGCGGGCAGTGGTATTTCCAACGTTATGTCGCGCATTTGCCCGCCAAGGGCGAGATCGTCCTGTTCGACCGCAGTTGGTACAACCGGGCCGGCGTCGAACGCGTGATGGGATTTTGCAGCGACGACGAATACGAGGAGTTTCTGCGCTCCTGCCCGTTGTTCGAGGACATGCTGATCCGCTCGGGCGTCCACCTCGTCAAATACTGGTTCTCGGTCAGCGACGAGGAGCAGGAAAAGCGATTCCGCGAACGCGTGAGCAATCCGGTCAAGCGCTGGAAGCTGAGCCCGATGGATTTGGAATCGCGCAAGCGCTGGGTCGATTATTCCAAGGCCAAGGACATCATGCTCGAGCGTACCGACACCAAGCGGAGCCCGTGGTTCGTGGTCGACGCCGACGACAAGAAACGCGCGCGGTTGAACTGCATCTCCCATCTGCTGCAACAGATACCCTACCGCGACATGGTTCCGGTCGAGATCGACCTGCCGCCGCGCCAGCCCGACACCGATTACAAACGGCCGAAGATGTCGAACCAGCGCTTCGTGCCCAAGGTTTATTAGGGGCGCCATAGGCGCCGGAATTATCGCTTGGCAATAGCTATCGGTATGCGATAGCATCGGGCGATGATCAAGTCGTTCGGGAACGTCGCCGCCGAGGCCGCGTGGCATCGACGGTTCATCAAGGGCGTACCCAACGACATCATGAAGGTCGGCAACCGGAAACTGCTTCAGATTCACAACGCTCAAGACCTGAATGACTTGCGCGTGCCTCCCGGCAACCGCCTGGAGGCTTTGGCGGGCAACCGGCGCGGCCAGCACAGCATCCGGATCAATGACCAGTTCCGGGTGTGTTTTCGATGGAAAGCAGGTGATGCGTATGAAGTCGAGATCGTCGACTATCACTAGAAAGAGCCAACGGCAGGCCGGATTGGCGGATTTTCCTCCGGCGCATCCGGGTGACGTGCTGCGTGAGGACTTTCTGAAGCCGCTCGGCCTCAGCCAGTACGCGCTTGCCAAGGCTATCGGCGTGAGCCAGATGCGCGTGAGCGAGATCGTACATGGCAAACGGGGCCTGTCGCCCGACACCGCGTTGCGGTTGGCCCGTTACTTCGGAACGACGGCGGAGTTCTGGATGGGAATGCAAGCAACCTACGACCTTGAATGCGCGCGCGACAAATTGGGCAACGCGATCGAGAGGCAAGTCAGCCCGCGCGCTGCCTGAATAGCTGGCGCCGCTGAATCGGCGCCGTGCCGATTGAGGACTAACCCGCCGCGCGCGAAGATTTGCGCTTGCCGGCGGGCGCCAATGCGCGGGCGAGCGTTTCATTGATGCGGGGTTGCCAACCCGGTCCTTGCGCCTTGAAACCGGCGATCACGGTGGCGTCGAGACGGAGCGAAACGTGCTGCTTTGGATTGACGCTTCGCGGCCGGCCGCGCGCCCGCGTTGTGCCGAGAGTCAGCGCCTTTTCCTGCCCAAATACTTATCGAGGTTGTCCAAGGTTCGCGTGGTTCCTACATCCACCTGCATCTTGAGCAAGCTGTCGCGATCGGCCTTCGATGGGCAGGTCATCGTGAGGGTGAACATCGTTCGGCCATCCTGCTCGCTGAAGACGAGCGTTCCAACGGTTTCGCCGCCCGAGGGTGATCGCGTGGCGAAGACAAGCCGTGTGGGCGCCGCGACTTCGCGGTAGGTGCCGGTGAAGGGATGGTTCATTCCTTCCGGCCCGCCGTTGACAAAGCGAAACGCCCCGTTTGGACGAAGGTCGATTTCACATATCGCTAGCGGCCTGCCGGTAGGATCCCACCATTGAGCTAGGTGTTCGGGCTTCGTCCACGCCTCGAAGACGATGGCCCGCGGCGCATCGAACGCCCGCGTGATAACAATCTCACACTCGCCAGGCATCGAGACCTTCGCGGTCTTGGCGTTTTCCCTGACAGATTCCTCCTTATCGCTTTGTGCGCCCACGGCGTTTCTCCCTCTTCTGCAGGTTGCTGAGGTAGCGGTCCAAACTGGCAAACTTCTCTTCCCAGAGCCGCCGATACGACTCCAACCACTCATCGATGCTTTTGAGCGGCGCCGTTACGATCGTGCGTGGCCGCCGCTGCGCTTGGCGCCCCCGCGTCACCAGACCCGCGCGTTCGAGAACCTTGAGATGCTTGGAGACGGTTGGCTGACTGAGAGCGAATGGCTTCATCAACTCCGAAACATCCGCCTCTCCCGCTACGAGACGGGCGAGAATCGCCCGTCTCGTGGGGTCCGCGAGTGCTCCGAATGCCGCGCTCAAAGGGTCTTTATTAATTGCCATATAGCTATATTACTATTTGGCGATACAAAGTAAAGTGTGACGTTCAGATCTGTGTGTAATTTCGTCGATTGGAACCCCTAGACACGCCCCTCCGCCTGAGCAACTCTCGCCCGATGGACAAGACAGAATTCACCGTGCGCGACATCCTCGCCGGGCGGGCGCCTGGGGATGCGCCGGTTACGGTCAAGGGTTGGGTGCGGACGCGGCGGGATTCCAAGGCGGGGATTTCGTTCGTGCATCTGTCGGATGGGTCGTCGTTTCATCCGGTGCAGGTGGTCGCGCCGAACACGCTCCCCAATTATGCCGATGAGGTGCTGAAGCTCACCGCCGGCTGCGCGATCGCGGCGACCGGGACGATCGTGCCCTCCCCGGCGAAGGGGCAGCCATTCGAGATGCAGGCGAGCGCGATTAAGGTCATCGGCTGGGTGGAGGACCCCGACAGTTATCCGATCCAGCCCAAGCCGCACACGCTGGAATTCCTGCGCGAGGTCGCGCATCTGCGGCCGCGCACCAATGTCATCGGGGCGGCGACGCGGGTGCGGCACACGCTGGCCAAGGCGATCCATCGGTTCTTCGACGAGAACGGCTTTTTCTGGGTCAACACCCCGATCATCACTTCGTCCGACGCGGAAGGGGCGGGGGCGTTGTTCCGCGTCTCGACGCTGGACCTCGCCAATCTGCCGCGCACGCCCGAGGGCAAGATCGATTTCGCGCAGGATTTCTTCGGCCGCGAGGCGTTCCTGACCGTGTCGGGGCAGCTCAACGTGGAGGCCTATTGCCTCGCGCTGTCCAAGGTCTACACCTTCGGGCCGACCTTCCGCGCAGAGAACTCCAACACCAGCCGCCACCTCGCCGAATTCTGGATGATCGAGCCGGAAATCGCCTTCGCCGATCTGTCCGACGATGCGACGCTGGCGGAAAACCTGCTGAAATACGCCTTCGCGACGCTGCTGAACGAAAGGCAGGACGATCTCGCCTTCTTCGATGAACGCATCGAGAAGGGGCTGGTGGCGAAACTTTCGGGGATCGTCGGCTCGGAATTCGTCCGCATGGATTACGGCGAGGCCGTCGCGGTGCTCGAACGGGCCACGGAGACATTCGAGTTCCCGGTGAAATGGGGCATCGACCTGCAATCGGAACACGAACGCTATCTCACCGAGAAATACGCGAAGAAGCCGGTGATCGTCATGAACTACCCGAAGGACATCAAGGCGTTCTACATGCGGGTGAACGACGACGGCAAAACGGTCGCGGCGATGGATGTGCTGGCGCCGGGGATCGGCGAGATCGTCGGCGGCAGCCAGCGCGAAGAACGGCTCGCGGTGCTGGATTCGCGCATGACGGAACGCGGCATCGACAAGGAGCATTACGCTTGGTACCGGGATTTGCGCCGTTATGGCACCGTCCCCCATGCCGGCTTCGGCCTCGGCTTCGAGCGCACGCTGGCCTACGTCACCGGCCTCGCCAATGTGCGCGACGCGATCCCGTTCCCGAGAACGCCCGGACACGCGCGGTACTGATCGCGCGCTTCTGTTAGGTTATCGACATGGACGATGCGCCCAAACCGCCGGTACCGGCCCGCGCTCGTCCGGCGCGTCAGCCTTTCCGCTCGAAATTCGGCGGCCTGGTCGTGCTGCTGGTCGCGGCGCTGCTGGTCGGCGCCGCGGTGTATTGGGTCGACGACGCCTTCGCCGTCGAGAGCTTCGGCAGGTTCGACATCCTGGTCCTCGGCTTTTTCGCCCTTGCGACGGTGTTTTGCGTGGACATCGGGCGGAAAATGCTGGCCCCGAGCGCGGAGGCGGTGCTGGCGCGCGATACGCGCCATCCGGTCGTGTATCTCAGGCCCTTCGTCGAGGATTCGCGCCGCATCCATACCTATCCCGTCGGTCGCCGCGTTGGCGGCACGACGATCGCGCGGTCATCCGCGCCGGCATCGCAGGAGCAGCGTATCGCCGCCGCGCTCAAGCATGTCGGCCCGTTCATCGCCGTCGGCACGCCTGGGGATTCCCTGGCGCCGCTCGGCGCCGCGCGCCTCTATCTGGCCGACGATGCGTGGCAGCAAAGGGTCGAGGCCCTGGTGCGCGGCGCGGCGGCGATCGTGTTGCTGCCCGAGGCCACCGAAGGCACGCGCTGGGAAGTGACCAAGGTCGCGCGATGGGTCGATCCCCGGCGCGTGCTGATCATCGTGCCCAACCCAGAGCTAAGGCCGCTCGGTTATGCCCGCATCCAGGCGCTGACGGCGGAGACGTTGCCGATACCTTTGCCCAGCGATTGCGGGAAGGCCGACGCCTTCATGTTCGACGCAAATGGCCAACCGCAACCGATCGTCTTCGAGGGCCGGGCGAAAGCCGCGCTTGGACCCTTCGCCGAGCAGGTGCTGCGTTTGGGCATGGCACAGGCCGAGAGCGCGTGAGGCCGCAGACGCGCGCCGAGCGGCTTTGGCTCGACGTGACGAACGCCCCGCTCGCGCTCGGGATCGCGATTGGCGGCCTCGGGATCGCCACGCTGATATCCGCCTTTAACGACTACGACCCAATGATCTTCCTTTTCTATTCCGTGCCGACGGCGGGCGTCCTCGCTCGCGCGGTATGGAAGGCGAATGCACGGCGCACCCGTCTCGGGCAATTGCTCGGCGCCGCTCTTGGCGCTCACGGCGACGCCGATTCCGATGTCGCGACCGATCGATTACCCGATATCCCTGTCTGCGTCAGCCAAAAATGGATCTATTGCGCGCGCGAGAAAGATGTCGATGTCCAGCCCTTGGACAAGATGATTTGGGCATACGCCGAAACCATCTACTTGCGTCGCCGGGTTCAATTGGTGATCTGGAATCGTGGCGCAGGCGCCAATGTCCTTCCCCTGCGGAGACGTCACCTTGCGGCAGCGCTGGACCGGTTGCGGCGGGCGGCGCCCTGGTTGCCGGTGGGGTATAACGCCGCGATGAAGGAGACCTGGAACGCCGATCATCGCGAATTCATCGCCCTGGTCGACGGTTGCCGGGACTCGGGCCGGCCTTTCCGCGCCCCCTGGGCCGGACAGGGCCTCGCCCCAACCACTGCAAGCGGGCCGATCAACGCCATTCAATCGATCGTGGATTCGGTTGAGGAACGCGAACGCGACAAGCTCATGCAGCGTTGGGAAAGGGAGGGCGGCTAGGGCCCTTGTGCCGCGGATTCCGCTTCGTACATATATGGAAGCGATGCCAGCAGCCGGGGCCAGCGCGGCGCGGAATTGGAGGAAAAGTTGGACGATACTTCGACGAACCTGCCCGGCGCGTTGGACGCGCGATCGGCCTCCGAAAGCCTGAATCAGCGGTGTTTCTGCGTCACGTTGGACCGCGACAAGCTGTTCGACGCGCTCGATCGGGAGATCGGCGACCCGGCTTTCTCGGCGACCTTCATCCGGTCGCGGCCGCATCTGTTTTCCAACACGCCGGTATTCCTGGCCAAATCCGACACCGATGCGATGCTGCGGATCGTGCGCGCGATCGAGGCCGCCGCGCGGCTGCCGGGCTATCGGGCGGCGGTTTTGTCCTGGGCGCCGCCGATCGCTCGGCATGATTCCGGTCCGCTCGGTGTGTTCATGGGCTACGACTTTCATTTATCCGCGGACGGGCCGAAGCTGATTGAGGTGAACACCAACGCCGGCGGGGCCTTCCTGAACGCGCTTTTGGTCAAGGCGCAACGCGCCTGCTGCACCGAGGTCGAATTCGCATTGAACCGATCCGATGCCGGGGAATTCGAAGCGGCCGTGCTGAGGATGTTCGCGCGGGAATGGGCGCTCGAGGGCAGGAGCGGAATGCCACGGCGAATCGCCATCGTGGACGAGAAGCCGGAGGAGCAATACCTCTATCCGGAGTTCATGTTGGCCAAGCGTTTTTTCCACAAACACGGGATTGACGCGGTCATCGCCGATGCGGCGCTTCTGCGCTACGAGGACGGAGGTCTGTCCTTTGACGGCCAGCCCGTCGATCTCGTCTATAACCGCTCCGTCGATTTCGCCTTCGACGATCCCGCGCACGATGCCTTGCGCCGCGCCTATCTCGACGGCGCCGCGGTCGTCACCCCCAATCCCCATATTCATGCGCTCTACGCAGACAAACGCAATTTGGCGCTACTGTCGGATCGCGCATCGCTCCAAGCCTGGGGCCTGGCGCCGGACATGCTCGGTGATCTGGCGGCCGGCGTGCCGCGCACGGTCCCGGTGACGGCGGAGAACGCGCCATCGTTGTGGGTGGCGCGCAAGACGCTGTTTTTCAAACCCTATGGCGGTCATGGCGGCAAGGCCGTCTATCGCGGCGACAAGCTGACGAAGGGGGTATGGGCGACGATCGCGCAAGGCGGTTATGTCGCCCAGGACTTCGCCGCGCCGAGCGAAAGGACGATCACACTCGACGGGCTCCCCGAGATTCGTAAAACCGATGTCCGGCTTTATGTCCATGAGGGGCGGGTGCTGCTGACCGCCGCCCGCCTCTATCAGGGCCAAACCACGAATTTCCGCACGCCCGGCGGCGGCTTCGCGCCGGTGTTCGTCAATTAGGGCGGTTGCTCAAAACGCGGCGCCCTCATCGGGAATGTTCAGCACCACGCCGCAGGCCTTGCAGTGCACCGCGTCGAAATCGTGACGCTGCAACCCACAGCTCGGGCAGTTGAATCGCACCTTCGGCGGCTGTAGCAGCGCGCGCAAGAGCCGCAAAAACAGCGTGACCCCGAAGATCATGATCAGGACGGAGATAAGGCGCCCTACCGTTCCCGGCAGCGTTATGTCGCCGAAACCCGTCGTCGTGAGCGTCGTGACCGTGAAGTAGAGCGCGTCGACATAATTGGCGATCATCGGATTGGCCCGATGCTGCGTCTCGTAGACGATCGCCGTCATGATGAACAGGAATACGCCGAGATGCACGATGGCCAGGCCGATCTCCTCATGGCGGCGGAACCACGCGCTATCCTGGCGCAGCCGCGCCAGGATCGAATAGGAATGCAGGAGCCGCAACGTGCGTAGGACGCGGAGAAAGCCACCCGCCTCCCCGGCCACGGGCGCCAGGTACGAAAGGATTGCGACGGCATCGGCCCAGGTCGAGGGGTGCAAGAGGTCGCGCGTGCGTCTGCGGCTAACCATCAACCGCGCGATGAAATCGGCCAAGAAGACGGCGCCGATCGCGAGGTCAAGGGTCTCGAGAAACGAACTTCGCGGCAAAAAGGACGAAACAATGATGAAGAGAATCGTCGAGCCGTCGAACACGAGAAGACCGTAGCGAAATCGATAGGCGGCAACATGGTCGCCCTCGTAGAGCGATCGCAGCCGCCGGAGCAATCCCTCCCCAATCGCCGGTCCTTGGTTTCTCGCCGCGCTCATATTAGTCGGCCACGATCTTGACTTGGCTGCCAACGCGCGGCTGCTCGCCGGGTGCGAGGCCGTTCAGCGTCTCGAACCGGGCGACCTGTTCGTCGTCATAAGCCATGCGGCGGGCGAGGTTTTGCGTGGTGTCGCCGGCGCCCACGGTGACAATGCGGATTCGCGACGGCGTGGCCGTTTGCGCTTCCGCCGCCGAAAGCCGGCGGAAGCTGTAGGTCGTCTGCCGCAGCGGCAGCGCGAGTTGTTCGGTCAGCCCGCGCGCGGTGTAGAAGCGGAAGCGATACACCGTGTTGGCGTCGAAGCGGATGGCGACCAGCCGGACGTCGAAGGCGCCGCGGCCGGGAACAGTCACGCGCCCGATGCCGGTCGCGGCCTCCATCCCGTCGATGGACAGCGGCTCCACCGCCGACAGGCTGAGATTGTGCGCCCAGATGTCGTGGACGTAACGGAGCATCGACGCATTCGGCGGCCTGCGGTCGGAATCGAACACGATGCGCGAATCCTGGGGTCCCGCCGCCGTCACCTGGCGCGCGCCGTTGACGATGCGGAAGCCTTGCGGCACCTCGAATTGGAAGCGGAAATTCGGATGGATGAAGCGCCGCCTCTTGACGAAACCATTGTCGGGATCGCCATCGACATAAAGCCCGTCGATGACCCGCAGATAATTTTCACTGCCATCGGGGACGGCGCCGGCGGGTGCCACCTCCCGCGCCTGGGCGATGGCGGCCTGCACCCGGTCCGAGGTTCGCGGATGGCTTTGCATCATGTCGAAACGATCGGGCTCGCCGGGCTTGCCGGCGAGTTTCGCCCGCAGCGCGCTTTCCAATTCGAGTTTGCGGAGAAACGAGGCGACGCCGAAGGGGTTGTAGCCATTGCGGGTCAGGTAGCGCACACCGAGCATGTCGGCCTCGCTCTCCTGGTCGCGGGAATAGGACGCAAGATAAGCCTCGGCGCCGAATTGCGCGATTTCGACGATCTGGCCATCACCGATGGCGGCGCCCAGCAGCGTCAGTCCGATGGCCGTCGCCACCGAGCTGCTGTAGCGTTGGGCGGAGTGGCGCGCGGTGACATGGCCGATCTCATGCGCCAGCACGCCGCCGAGTTCCGCGTCGCTGCTGGCGAGCGCCATCAGCCCGCGCGTGACGTAGACATAACCGCCGGGCAGGGCGAAGGCGTTGACGACATCGCTGTTGAGCACGGTGAAGGTGAAATTCAGATCGGCCATTTCGGATTTCGCGGCCATTCGCCGGCCCAGTTCGCCGATATATCGGCTAATCGCCGGATCGCGATATTCCCCGCCGAACTGCTCCAGGATTTTCGGGTGTTCCTCGGCGCCGACCCGCAATTCGTCCTGCCGGCCCATGAAGGCGGTGAAGGATTGTTTGCCGGTGGCCGGATTCATCTCGCACCCGCCCAGGGCGAACGCGAAAGCGGCAAGCGCCACGCGTGGCAGCCAAATGCGACGATAGGTCATATCAAGAGCCTTCGTTCCCAAACCGGGGCCATTCTACCCGATCTTGGGTCCCGTAACTCAGCTTGCGCGACGAGCCGAATCGGGCGAAGAACGGGGGGCCATCGCGCGACCCGGAGGAAAAGTGGAAGCGACGCAGCGCATCGCCGTCATCGGTCTTGGTTATGTCGGTCTCCCGCTCGCGGTGGCCCTGGCCCGCCGCCACGATGTGACCGGTTTCGACATCAATGCCAGCCACGTCACGGCGATCCGCGCCGGCCACGATCGCGCCCGCGAGGTGGATTTTGAAACGCTCAAGCAATCGACGCTGAAGGCGACGTCCGATTCCCAGGATATCGCCGGCTTCGACATCTACATCGTCGCCGTGCCGACACCGGTGGACATCGCCAATCGCCCGGATTTGGGGCCGGTGTTGGCCGCGAGCCGCACCGTGGGCAAAGCCATGGCGAAAGGCGCCATCGTTGTGTTCGAAAGCACGGTCTATCCCGGCGTGACCGAGGAAATCTGCGGTCCGGCCCTGGAACGGGCGTCCGGCCTGGTTTGCGGCCGCGACTTCTTTCTTGGCTACAGCCCGGAGCGGATCAATCCCGGCGACCGCGAACACACCGTCGAACGCATCACCAAGGTCGTGGCCGGCCAGACCCCGGCGGTGGCGAAGAAACTCGCCGAGATTTACGGCTCGCTCAACGGCGGCAACACCTTCATCGCCCACGATATCAAGACCGCCGAAGCCGCCAAGGTCATCGAAAACGCGCAGCGGGACATCAACATCGCCTTCATCAACGAAGTGACGATGATCTTCCACCGCCTCGGCATTTCGATGCATCAGGTGTTGGCGGCGGCGCGGACAAAATGGAACTTCCTGCCGTTTTCGCCGGGACTGGTCGGCGGCCATTGCATCGGCGTCGATCCCTTTTGGCTCGCCGACCGCGCCCAGCAGGTCGGGCACCATCCCGATGTCATCCTGGCCGGCCGCCGCATCAACGATTCGATGGCCGCCTACATCGCCACGGCCATCGCCCGAATGCTGGCCGAGGCCGGTTGCGGGGGCGGCGCCCGCATTCTGGTTCTCGGCCTGACCTTCAAGGAGAACGTCCCGGATCTACGCAATTCCAAGGTCGTCGATCTGATCAAGGATTTGCGGACATGGGGGCACGACATCGACGTGCACGACGCGTTGGCGGAGGCCGACGACGCCAGCCGTCACTACGGCATCGAGCTGTTGCCGTCGATCGAGAAAAACGCGCCCTATGACGCGGTCATCGGCGCGGTGGCCCATGATTCCTATCGCGCCCTCGACGCGGCCGGTCTGGCGCGGCTGCTCAAGCCGCGCGCGCTCGTCGCCGACATCAAGGGGATGTGGTCGCACCTACCCCTTCCCGAAGGCTGCCGCCGCTTCCAGCTCTAGCGAGCGCGGATCGCCTTGGCTCGTGTTTCCAGGGGCTCGGCTTCGGCGGCGCGGCCGGTCGCGTGCAGGATCGCCACGATTGTATCCAATGCCCTGGCCACGAAGGGGTGATCCGCGCCCAGCGCCCTTTCGGAGATGGCGAGCGCGCGTCGCGCCAGCGGCTCGGCCTCCGCATGCCGGGCCTGCGTTGCGTATAATCCGGCCAGGCTGTCGAGTGCGCTCGCGACCTCGGCGTGGTTCGGCCCCAGCGCCTTTTCGCGGATCGTCAGGGCGCGGCGAAAGAGCGGTTCGGCCGAAGCGGGTTTACCCGCATCGGTCAACAGCCCGGCCAAATTGACGAGGCCGGTCGCGACGTTCGGATGGTCCGGTCCCAGGGTCTTTTCGGCGATCGCCAGCGACCGGGCATAAAGCGGCTCGGCATCCGCGAACTTGGCCTGGACCTGGAAAAGCCCGGCCAATTGGTTGAGCCCGACCGTTACCTCGATATGGTCGGGGCCCAAGGCGTTTTCCCGGATCGCGAGCGCGCGGCGAAAAATCGCCTCCGCCTCCGCGTATTTTCCCTGGGGGCGGAGCGATTGCCCCAGATTGTCGAGACCGCGCGCCAAGGCGGGCGGGTCGGGCGTTCCCTTGTCGAAGATCGCGAGTGCGTGCCGAAACAGCCGCTCGGCGTCCGCGTGCCGACCCTGCGCCTGGTAGACCAGACCGAGATTGTTGGCGCTCGCGGCGATGTTGGGATGCTCGGCGCCAAGCGCCGTTTCCGCGATCGCGAGCGACCGGAGGTAAAGCGGCTCGGCTTCGGCGTAGCGGCCTTGGACGCGATAGGATTCCGCGAGGTCGTTGGCGATCAGCGCGACGTCGAGATGCTGCGGCCCGCGGCCCTTCTCATAGATGGCAAGCGCGCGGCGGAACATCCCTTCCGCCATCCCCCAGCGCCCCAGCCGAAGATGGATGCGGCCGATGGACACCAGACTCAGCCCCAGCCGCATGTCTTCAGGCCCAAATGCCTCGGCGGCAGCGGCCGCACCTCGGAATTGGCGCTCGGCCTCCGTCAGATTGCCCTGTTGGAGGAACCGGCTGCCCGCCTCCATGAATCCCTGCCAGGGGTCGGTTTGAGCGGCGGCTGGGCCGGCCGACAAGGCCGCGAGCCAAAGAATGACGGCCGCTGCGCTGCCGAGGATCATGACCCGGTTGCCGGCGGCGAGGATCGGCTTCTTCATGGCGGTCCGCGGTAAAGGAAGGGGTGCGGCCGCGCCAGTAGCGCCCCGAATCCGCGACGGCGCTATTCCTCGACGATAAAGGTAATCTCCAAGGTCACGCGGTACTCCGCGATCTTGCCTTTCACGACCTTAGCCTTCTGTTCGATGATTTCGAGGCCGCTGATACCGCGCACCGACTTGGCGGTGCGGCTCAATCCGGTCTCGACCGCTTCCTGAAAGCCTTTTGTCGAGGCGGCGGTGATCTTGATGACGCGGGCGACAGCCATGGCGACCTCCCTATTGCTTCGGTTGTTGGTGACGCGCACAGCCTAGGTCCCGTTCCGGCGCCCGTCAAATCGCGGTGCCGCTCGGCGCCGCGCCCTTGCGTCGCGTTATTCCACCGTCACCGATTTGGCGAGGTTGCGCGGCTGATCGACATCGGTGCCCTTGATCACGGCGACATGGTAGGCGAGAAGCTGGACCGGTATCGCATAAAGGATCGGCGCGACAAAGGGATCGACCTTGGGCAGCTCGATCGTGCTGACGGCGAGGTGGCGCAGCCTTTCGATGCCCTCGCGGTCGCTCAGGATGATGAGTTTGCCGCCGCGCGCCGCGACTTCCTGCACATTCGACGCGATCTTGTCGAACAGCGCGTCCGTCGGCGCGGCGACGATGACCGGCACGGTTTCGTCGATCAACGCAATCGGCCCATGTTTCATTTCGCCGGCGGCATAACCCTCGGCGTGGATATAGGAAATCTCCTTGAGCTTCAGCGCGCCTTCCAACGCAATCGGGTACGACGTGCCACGGCCGAGATAGAGCACGTCGCGCGCCTCGGCCACGCTGTGGGCGAGAGCGAACAAGGCTTCGTCATGGTTCAGGATTTCCGCCGCGCGCGAAGGCACTTCGGTCAGCGCTTCGACCAGCGCCGCCTCGCGCTTGGCGTCGATGGCGCCGCGCGCGCGCGCCGTGGCGACGGCGAGACAGGCGAGCACGACAAGCTGCGTCGTGAAGGCCTTGGTCGAGGCGACGCCGATTTCGGGACCGGCATGGGTAACCAGCGCCACGTCGGCCTCGCGCGCCATGGAGCTTTCCGCGACGTTGACGATGGCCGCGATGTTCTGTTTCTGCGTCCGGGCATAACGGAGCGCCGCGAGTGTGTCGGCGGTTTCCCCGGATTGCGACACGAACAGGGCAGCGCCGCCCGCCGGCATGTCGGCGCTCCGATAGCGGAACTCCGACGCGATATCGACCTCTACCGGCAATCGCGCGATGGTCTCGAACCAGTATTTGGCGATCATGCAGGCATGGAACGAGGTGCCGCAGGCGATCGCCGTCAGCCGCGTGGCGCGGGCCAGGTCAAAAGCCATCGGCGGCAGGGTCACCGAACGTGTCGCGGAATTAACGAACCCGCGCAAGGTATCGCCGATCACCGCGGGTTGTTCGTGGATTTCCTTGTGCATGTAGTGGCGGTGATTGCCCTTCCCGATCAGGGCGCCGGACAGCGCGGTGACCTTCATCGGCCGCGCCACGATCGCGCCCGCGGTATAGCGGATGGTGACGGAGGCCGCGGTCACGACCGCCCAATCGCCCTCCTCGAGATAGGTGATCCTCTGGGTCAACGGGGCGAGCGCCAAGGCATCGGAGCCGACATACATCTCCCCGTCGCCATGACCGATCGCCAGCGGGCTGCCGCGGCGGGCGGCGATCAGAAGATCGGGATGCCCGGCGAAGATCAACGCCAGCGCGAAGGCGCCTTCCAGCCGTTTCATGGCCGCTTCGGTCGCCTGTTCCGGCGTCTTGCCCTCATCCAGCAGGACGGTGAGCAGATGAGCCACGACCTCGGTATCGGTGTCGGTCTCGAAGCGGCAGCCGCGTTTGGTCAGATCCAGCCGCAAGCTGTGGAAATTCTCGATAATGCCGTTGTGAACGACGGCGACCCGGTGGGTGGCATGGGGATGGGCGTTGATTTCGTTGGGAGCGCCATGTGTGGCCCATCGCGTGTGGCCGATGCCGATGCATCCGGCCAGCGGTTCGCGGCGCAGCAGCGCGTCGAGATTGGCGAGGCGTCCTTCCGCTCGCCGCCTTTCGATGCCGCCATTAACCAGGGTGGCGATTCCGGCCGAATCATAGCCCCGATATTCGAGCCGTTTCAGCGCATCGATCAGCAGCGGCGCCGCTTCCGCCCGGCCGATGATACCAACGATCCCACACATCTTTAGATCGGTTCGCCGTCTTTGGCCGGCGGCAGCTCGGCCTTGGCCCGGCGCTTGCGAGCGCGAAAACGAGTGCCCCAGCCGGGATGGAAACGCTGCTCGGTGCGTTCCACGGTCAGTGCGTCGTCGGGCACGTCGCGGGTGATGACGCTGCCGGCGCCGACCACGGCGCCGTCGCCCACGCGGACCGGGGCGACAAGCGAGGTATTGGAGCCGATGAAGGCGCCTTCGCCGACATCGGTGCGGTGTTTGTCGAAGCCGTCATAGTTGCAGGTTATGGTGCCGGCACCGATATTGGCCTTCGCGCCGATGCGGGCGTCGCCGATATAACTCAAGTGATTGACCTTGGCGCCGGGCTCGATGCTGGCCTTCTTGATTTCGACGAAATTGCCGATATGTGCGCTCTCGCCGATTTCCGTTCCGGGCCGCAGCCGGGCGAACGGGCCGACGGTGGCGCCATCGCGGATCGAGGCGCCGTCGATGTGGCAAAAGGCCCGAATGACCACGCGGTCGCCAATCGATACGCCAGGTCCGAAGACGACGTTGGGTTCGATGGTCACGTCGCGGCCGATCTTCGTGTCGAGGCTGAAATACACACTTGCCGGGTCGATCAGCGTGGCGCCGCCGGCCATGGCCTGCTGCCGAAGCCGCGTCTGCATGATGGCTTCGGCCCGGGCGAGATCGGCCCGCGAATTGATGCCCAATAACTCATCGGTATCGGCCTCGACCTGGGCGCAGGAAAGACCGCGATCCCGCGCCAGCGCGACGATATCGGTCAGATAATATTCACCCTTGGCGTTGTCGTTGGAGAGGCCATCGAGCAACGCGGGCAAAATCGCGGCGTCCACGGCCATGACGCCGGAATTGCACAGTCCGATTTTCCTTTCGGCCGGGCTCGCATCGCGAAATTCGACGATGCGTTCGACGCTGCCGTCCTCGGCGAGAATGAGGCGGCCATACTGGCCGGGATCGGCCGGTCGCATGCCAAGCACGGCCACGGCGGTCCGGCGTTTCGATCGCCGCGCCTTCAAGAGCCGCCGCAACGTGGCCGGCGTCAGCAGCGGCGTGTCGCCATAAAGAATCAGGACGTCGCCGCGGAAGCGCTGAAGCGTCTGGCGGGCGGCCATCACGGCGTGTCCGGTGCCGAGCCGTTCTTCCTGAATGACGGTCCGCACCGGGGCGACGGCGGCGGCGACTCGGCCCATCTCGGGGCCAACCACGACGATGGTACGATCAGGTTTGAGCGCGGCAGCTGCGGACATGACATGCGCGACAATCGGCCGACCCGCCAAGGGATGAAGGACCTTTGGCACCTCGGACTTCATGCGCGTGCCCAGCCCGGCGGCCAGCACAACAATGGCGGTATTTGGTTTGGTCATGGCATGCGTACTCGCCGCGCACCTTGCCATAAGCAGCCAGCGGCTCCAATACTTCGTCCGGATAACACCGGGGGAAGTTTGCAGTGATCCAATCCGTGACCGCAGTTGCTTTCGATCTTGACGGGACACTTGTCGATACCGCGCCCGACCTGACCGCCGCGCTCAACCATGTCTTGCGCGAAAGCGGGCGCCCGGCCCTGGCGCCGCTGCTGGTCCGCGACATGATCGGCGATGGCGTGGCCAAGCTGATCGAACGCGGTTTCGCCGAATCGGGCGGGGGGCCGGAGGCGGCCGACATGCCGGCGCTGACCGAACTGTTCCTGGCCCGCTATCACGCCGGCATCGCCGATCAATCGCGGGCCTTTCCGGGCGTGGTCGATACCTTGGAACTTTTGGCGGCGCAAGGCATTGCCCTGGGCGTCTGCACCAACAAACCGCGCGCGGCAACGGAATCGCTGCTGAAGGCGCTCGACCTTTGGCGGTATTTCGCGGGGGTGGCCGATGGCGATGGCCCGCGCAAACCCGATCCGCGGTCCCTGCTCGGCCTTCTGGAAAAAATGGGCAGGCCGCCCGAATCGGCGATCATGGTCGGCGACAGCCAAAACGACGTGGCTGCCTCCCGTGCCGCGGGTGTGCCGGTCATTGTTGTCACTTTTGGGTACACCAAGACGCCCGCGCGCGAATTGGGCGCCGATCTTGTCATCGAAAGTTTTGCCGAGCTGCCCTCGGCGATCAGCCGTTGGGGCCAACCGGCGAGGCCGGCTTGAGTCCCGAACCGATGGGGATGGCGGCTTTGACCGCGGCCGGGGCGGCCGGCGGCTGCGATTTTGCGTCGCGCAAATGCATGAAAGCCGAGCCAAAGGCGCTGATCGCCTGAACCCGCACCGGCACCGGCAGCGTGCCCCCGGCGACCGGCGCCAGCCAGACGAGGCCGTCCTCAAGCCCGCGGACTTCGCCGGCGCGTTCCTGACGCCAGAAACCGGCCCGGCGCTCCATGCGGAAATGGCAGAGCAGCGCATCGCCGGCAAAACTCGAATAGGAGGAAGCCGCCAGCTTTTCGCGGCTGCCGCGATCGACAACGAAATCATAACGGCGGCGTCCGTCGAAAACCGGCACGGTACGGTCGCAACCGCCGCCATCGGCGATGGCGCGGATGGCCGCGAAAATTCCACTCAACGGGTCGAGTGTGCCGCGCCGCATGTCCTCGCCGACCCGGTCGCGTTCGTCATCGTCCGGCGGCGGCTCGATGCGGATTTTCAGCCCTGGCTTGGCGTAATCGATCTCGACCAGTCGATTGCTCCCGCGGAACAAACTGTCGGTGCGGTACAACGAGGGCAGCGCCTGCGCGGAGTCGAAAAGGCCGTGGGAGGTGATTTTGGACTGCCAGGGGAACATCCAGCCAATGAAACCGCGGGTCTCGGCGGCAACGGTTAGATTGTAATCGTCGGCGCCGTAATTCATGCCGACGTCCAGGACGATGACGTGGACCCCGCCGGTGTAGACGTCATAAGCAAGCTTGAGGCCGTTACCCGGTACGGCGGTCAGCTCCGCGGCGCGCACCGGCGCCGAAGCCATCCCCGCCGCCAGCGCGACGAGAAGGCCAAACATCCGCGCGAAGGAATGGATCGAGAACGCCATGACCAAACATGCTAGAGCCTTTGCCCGCGCCGATCAATGGCGATGCCCGCGCCCCAAGCAGGGCCTTGGCCCGGAAAAGAAAAGCCGGGCGTCTGAGCCCGGCGAGTGATCGTGGAGGAATCATGTCGGGGGACATGAACAAAATAACCATACGCCATCCGGCCGCGGTGCGAATTGATCTGGATCAATCGCGCGGCACCGGGCGCGAACGCGGAAGCGGCAGGCCGGCCCTTCGCGTTTTCAGGCGGGGGCCGCCGGTAAACCCGTCGGCTCCCGGTGCGAGGCAAAGCCGCGCTCCAGCGTGGCGCGATCCAAATCCCGGGTGATGAAGACCAGCCGCGAGCGGCGATCGTCGTCCGGCCATGCCGCGAGCCGCGCCGGTGGATGAAAAAGGTGCTGCACGCCGTGAATCACGACCGGCCGGTCTTCGCCGGTGACGTTCAGGATACCCTTGACGCGCAGGATGTCGGCGCCGCGCTCGTCGAGCAGCCGGTCCAGCCACGCGGAAAAGGCGTCCCAATCGAGCGGATCGGCCGCGGTCAGGCAGGTAGAGGCGATGCGCGCGTCGTGGCGACCGACGGCGCGCCCGCCGTGCTCGGGCACGGGGTCGTGGGCATGGTCGCGGTGATGGGCGTCGTCGCGGGCGTTTTGCGCGGCATAGGCCTCGTCGCGCAGCCAGCGCTGGACATCGACGCTTTTTGTCGTCGGGTCGTAAAGCCCGACATTAAACAGCGCCGCCGAAGCCACTTGGCCATGCAGCGCCAAGACCAGCGGCGCGCCGGGGTTGAGCGCCTGTATTTGGCCGGCGATTTCGATGACGGCCTCGCGCGACGCCAGATCGGTCTTGGTCAGGACGATGCGATCGGCGACGGCGACCTGCTTGACCGCGTGCGGCTCGGTGAAAAGCTGCCATTTTCCGTTCACCGCGTCGACGGTCGCGATAATGCCGTCGAGCCGGTAATAGGCCTCGACCAGGGGATCTTCGATCAACAATTGGATGATGGGCGCGGGGTCGGCGAGGCCGGTGGTTTCGATCACCACGCGCTTGAAGGCCGGCACATCGCCGCGGGCGCGGCGCAGATAAAGGCTGCGCAGCGTGTTGCCGAGATCGCTGCGGATCGTGCAGCAGACGCAGCCGCTTTCCATCACCACGACTTCGCCCTTGACCTGCTCGAGCAGGTGATGATCGAGGCCGATCTCGCCGAACTCATTGATGATGACCGCGGTGTCCTTCAACGCGGGATCGCGCAACAGATGGGCAAGCAGCGTGGTCTTGCCGCTGCCGAGAAAGCCGGTTAGCACCGTGACCGGAATGCCGTCCGGCAGTTCGTCCAAATTATTGGTCATCGCCGCCCGCCCGTTAAAAGCTCATGGTCGAGGCATTATATTGAAGCACGTCTCCCGTTTCCCGGAATAAAGGCTTTTCGACATGCCCGGCGCCATCGCCAAGGACAAACCAGGGCTCGAACTCACCGATCCCCGCCTGTTCCCACGGAAGTGTTACATCGACGGCGCTTGGGCCGATGCCGATTCAGGCGCCGTGCTTACGATTCGCAACCCGGCGCATGGGGGACTGCTCGGCACCGTCCCGAAGATGGGGGCGGCCGAGACCCGCCGCGCCATCGCCGCCGCCGCCGCCGCCTTCCCGGCATGGCGGGCGAAGACCGCGAAGGAGCGGGCGCGCATCATGCGGCGTTGGTTTGAGCTGATGATGGAGAACCAGGAGGATCTCGCCGTTCTGATGACCTCGGAGCAGGGCAAGCCGCTCATCGAGTCGCAGGGTGAAATCGCTTACGCCGCCGCCTTCCTCGAATGGTTCGGGGAGGAAGCCAAACGCGTTTACGGCGACGTTATCCCCGGCCATCAGCCCGATAAGCGCATCGTCGTGACCAAGGAACCGATCGGTGTCGTCGCCTGCGTCACGCCATGGAACTTCCCGGCGGCGATGATCACGCGCAAGGCCGGCCCGGCGATCGCGGCCGGCTGCACGGTGGTCTTGAAACCCGCCTCGCAGACTCCGTTTTCGGCGCTGGCGCTGGCGGAACTCGGGGAACGCGCCGGTTTGCCCAAGGGTGTCTTTAACGTCGTCACCGGCGCCGCCGAGGCCATCGGCGGCGAGCTGACCGCCAACCCCGCCGTACGCAAGTTGTCCTTCACGGGGTCGACGGAGACTGGGAAGAAGCTGATGGCGCAATGCGCGGCGACGGTGAAGAAGATTTCGTTGGAGTTGGGCGGGAATGCGCCCTTCATCGTCTTCGACGACGCCGATCTCGACGCCGCGGTCGAAGGCGCGGTGATGTCGAAATATCGCAACACCGGGCAAACCTGCGTCTGCGCCAACCGCATCCTGGTTCAGGATTCCATCTATGACGCCTTTGCCGCGAAACTCGCCGCCGCCGCGGCTCTGCTCAAGGTCGGCGACGGGCTCGAACCGGGCATCGGCCAGGGGCCGCTGATCGACGACAAGGCGCTGAAGAAGGTCGAATTCCACGTCGCCGACGCCCTGGCCAAAGGGGCC
>CANFCX010000037.1 GCA_947445225.1 Rhodospirillales bacterium
CGTGCGACCGAAGAGACATCACACTCGGCCGCGGGCGTGGACATTTACAACCTGCTCAAATTCCAGCGCTCGAACCAAAGCACCTGCATCACGCAGAAGCCGCTGGTGAAAAAAGGCGAGATCGTCAAGGCCGGCGACGTCATCGCCGACGGCCCCTCGACGGATCTCGGGGAACTGGCGCTGGGCCGCAACGTGCTCGTCGCCTTCATGCCGTGGAATGGTTACAACTTCGAGGATTCGATCCTCATTTCCGAACGTATCGTCAGCGAAGACGTTTTCACGTCCATTCACATCGAAGAATTCGAGGTGATGGCGCGCGATACCAAGCTGGGCCAGGAAGAAATCACGCGCGACATACCCAATGTCGGCGAGGAAGCACTGAAGAACCTCGATGAAGCCGGCATCGTCTACATCGGCGCCGAGGTAAAACCGGGCGACATTCTGGTCGGCAAGGTCACCCCCAAGGGTGAATCGCCGGTCACGCCGGAAGAAAAACTGCTGCGCGCGATCTTCGGCGAAAAGGCATCGGACGTGCGCGACACCTCGCTGCGCCTGCCTCCCGGCGTTTCGGGAACGATCGTCGATGTGCGCGTCTTTTCGCGGCGCGGCGTGGACAAGGACGAACGCGCCTTGGCGATCGAACGGGCCGAAGTCGAAAGGCTGGCGAAGGATCGCGACGACGAAAGGGCCATCCTCGAACGTTCGTTCCACGCCCGTCTCAAGGACCGTTTGATTGGCCAGATCGTCACCGGGGGCCTGCGCGGACTGAAGACCGGCATCAAGCTCACGGCCGCGGCGTTGGAGGAACACACCCCCGGCCAGTGGCGGCAGGTCGCGGTCAAGAACGACAAGGTCATGAGCGACGTCGAGGCGCTGAAGAAGCAATTCGACGATAGCGTCAAGAACCTCGAAAAGCGGTTCGAAAACAAGGTCGACAAGGTCCAACGCGGCGACGAGCTTCCCCCGGGCGTCATGAAGATGGTCAAGCTCTTCGTGGCCGTGAAGCGCAAGCTCCAACCCGGCGACAAGATGGCCGGCCGTCACGGCAACAAGGGCGTCATTTCCCGGATCGTCCCGAGCGAGGATATGCCTTACGACGAAAACGGCACACCCGTGGACGTCGTGCTCAATCCGCTGGGCGTTCCCTCGCGCATGAATGTCGGACAGATCCTGGAAACGCATCTCGGCTGGGCGGCCGCCGGACTGGGCCGCCAGGTCTCCGAAATGCTCGACAAGGTCCGCCGCAACGGCAAGGTCGCCGACCTGCGCAAGACCCTGCAAAAGGTTTATGGCAAAAGCGATCTTTCGGATATCGGCGACGATGAATTGATCAAACTCGCCGGCCATGTGAGGGCCGGGATACCGATGGCCTCGCCCGTGTTCGACGGGTCGCGCGAAGAAGACATCGTGGACATGCTCAAGCTGGCCGGGCTCGATACTTCCGGCCAGGTCTGGCTGCACGATGGGCGGACCGGCGAGCGTTTCGATCGCAAGGTCACGGTCGGCTACATCTACATGTTGAAGCTGCACCATCTTGTCGACGACAAGATCCATGCGCGCTCGATCGGTCCCTACAGCCTCGTTACCCAGCAGCCCTTGGGCGGCAAGGCGCAGTTCGGCGGCCAGCGTTTCGGCGAAATGGAAGTGTGGGCGCTCGAGGCTTATGGCGCGGCGTACACGCTCCAGGAAATCCTCACGGTCAAGTCGGACGACGTGTCCGGCCGTACGAAGGTCTACGAGGCCATCGTCCGTGGAGACGACAATTTCGAAGCCGGCATTCCCGAATCGTTCAACGTGCTGGTCAAGGAATTGCGGTCGCTCGGCCTCAATGTCGAGTTGAACCAGAAGACCTATTGAAAACCGGCGGCCCGGCGCTTCGGCGCCGGGCTACCCCGCGAGCGCCCGGTTGTGACGGCGTTCGAATACGCGTCAGCGAGGAGCAAGGCTCATGAATGAGTTGATGAACGTTTTCGGTCAGCCCTCCGGCCCGCAAAGCTTCGATCAGATCCGTATCTCGATCGCCAGCCCGGAGCGCATTCATTCCTGGTCCTACGGCGAAATCAAGAAGCCGGAAACGATCAACTACCGGACTTTCAAGCCAGAGCGGGACGGCCTTTTCTGCGCGCGCATCTTCGGTCCGATCAAGGACTACGAATGTTTGTGCGGCAAGTACAAGCGGATGAAGTATCGCGGCATCATCTGTGAAAAATGCGGCGTCGAGGTCACGCTTTCAAAGGTTCGGCGCGAGCGGATGGGGCATATCGAGCTGGCCTCGCCCGTCGCCCATATCTGGTTCCTGAAATCGCTGCCGAGCCGCATCGGGCTTCTCGTCGATATGACGCTGCGCGACCTCGAACATGTCCTTTATTTCGAGAGCTTCGTCGTCACCGAACCCGGTCTGACACCGCTGAAGCTGCATCAACTCCTGACCGAAGAGCAGTTCATGCGGGCGCAGGAGGAATACGGCGACGATTCCTTCACCGCCATGATCGGCGCCGAAGCCATCAAGGTGATGTTGTCGGGCATCGACCTCGAGGCCGATCGCGAAAGGCTGCGCGGCGAGTTGAAGGACACCTCTTCGGAGGCCCGCCGCAAGAAACTGGTCAAGCGGCTCAAGCTCGTCGAGGCTTTCATCGAATCCGGCAATCGGCCGGAATGGATGGTGCTCGATGTCATTCCCGTCATTCCGCCCGAATTGCGTCCCTTGGTCCCGCTCGATGGCGGCCGCTTCGCCACCTCGGACCTCAATGACCTGTATCGGCGTGTCATCAACCGCAACAACCGTCTGAAGCGGCTGATCGAGTTGAAGGCGCCCGACATCATCGTTCGCAACGAAAAGCGCATGCTTCAAGAGGCGGTCGACGCCCTGTTCGACAATGGCCGCCGTGGCCGCGTCATCACCGGCGCCAACAAACGGCCGCTCAAATCCTTGTCCGATATGCTGAAGGGCAAGCAGGGGCGGTTCCGCCAGAACCTACTCGGCAAACGCGTCGATTATTCCGGCCGTTCGGTCATCGTGGTCGGCCCCGAACTGAAGCTTCATCAATGCGGGCTGCCCAAGAAAATGGCGCTCGAGCTGTTCAAACCCTTCATCTATTCCAAGCTCGAACTCTATGGCATGGCCACGACCATCAAGGCCGCCAAACGTATGGTCGAAAAGGAACGGCCCGAGGTGTGGGACATCCTCGAGGAAGTCATCCGCGAGCACCCGGTATTGCTCAACCGCGCCCCGACGCTTCACCGCCTCGGCATCCAGGCCTTTGAGCCCGTGCTCATCGAGGGCAAGGCCATCCAGCTTCATCCGCTGGTCTGCACCGCCTTCAACGCCGATTTCGACGGTGACCAGATGGCGGTCCATGTGCCGCTGTCGCTGGAGGCTCAGCTCGAGGCTCGCGTCTTGATGATGTCGACCAACAACATCCTGTCTCCCGCCAACGGCAAACCGATCATCGTGCCGTCGCAGGACATCGTGCTCGGCCTTTATTATTTGACGCTCGATCGCACCAAGGAGCCGGGCGAAGGCAAGGCCTTCACCAATATCGGTGAAATCGAACAGGCGCTCGACAGCAAGGTCGTCACGCTGCACAGCCGGATCAAGGCGCGCATCCGGACCTATGATGCGACCGGCGAACTGGTCACCAAACTCGTGGACTCCACGCCGGGCCGGATGTTGATCCAACAGATACTGCCGATTCATCCGGCCGTACCGTTCGATCTGATCAATCGCCTGCTGACGAAGAAGGAAATCAGCAACGTCATCGACGTCGTCTATCGCCATTGCGGGCAGAAGGAGACGGTCATCTTCGCCGACCGCCTGATGTCGCTGGGCTTCGGGCAGGCCTGCAAGGCCGGCATTTCCTTCGGCAAGGACGATCTGGTCGTGCCGGTGGCCAAGACCAGGCTGGTCGAGGAAAGCAAGCAGAAGGTCAAGGAATACGAGCAGCAATATCTCGACGGCCTCATCACCCAGGGCGAAAAATACAACAAGGTGGTCGATGCCTGGTCGCAATGTACCGACCAGGTCGCCGAAGAAATGATGAAGGAAATGTCGCAGGGCCGGCCCGGCGAGCCGGTCAACTCGGTCTACATGATGGCGCATTCCGGCGCGCGCGGTTCGGCCGCGCAGATCAAGCAGCTCGCGGGGATGCGCGGCTTGATGGCGAAGCCCTCCGGCGAAATCATCGAGACGCCGATCATCTCGAATTTCAAGGAAGGCCTCACCGTGCTCGAATACTTCAATTCGACGCACGGCGCCCGCAAGGGTCTCGCCGACACCGCGCTCAAGACCGCCAATTCCGGTTATCTGACGCGCCGTCTGGTCGACGTCGCCCAAGACTGCATCATCGTCGAGAATGATTGCGGCACGAAGAACGGCCTGAGCATGAAGGCCGTCGTCGAGGGCGGCGAGGTGATCTCGTCCCTGTCCGAACGTATCCTGGGCCGCACGGCGGCCGTCGATATCGTCGATCCGCTCACCAATAAGAAGGTCCTCGGCCACGGCCATCTGATCGGTGAGGAAGAGATCGAAAAGGTTGATCAAGCCGGCATCGATCTGGTCAAGATTCGGTCGGTTCTGACCTGCGATTCCAAAGGCGGCGTCTGCGGAAAATGTTACGGGCGCGATTTGGCCCGCGGCACGGTCGTTAATATCGGCGAGGCGGTTGGCATCATCGCCGCGCAGTCGATCGGGGAACCCGGCACGCAGCTAACCATGCGTACCTTCCACATCGGCGGCGCCGTGCAGCGCGGCGCCGAACAATCGAGCATCGAAGCGGCCTATGACTCCACCGTGCAGGTGAAAAACCGCAACGTGGTGATTAACAGCCAAAAAGTGCCGATCATGATGGCCCGCAACGCCGAAATCGTGCTGGTCGACGAACGTGGTCGCGAGCGGGCGCGCCATCGATTGCCTTATGGCGCCCGACTGTTGGCAGACGACGGTACCAAGGTGAAAAAGGGCGCGAAGATCGCCGATTGGGATCCCTACACACTGCCGATCATCACCGAAATGGAGGGCATCGCGCACTACGTCGACCTTCAAGAGGGTGTGTCGATGCGTGAGTTCATCGACGAAGCAACCGGCATTTCCAGCAAGGTCGTCGTTGATTGGCGTCAACAATCGCGCGGCGCCGAACTTCGTCCGCACATCACGCTGCGCGACAAGAAGGGTGGACCGGTCAAGCTGTCGAGCGGCGTCGAAGCCCGCTACTTCCTGTCGGTGGATGCGGTGTTGTCGGTGGAAAACGGCGGTCTGGTCCGAGCCGGCGATGTGCTGGCGCGTATCCCGCGCGAATCGTCCAAAACGCGCGACATCACCGGCGGTCTGCCGCGCGTCGCCGAATTGTTCGAGGCACGCAAACCCAAGGACTACGCCATCATCAGCGAATCCGGCGGACGGGTCGAATTCGGCAAGGATTACAAGACCAAGCGCCGCATCATCGTGCGTCCGACCGAACGGGGCTCGGAGCCGGTCGAATATCTCATTCCCAAGGGCAAACATATCAGCGTCCAGGAAGGCGATTCCGTCCAAAGAGGCGATCTGTTGATGGACGGAAATCCGGTTCCGCACGACATCTTGCGCGTGCTCGGCGTCGAAGCGCTGGCGACCTACCTCGTTAACGAAATCCAGGAGGTCTATCGGCTCCAGGGCGTGAAGATCAACGACAAACACATCGAAGTCATCGTCCGCCAGATGCTGCAGAAGGTCGAGATCGAGGACCCGGGTGAAACGACCTACTTGGTCGGCGAGCAAATCGATCGCGCGGAGTTCGAGGAAGCCAACGCCAAGGTCGAGGCCGATGGGTTTCGGCCGGCGGTCGCCCGGCCCGTGCTGCAAGGCATCACCAAGGCTTCGCTGCAAACGCGATCCTTTATATCGGCGGCCTCGTTCCAGGAAACGACGCGTGTCCTCACCGAAGCCGCGGTCAACGGCAAGATCGACGGGCTCGCCGGCCTCAAGGAGAACGTTATCGTCGGGCGTCTTATCCCCGCGGGCACCGGCAACGTCGTCAGCCGGTTGCGCGAAGTCGCGGCCGAGCGCGATCGCGAAATGCTCGCGGCCGATGGCGAGGCGGTCAAGGACACCGCCGGCGAGAAGGTCAAAGCCAAGGCCGAATCCACGGCCGGAAAGAAGAAGTCCAAGAGCGCATAGGCGATATCCGGCGAGTCGCGCCGCCCCGTCGGAAAATCCAAGGGATTTGCTTGACGGGGTGGAGGCTCCTCACTAGGATGCGCCGACCTTTTTAGGGGCCGGTAGTCGGACGTGTTCCGAAACGCGGCCCCTGGGCGACCGAGAAAAAATTTCTGCCGCTGTTGCGGCACTCCCGGGAGAAGCAGGGCATTGCTTCACCTTGGGGGTTTGCATTGTTTGATTGCGAGCGCCGATTGGCGTTCGAACGGAAGGATCGATCTGAATGCCGACGATCAACCAACTTGTCCGTCTTGGGCGAGGGCAAAAGATCCAGCGCAACAAGGTGCCGGCGCTCAAGAGCTGTCCGCAAAAGCGCGGCGTGTGCACGCGCGTCTATACGACGACTCCGAAAAAGCCGAACTCGGCCCTCCGCAAAGTCGCGCGCGTGCGCCTCACCAATGGCTTTGAAGTGACCAGCTATATTCCCGGCGAAGGCCACAATCTTCAGGAACATTCGGTGGTGATGATCCGCGGCGGTCGCGTGAAGGATTTGCCCGGCGTCCGTTATCACATCATCCGCGGTGTTCTCGACACCCAAGGCGTCAAGGATCGGCGTCAGCGCCGTTCCAAATACGGCGCCAAGCGTCCGAAATAGGGGGCCGCAATGTCTCGCCGCCGCTCCGCTCACCGCCGCGAAGTGCTCCCCGACGCCAAATACGGCGACAAGGTCTTGAGCCGCTTCATGAGCTGCCTGATGTATCAGGGCAAGAAATCGGTCGCCGAAGGCATCGTCTACGGCGCGCTGGAAACCATTCAGAAGAAGAGCGGCCAGGAAGCCCTGGTCATCTTCAAGAACGCGCTGGACAACGTCAAACCGGCGATCGAAGTGCGCTCCCGCCGCGTCGGCGGCGCCACCTATCAGGTGCCGGTCGAGGTGCGTCCGGACCGTGGTCAGGCTTTGGCCATTCGGTGGATCATTGGCAGCGCGCGCGCGCGCGGCGAAAACACGATGACCGACCGCCTGTCCGGGGAACTTCTCGACGCCGCCAATAACCGCGGCTCCGCCGTCAAGAAGCGCGAAGACACGCACAAGATGGCAGAAGCCAACCGCGCCTTCTCGCATTACCGCTGGTAGAGGCCGGATCCGCCGCCATGTCCCGCGCAACCCCGCTCGAACGTTATCGCAATATCGGCATCATGGCCCACATCGATGCCGGCAAGACCACCACGACCGAGCGCGTTCTGTATTACACCGGCCGGTCTTACAAAATCGGCGAAGTCCATGACGGCACAGCCACCATGGATTGGATGGAACAGGAACAAGAGCGCGGCATCACCATTACCTCGGCGGCGACGACCTGTTTCTGGCGCGACCATCGCATCAACATCATCGACACGCCCGGCCACGTCGATTTCACCATCGAAGTGGAGCGCAGCCTGCGCGTTCTCGACGGTGCGGTGGCCGTGTTCGACGGCGTCAACGGCGTCGAGCCGCAATCCGAGACGGTGTGGCGTCAGGCCGACAAATACGGCGTCCCGCGCATTTGCTTCATCAACAAGATGGACCGCATCGGCGCCGATTTCTACATGTCGGTGAAGAGCATCGAGGACAGGCTGGGGGCGAAGCCGCTCGTGCTTCAACTTCCGGTGGGCACCGAGAGCAATTACTCCGGGGTCATCGATCTCGTGCGCATGAAGGCCATCCATTACAAGGACGAAACCCTCGGCGCCGACTACGACTTGACCGATATACCGGCGGAGATGGCGGACGAGGCCGCGGAATGGCGGGCCAAGCTGCTCGAATTGGCGGTCGATCAGGACGATGCGGCGCTTGAGGCTTATCTCGCCGGCACCGAACCTTCGGAAGAGACGCTTAAGCTTTGCATCCGCCGGGGCACGATCACCGGCGCCTTCATTCCGGTGATCAACGGCTCGGCGTTCAAGAACAAGGGTGTTCAGCCGCTCCTCGATGCCGTTGTCGATTTTCTGCCGGCGCCGACGGACGTGCCCGCCATTCGCGGCCACAAGCCCGATAGCGAAGAACTCATCGAGCGCCGGTCGCGTGACGAAGACCCGTTTTCCGGACTCGCCTTCAAGATCATGTCCGATCCGTTCGTCGGCTCGTTGACCTTCGTCCGCGTCTATTCAGGCGTGTTGGAGGCCGGCACCGGCGTGCTCAATTCGATCAAGGACAACCGCGAACGCATCGGCCGCATGTTGCAGATGCACGCCAACCATCGCGAAGACATCAAGGAAGCCCGCGCCGGCGATATCGTGGCCTTGGCCGGACTCAAGAACACGACGACGGGCGATACCCTCTGCGACGTTAATCATCCAATCGTTCTTGAGCGCATGGAGTTCCCCGACCCGGTCATCGAGGTCGCGGTCGAGCCGAAGACCAAGGGTGATCAGGAAAAAATGGGCATGGCCCTGGCCCGCTTGGCGACCGAGGATCCGTCCTTCCGGGTCAGCACCGATTTTGAATCCGGCCAGACGATCATCAAGGGAATGGGCGAGCTCCATCTCGAGATCATCGTCGACCGCATGAAGCGCGAGTTTAAGGTCGAGGCCAATGTCGGCGCCCCGCAGGTCGCCTATCGCGAAACCATCAGCCGCTCGATCGAACATGACTACACCCATAAGAAGCAATCGGGCGGGTCGGGCCAATACGCGCGCCTCAAAATCCGCTACGAACCGCTGCCGCCGGGCACCGGTTATGAATTCGAAAACGACGTCGTCGGCGGTTCGGTGCCCAAGGAATTCGTCCCGGGCGTGGTCAAGGGCCTCGATTCGGCGCGGCCGAATGGCCCGATCGCCGGCTTCCCGGTCATCGACTTCAAGGCGACCTTGATCGACGGTGCCTACCACGACGTTGATTCCTCGGCCTTGGCGTTCGAAATCGCGGCGCGGGCGAATTTTCGTGAAGCCATCCCCAAGGCCGGACCGAAGCTGCTCGAGCCGGTGATGCGGGTCGAGGTGGTGACGCCCGAGGAATACATGGGCGACGTCATCGGCGATCTCAACAGCCGCCGCGGCCAGATCAACAGCATGGACAGCCGCGCCAATGCGCGGATCGTGGCGGCCATGGTGCCGCTGGCCAACATGTTCGGATACGTCAACAAGTTGCGTTCGATGAGCCAGGGCCGGGCCACCTACACCATGCATTTCGACCATTACGAACAAGTGCCGCAGGCGGTCGCCGACGAAGTTCGCGCGAAAATGGCGTAGGCGTTGCGGATATTAACGAGCGGAATCGACGGAGAGTAGGCCATGGCGAAGGCGAAATTTGAACGGAACAAGCCGCACTGCAACGTGGGGACGATTGGGCACGTTGACCACGGGAAGACGACGCTGACTGCGGCGATTACGAAGGTATTGGCGGAGACTGGCGGCGCGACGTTTATGGCCTATGACCAGATTGACAAGGCGCCTGAAGAGAAGGCGCGCGGGATCACGATCAACACGGCGCATGTGGAATACGAGACGGCGAACCGGCATTACGCGCATGTGGATTGCCCTGGGCACGCGGACTACGTGAAGAACATGATCACGGGTGCGGCGCAGATGGACGGGGCGATATTGGTGGTGAGCGCGGCGGACGGGCCGATGCCGCAGACGCGTGAGCATATCTTGCTGGCGCGGCAGGTTGGCGTTCCGGCGCTGGTGGTGTTTCTGAACAAGGTCGACATGGTGGACGACCCTGAACTTCTGGATCTTGTGGAGCTCGAGGTTCGGGAGTTGTTGAGCAAATACGAATTTCCCGGGGACACGATCCCGATTGTTCGGGGCTCTGCGCTGGCGGCGCTGGAAGGGCGCGACCCGGCGGTGGGGAAAGAAGCGATCCTGAAGCTGATGAGCGCGGTGGATGCGTCGATACCGCAGCCGGTGCGACCGAAGGACCGGCCGTTCCTGATGCCGATCGAAGACGTGTTTTCGATTTCGGGCCGCGGGACGGTGGTGACGGGGCGTGTTGAGCGCGGGATCGTGAAGGTTGGGGAAGAAATCGAGATTGTCGGGCTGCGGGCGACGACGAAGACGGTGGTGACGGGCGTGGAGATGTTCCGGAAGCTTCTGGATCAGGGGGAAGCTGGGGACAATATCGGAGCGCTGCTGCGCGGGACCAAACGCGAGGAAGTGGAGCGCGGCCAGGTATTGGCGGCGCCCGGGTCGATCACGCCGCACACGAAGTTTGTGGCCGAGGCGTACATTCTGACGAAGGAAGAAGGCGGGCGGCACACGCCGTTTTTTGGGAATTACCGGCCGCAATTTTACTTTCGGACGACGGATGTGACGGGTGCGGTGGAGTTGCCGGCGGGAACGGAAATGGTGATGCCGGGCGACAACGTGACGATGACGGTGGATTTGATCGTGCCGATCGCGATGGATGAAGGTCTGCGTTTCGCCATCCGCGAAGGTGGCCGCACCGTCGGCGCCGGCGTCGTCGCCAAGATCATCCAATAGGCCGGTGGGCGCGTAGGGCAGAATTTCATGGACAACCAGACCATCCGCATCCGGCTCAAGGCCTTCGATCACCGCGTCCTCGACCAATCGACGACGGAGATCGTGACCACGGCCAAACGCACCGGGGCGCGCGTGCGCGGACCGATTCCGCTGCCCACGCATATCGAAAAGTTCACCGTTAACCGTTCCCCCCATGTCGACAAGAAGTCGCGGGAGCAATTCGAGATTCGCACGCATCGCCGTCTGTTGGACATCGTCGATCCGACGCCACAGACCGTCGATGCGTTGATGAAGCTCGATCTCGCCGCCGGCGTCGATGTCGAGATCAAACTCTAAGGATCGAGCGATGCGTACCGGTCTCATCGCGCGCAAGGTTGGAATGACGCGGCTGTTCGGCGAGGACGGCGCGCATCTGCCCGTTACCGTGCTCGCGGTCGACGATTGCGAAGTTGTCGCGACCCGCAGCCAGGACAAGGACGGCTACACCGCCCTGCAACTCGGAGTCGGCAAGGCCAAGGTGAAGAACGTGACCAAGCCGATGCGCGGTCATTTCGCCAAGGCCAAGGTCGAGCCCAAGCGAAAGCTCGCGGAATTTCGGGTCTCGCCCGATGCCGTGGTCGCCGTCGGCTCGCGAATCAACGTCGATCATTTCGTGCCAGGCCAGTTTGTCGACGTGGCCGGCATCACCGTCGGCAAGGGTTTCGCCGGCGTCATGAAGCGCTATAACTTCCGGGGCTTGCGGGCATCACACGGCGTTTCGATCTCACATCGCAGCCACGGTTCGACCGGGCAGCGCCAGGATCCCGGCCGTACCTTCAAGAACAAGAAGATGGCGGGCCATATGGGCCAGGTCCGCGCCACCGCCCAAAACCTGAAGGTCGTGGCCATCGATGGCCCGCGCGGCCTCATCATGGTCAAGGGTGCGGTGCCGGGCAGCGCCGGCGGTTTTGTTTTCGTGACCGATGCGGTGAAGCGTGCCCTTCCCAAGGAGGCGCCGTTCCCCGCTTCGTTCAAGGCGCCCGCCGTCGAAGCCGGCGCGAGCAAGGGCTGATCGCGATGAAGCTCCAAGTCAAGAATCTCGATAATCAGGACGTCGGATCGATCGACGTCGATGATGAATTGTTCGGGCAGCGTATGCGGCCGGATATTCTCGCCCGCGTGGTCAATTGGCAGCTCGCCAAGCGGCGCGCCGGCACCCACAAGACCAAGGGAATCAGCGAGGTCAGCGGCGGTGGCCGCAAGCCGTGGAAGCAAAAGGGCAGCGGTCGCGCCCGCCAGGGCAGTTCGCGCTCGCCGCAATGGCGCAAGGGCGCCGTCATCTTCGGGCCGCTCGTGCGTAGCCACGGTTTCGATTTGCCGAAAAAGGTGCGCAAGCTCGGTCTGAAATGCGCGCTGTCGAGCAAACAGGCGGAAGGTCGATTGGTGATCATCGATTCGGCGAAGCTCGATTCGCCGAAGACCAAATCCCTGGCCGAAAAGCTCGGCAAACTGGGCTGGGCCTCGGTGCTGCTCATCGACGGTCCGATGGTGGACAGCAATTTCGCGCTGGCCGCGGCCAATATTCCGACCCTCGATGTGTTGCCGCAGCAAGGCGCCAATGTTTACGACATTCTGCGCCGACACACTCTGGTGCTGACGCGCGACGCCGTTGAACATTTGGCAGCGAGGCTGAAATGAACCGCCGTCGTCCGCCCAAGCCGAACGTGGCTCGCGAAGACATGTATCGGATCATTCTTTCGCCGGTGATCACGGAAAAGGCGACGCGTGGCTCCGAACACGGCCAGGTCACCTTCCGCGTCACCATGGATGCGACCAAACCCCAGATTAAGGCCGCCATCGAAGGGTTGTTCGGGGTCAAGGTGAACGCGGTCAATACCTCGATCATCGGCGGCAAACTAAAGCGGTCCCGCGGCCGGCTGGGTCGGCGCTCGGATTACAAGAAAGCGATCGTGTCCCTGGCCGAGGGTCAATCGATCGACGTGGCGACGGGGATTTAGTCATGGCGCTCAAGACATTTAAACCGACCACGCCCAGCCTCCGCGGGGTCGTCCTCATCGACCGCAGCGAGCTGTTCAAGGGTCGGCCCATCAAGACGCTCAGCGAAGGTTTGCGCAAGCATGGCGGGCGCAACAATCACGGCCACATCACCGTGCGCCATCAAGGCGGCGGCCATCGCCAGCGTTATCGGATCGTGGATTTTCGGCGGCGCAAATTCGACGTCGTCGGGACGGTGGAGCGGTTGGAGTACGATCCCAATCGCACCGCGTTCATTGCCTTGATCCGTTATGACGACGGCGAAATCGCCTACATCCTGGCGCCGCAGCGGCTGGCCCTGGGCGACAAGGTCGTGGCCGGCGAGCGCACGGACATCAAGCCGGGCAATGCCATGCCGCTCAAGAACATCCCGGTCGGCACCATCGTCCACAACGTGGAGATGAAGCCGGGCCGCGGCGGGCAGTTGGCGCGTTCGGCGGGAACCTATGTGCAAATCGTTGGCAAGGATGCCGGCTATGCGCTGCTGCGGTTGGCGTCGGGCGAGGTCCGCATGGTGCGGGCCGAGGGCATGGCGACGATTGGCGCGGTATCCAACCCCGACCAGCAAAACGTGAAGATTGGAAAGGCCGGCCGCAAGCGGTGGCTCGGTGTTCGTCCGACGGTGCGCGGCACCGCGATGAACCCAATCGATCATCCGCATGGCGGCGGCGAAGGCCGGACCAAGGGCGGCCGTCACCCGGTGTCGCCTTGGGGCCAGCCGACCAAGGGCTACAAGACGCGGTTCAACAAGGCGACCGACCGATTCATCGTTCGGCGTCGGAACGCGAAGTAGGAGGGGCGAAACGTGGCACGGTCGGTATGGAAGGGCCCCTTTGTCGATGGGTTCCTCCTCAAGAAAGCGGACAAGACGCGAGCCTCCGGTCGCAACGAGATCATCAAGATCTGGTCGCGCCGCTCGACCATCCTGCCGCAATTCGTGGGCCTGACCTTTGGCGTTCATAACGGCCACAAATTTCTGCCGGTCCTCGTCACCGAGAACATGGTCGGACATAAATTCGGCGAATTCGCGCCGACCCGGACTTTCCACGGCCACGCCGCGGACAAGAAAGTGAAAAGGACGGCCTAAGCCATGGGCAAATCATCCCGCGAACGGCGTTTGTCCGACAACGAGGCGATGGCGCGAGGCCGCGCGCTGCGGGTCAGCCCGCGCAAGCTCAACCTCGTCGCCGGCCTGATCCGCGGCAAGACCGCGAGCCAGGCCTTGGCCGATCTGACCTTTTGCCAACGGCGCATCGCCGGTGACGTCAAACGTATCCTGCAGGCGGCGATCGCCAATGCCGAAAACAATCACCAACTCGACATCGACCGGCTGTTCGTCGCCGAGGCGAGTGTCGGGCGTGCCTTCGCCATGAAGCGGATGCATGCGCGCGGCCGTGGCCGTTCGGCTCAGGTGATCAAGCCGTTCAGCCACATCGTCGTCATCGTGCGCGAGCGCGTCGAGTCCGGGGAGAAAGCCTAATGGGTCAAAAAATCAATCCGGTCGGACTTCGCGTAGGCATCAACCGCACCTGGGATTCGCGTTGGTACGCGGGTAAGGATTATGCGGCGCTGCTGCACGAAGACCTGAAGTTGCGTAAGTATTTGCAGGAGCGCCTGGTGCAAGCCGGCGTCAGCCGCATCATCATCGAGCGGCCGGCGAAGAAAGCGCGGGTCACTATCCACACCGCGCGGCCCGGCGTCGTCATCGGCAAGAAGGGCGCCGACATCGAAAAGCTGCGTCTCGACCTGGCGAAGCTCACCAAGAGCGAGGTTCATCTCAACATCGTCGAAATCCGCAAGCCGGAAATCGACGCGGCCTTGGTTGCCGAAAGCATCGCGCAGCAGCTTGAGCGCCGCGTGGCCTTCCGGCGGGCGATGAAGCGGGCCGTGCAATCGGCGATGCGGCTCGGCGCTCAAGGCATTCGCATCAATTGTTCGGGCCGCCTTGGCGGCGCCGAAATCGCGCGTTTGGAATGGTACCGCGAAGGCCGGGTGCCGCTGCACACGCTGCGCGCCGACATTGATTTCGGCACCGCCACCGCGCGCACCACCTATGGCAGCTGCGGGGTCAAGGTCTGGGTCTTCAAGGGCGAAATCCTTGCCCATGATCCCATGGCCCAAGACAAGCGCGCGGCCGAACACGCCCCCACACGCTGACCCCGATAATATTGGCATCAACCCATGCTTTCACCGAAACGTACCAAGTACCGAAAGGCCTTCAAGGGCCGCATCCATGGCCTTGCCACCAGTGGCAATGCCTTGAATTTTGGCTCTTTCGGGCTGAAGTCGCTGGAACCGGGCCGCATCACGGCACGTGAAATCGAAGCCGCGCGCCGCGCGATCACCCGTCACCTGAAACGTCTGGGTCGCGTGTGGATTCGCGTGTTTCCGGACGTCCCGGTTTCGTCCAAACCCGCGGAAGTCCGCATGGGCAGCGGCAAAGGCACGCCGGAATATTGGATTTGCCGGGTCAAGCCCGGCCGCATCATGTTCGAAATCGACGGCGTGCCGCGGCAGGTCGCGACCGAGGCGTTTGGCCTAGCGTCGGCCAAGCTGTCGGTCAAGACCCGTATCGTTGCACGTTTGGGAGCGGAGGCCGCAGCATGAAAACCGCCGATGTGCGCGCCAAGACCGACGACGAGTTGAAGCAGCTCCTCGCCGATCTACGCAAGGAGGCCTTCAATCTGCGTTTTCAACGGGCGAGCGGTCAGCTCGAGAATTCTGCGCGCGTGCGCCAGGTTCGCCGCGAAGTCGCCCGCATTCTTACCATCCTCGGCCAGCGCGCCGCTCGCGCCGCCTAAGCCGAAGATCGAGGAAACAGGAATATGCCGAGGCGAATTCTACAGGGGATCGTGGTCAGCGACGCTTGCGACAAGACGGTAACCGTCCGCGTCGATCGCCGTGTCATGCATCCGGTCTATAAGAAATACGTCGTGAGTTCGAACAAATATGCCGCCCATGACGAAAGCAACCGCTTCAAGGTGGGTGACAAGGTGCGCATCCGCGAATGTCGGCCGATCTCGAAGTCCAAGCGCTGGGAAGTGCTTGGCGACGAGATCGCGGCTGACGGCGCCCGCTAACCGGGGGATCGATAAGCCATGATCCAGATGCGAACGAATTTGGAGGTCGCCGACAATTCCGGCGCGCGGCGGGTCCAATGCATCAAGGTGCTGGGTGGGTCCAAACGCAAGACCGCGACCATCGGCGATATCATCGTCGTCTCGATCAAAGAGGCGATTCCGCGCGGCCGCGTCAAGAAAGGCGACGTGCATAAGGCGGTGATCGTCCGTACGTCCTTCGGCATACGCCGCTCCGACGGCAGCACGATCCGGTTCGATCGCAATGCCGCGGTGCTGATCAACCCGCAGGGCGAGCCGATCGGAACCCGCATCTTCGGTCCGGTGACGCGCGAGCTGCGCGCGCGGGGCTACATGAAGATCATCTCGCTGGCGCCGGAGGTGTTGTGATGGCTGAAGCGGCGCGCAACAAGCTGCGCATCAAAAAAGGCGACGAAGTGATGATCACGGCCGGTCGCGACAAGGGCAAGGTCGGCCAGGTGATCCGCGTTCTTCGCGAGGACCTGCGTGTGGTCGTCCAGGGTTGCAACATCATCAAGCGCCATACCCGGCCCGCCGCCGGTCAGCCCGGCGGCATCGTTGAGAAAGAGGCGGCGATTCACGTGTCCAATGTCGCTTATGTCGACCCCAAGACACGCAAGCCGACCCGCCTCGGCTTCAAGACAATCGAGCACGGCCGCAAGGTGCGTTTTGCCAAGCGGTCGGGCGAGATCATCGACCGGTGAGGATGGCCATGGCCCGTTTGCGCGAACATTACGAAAAAAAGGTGCGGCCGGAACTGATGAAACAGTTCTCCTATGGCAACCCCATGCAGGTGCCGCGCCTGGAAAAGATCGTCGTCAACATGGGTGTCGGCGAAGCCGCCGCCGACAGCAAGAAAATGGACGCAGCGGTCGCCGAGTTGACCGCGATCAGCGGCCAGCGCCCGATGGTGATGCGCGCGCGCAAGGCGATCGCGAATTTCAAACTGCGCAAGGGGCTGCCGATTGGCTGCAAGGTGACGCTGCGTGGCGCGCGGATGTACGAATTCCTCGATCGCCTCGTCAATATCGCCTTGCCCCGGGTTCGCGATTTCAGGGGTTTGTCGGGAAAGAGCTTCGACGGGCGCGGCAATTACGCGCTTGGGCTCAAGGAACAAATCGTCTTTCCCGAAGTCGACTACGACAAAATCGACACGGTTCGCGGCATGGACATTGTGTTTGTCACCAATGCCCGGACCGACGTGGAGGCCAAGGCGCTCCTCAAGGCATTCGATATGCCGTTCGTCAACTGAGCGGCGGAGACGGGAATCATGGCAAAGCTAAGTTCCATCGAGAAAAACAACCGGCGCACGCGGATGGCCAAGCAATTCGGCCCCAAGCGCGCCAGACTCAAGGCGCTGGCGGGGGATCGTACCCTGCCGCCCGAAGAGCGTTTCGCGGCCGCATTGAAGCTCGCGGAAATGCCGCGTAATTCCTCGCGCGTGCGCATTCGCAATCGCTGCATGCTCAGCGGTCGCCCGCGCGGCAATTACCGCAAGTTCAAGCTGTCGCGCATCGCGTTGCGCGATCTGGCCTCCAAGGGCCAGATTCCCGGCATGGTCAAGTCGAGCTGGTAGGAAGAGGCGGCGAATGACTCTCAGCGATCCTCTGGGCGACATGCTGACCCGCATCCGCAACGCCCAAAAGGCGGGGTTGGCAACCGTGTCAACGCCGGCTTCCGGGCTGCGGACGCGCGTTCTCGAAGTCCTGACGAAGGAAGGGTATATCCGCGGCTATTCGGAGACCGAAATACGCGGCGGTATCCGCGAACTGAATATCGAATTGAAGTACCAGGACGGCGAGCCGGTCATCAAACAGATCTCTCGAATCTCTACGCCGGGCCGTCGCGTCTATTCCGGAATCAAGGACCTGCCCCGAATCTATGGCGGTTTGGGCATGTCGATTCTTTCGACGCCGCGAGGCGTCATGTCCGATGCGGAGGCGCGCGCTGCCAATGTTGGCGGCGAAGTCCTCTGCCGCGTGTTCTAAGGAGCGGTCATGTCGCGCGTAGGTCGGTTGCCGGTATCCATTCCCGCGGGCGTCAAGGTCGAGGTCGCGGGCCAGATTGTTACCGCGGCTGGAAAACAAGGCCGGCGCAGCTTGGCCGTCGCCCCCGAAATCGTCGCCTCGATCGAGGACGGCAAGGTCTGGATCAAGCCGCGCAATGACGACAAAGCCGGGCGGGCCATGTGGGGAACGACGCGTAACCTCGTCAACAACCTGGTGACGGGAATCGATCGCGGGTTTTCCATCGTGCTCGAAATCATCGGCGTCGGATTTCGCGCCGCCGCGGACGCCAAGACGTTAACCTTGCAGCTTGGCTACAGCCATGACGTAGTCTTCCCAATTCCCGAGGGGATCGCGATCAAGTGCGAAAAGCCGACTTTGATCAGGGTGAGCGGCTCCGAACGCCAGCTCGTGGGTCAGGTCGCGGCGAAGATTCGTGGCTTCCGCCCGCCGGAGCCCTATAAGGGCAAGGGCATCAAATACGAACACGAGACTGTCCTCCGCAAGGAAGGCAAGAAGAAGTAGGAATCGCAGCGATGTCGAAGACAAGTGACTTATTCGAGCGGCGGCAAAGGCGTGCACGCGTCAAGGTTCGGGCCAATGGCGGCGGCCGCGCTCGGCTGTCGGTGTTCCGGTCCGGCCGGCACATTTACGCCCAGGTGATCGACGATCGCAAAGGGGTGACCCTAGCGGCCGCTTCCTCGCTCGACCCGGATCTTCGCAAGAAATTGAAGAACGGCGCCGGCAAGGACGCTGCGGCGGAAGTGGGTCGCCTCGTGGCGAGCCGTGCCGTCGCGGCCGGGGTCGATCGTGTCGTCTTCGATCGTGGCGGATATATCTATCATGGCCGGGTCAAAGCCCTGGCCGACGCGGCCCGCGAAGGCGGGCTGTCATTCTAAGAGGATTGTGAAGATGGCGCGGGCGGCAGGTGGCGAGCGGAGTCGCGGCTCCGAGCGGGGCGGACGCGACCGCGAAGATTCCGACATGGTCGAGAAGCTGGTCAGCATCAATCGCGTGGCCAAGGTCGTCAAGGGCGGGCGTCGCTTCGGCTTCGCCGCGGTGGTGGTGGTTGGCGACGGCAAGGGCCGCGTCGGTCATGGCAGCGGCAAGGCGCGCGAAGTGCCCGAAGCCATCCGCAAGGCGACCGAGCAGGCCAAACGCGGCATGATCCGCATTCCCCTGCGCGAAGGCCGCACGCTGCACCACGATGTCGCCGGCCGTTTCGGCGCGGGCAAAGTGATCATGCGCTCGGCGGTCCCCGGCACCGGCGTCATCGCCGGCGGCCCGATGCGTGCGATTTTCGAATGTGTGGGACTGAAGGACGTGGTCGCCAAGTCGATCGGCTCGTCCAACCCGCATAACATGATCAAGGCAGCCTTCGCCGCTTTCGCCCACATGATGTCGCCGCGCGCCATCGCCGCCAAACGCGGGAAGAAGGTCAGCGATATTCTCGGGCGGCGCGAAGCGGCGGCCGCCGAGGTGCGGGAGTAGACCATGGCAAAGGCAAAGCCGGGGCGGATCAAGGTTACCCAGACCGGAAGCCCCATCGGTCGCAGGCACGATCAACGCGAGACCCTCGTTGGTCTTGGCCTGAACAAGATTCGGCGGGAGCGCGTCCTCGAGGATACGCCGGCCATACGCGGAATGATCTTCAAGGTTCGTCATCTCGTACGCACCGACGACGTCGCATAGTCAGAGGCGGTCATGAAACTAAATGAAATTCGCGACAATCGCGGCGCGCATCGGATCGGTAAGCGCGTCGGACGCGGCATTGGTTCGGGCAAGGGCAAGCAGTGCGGTCGCGGCGGCAAGGGCCAGACCGCGCGCTCCGGCGTCGCGATCAACGGCTTCGAAGGCGGCCAGACGCCGCTTTATCGCCGGCTGCCCAAGCGCGGCTTCCACAATCCATTCCGTCTTCGTTTCCAGCCGGTGAATCTGGGGCGTTTGCAGGAAGCGATCGACGACGGCCGGCTCAACGCCGCCCAGCCGATCACCGCCGAAGTCCTGCGCGCCGCCGGCATCGTGCGTAGGGTTCGTGACGGCGTGCGCCTGCTGGGCGATGGCGAGATCAAGGCCAAGGTGACGATCGAGGTCTCCGGAGCCTCCAAGGCCGCCATCGCCGCCGTGGAAAAGGCCGGTGGCAAGGTCATCGTTCCGGTGGCCGCACCGACCAAATCCTAACCCGGTCTTGTCGACCGGGCTTCGGCCTCCAATCTGTGGAGGCGTGATGCATTGCAGGTCGGGTTCTTAGGAAGTTAAGCGCATGGCCTCCGCCGCCGAACAACTCGCCGCCAATCTCAATCTCGGCGCCTTCGCCAAGGCGACGGAGCTGAAGAAGCGCCTGTGGTTCACCCTGGGCGCGCTCATCGTCTATCGCGTCGGCACCTATATTCCCCTGCCGGGAATCGATCCCACCGTGCTCGCCGAAATCTTCAAGGCCAATGCCGGCGGCATCCTTGGCATGTTCGACGTGTTTGCGGGCGGGGCCCTGGGGCGGATGACGATTTTCGCCCTCAACATCATGCCCTACATTTCGGCGTCGATCATCATGCAGCTGATGACGGCCGTATCGCCCCAACTCGAACTTCTCAAGAAAGAGGGCGAATCGGGTC
>CANFCX010000038.1 GCA_947445225.1 Rhodospirillales bacterium
CAGGTACATCTGCCGCATGTTGCGCAGGCCAGCGGCATAGCGGCGGATAACGATGTCCTTGTCAACGTCGTGACCGCCCGCGCGCACCCGACGGGCCACGCGCGCGAGCGCGGCCTCCGGCGAGGGTAGCCATAGGAACAACAGGGTGTTCCGGTAGCCCGCCACGCGGCAACGCCTCAGCAATTGGAGGTGGGAGAGGCCGGCACAGGTTGTTTCGAAGGCAAAGCTTTCGCCGTTCTTGAGGAGTTGCCGGACGCGCGCGACCATCAGCCGTCCGGCGGCAAAGGCGGCCCCTTTGGGGTTGAAGGGCGAAAGGCCTTTGGCGATGGCGTCCGCGTTGACGAACTCCTGAATCCCAAGCACGGCCGGCAGCAGCATTGTTGCCGCCGTGGATTTGCCCGCTCCGTTCGGACCGCCGAGGACGATCAGGTCTTTCACTCAAGCCCCGTCCTTGAGATTCTTCACCACGAGAAGCTCGTTGCCGCGGTCGTCGATGACCTTGACCGCGATCTGGCCCTGTTCGCCGGCATCGATAGGCGCGCTTATGGTACCGGCGAGGAGGTCCCAGACGCCTTCGTCATGGGTTGCCTTGAGCCACGGGGAAATTCTAGCCAAGATGGCCGGGGATGCACGCGCAAAGATCGCGTGCGCGGGCTTTCGTCAAGAAAGCCGGCGCCGTCCAGGGAGGGGCGGACAGCGCCGGCCTACGGGCGGCGCTGTCCGCCGCGCGATCGCGGTTTCGGATTGCGGATAGGGTTAGGGCCCGCTCGCCAAGGTTATCGGACGGACGACGATCTGATATTTCCCGCTGCGGTCTTGATGGGTGGTCGTGACCGGCGAAATCTGAAAATAGCTCGTCTTCATCGCGGGTCCTTCGGCCGCGGTCGGCATGACCGGCGTCGGCACGACCGCCAACATGGCCGTCAACACCACCCACAGTCCCAAACTCAGAACCAGATTGATGCACAGCGCTTGTTTGGACATGGCCAGCCCCTTGTTGTTGATTTTCGTCACGTTAACCATAGCCTAGCGGGATTGGCGGCCGCGGAATGTGACGGCCGTCACGGGCCCAAAAATATTCTTGAACGACCGCGTGGCCGGTTTTGGCGCCCTAGCCGTGGCGACGGCGCCGCGCGCGCATCAGCGCCGCGATTGCCAACGCGATCCACCCAACCTCGACAACGATGGTGAGGACCGACTTCGCCTGAGTGGAAAAGCTCGCCGCGGCGACAAGATCGGCGGCAACAGCCGGTGGGTCGCGCAGCATCAGGGCGATGTAGTGGTTCTCGGCATAATCGAAAGCGGCGGCGGCCACGGGCAGCCCCAACCCAAGGACAACGCGGAGGGCGAGCGGCGTCGCCCGCGCCCAGGGGCGACCAGGCTGAGTCAACCACCACAGGAGAAGTCCCCGAGATACGGCGTAGGTGGCGGGGTAGATTGCGTCCACCCGCAATTGCACGTCGGCGTATAAGAAGACGCCGTCCCGGCCGAGAGCGGCGAGGAAATCGCGCGCTTCGACCAAGGTGTAGCCGCCGGCGCGCAAATCGAACGGCGGCAACCCACCGGCGAGCCCCTCCAACTCCGCCAGGGTTCCCAAGACCATGGTCGCCAACAACGCCACGCTGCACGCGGCCACGGCAGCGGCGAACCAACCCGACGCTATCCACTTCCGCACGCACCGATCTCCGCAATAACCCAACGACCCGAGAACCACGACAATAACACCGAAGCCTGTTAGGGCAGCGATGTCGGCCGAGGCGCCATACCCCCGGCGCGCGACGGGGATTGAACGCGGCGTCACCCGATGTCAACCTAGCGCCCCTTTCCCTGGCGCCCCGATGAACAGCACCCAACAGCGCAGCCGATCGATCTGGATGGAGATGTTGCCGGAGTTGAGTCCGGCGCTCGCCGAAAATCTCAAGACCGAGATCGTCGTCGTCGGCGCTGGCATCGCCGGGCTGACGACCGCCTATCTGCTCGCGCGCGAGGGCCGCAAGGTCGTGGTGCTGGATTCCGGCCCGCCCGGCGGCGGCATGACCTCGCGCACATCGGGGCATTTGTCCAACGCGCTCGACGACCGTTGGTTCGAGTTGATCGAGCTGCGCGGCCTGGCCGAGGCGCGGCTTGCCGCCGGCGCCCATTGCGCGGCCATCAACCTGATCGAGAAGATCCAGGCGGACGAAGCCATCGATTGCGATTTCGCGCGGGTCGATGGGTTTCTGGTGCAGGACCCCGACAACCGCGATAATCTGGATCGCGAATTAAAGGCCGCGCATAAGCTTGGTCTGACCGATGTCGAATGGGCGGAAGGCGGCCCCTTCCCCGGCCGCCGCGGCGGCAAATGTCTGCGCTTTCCGCGACAGGCGCGCTTCCACGCCATCAAATTCCTGCGCGGGTTGATCGCTTCCATCGAGCGCCAAGGCGGCCGGCTCCTCACCGCCCAAGTCAACCAGGTCGCCAGCGGCAAGACGCCGAACATCACCACCGACACCGGCTTGAAGGTGGAAGCCGCCGCGGTCGTGATCGCGACCAATGCGCCGATCCATGGCGGCCTGGCCATCCACGCCAAACAGGCGCCCTATCGCAGTTATGTCACCGCCGCCCCGGTGCCGAAGGGTTCGGTGCCCGACGTGTTGTGCTGGGATACCGGCGAGCCCTACCATTACACGCGGCTACACCCGATCGACGCGCAGACCGACCTCCTGATTGTCGGCGGCGAGGACCACAAGAGCGGCCAAGAAACCGGCATGGCCGCGCGCTTCACGCGGCTGACCGAATGGACGCGGGCCCGCTTTCCGTCGACGACGGATTTCACCTATCGCTGGTCGGGACAGGTCATGGAAAGCATCGACTACCTTTCCTTTTCGGGGCGCAGTCCGGGCGAGGAAAACGTCTATATCCACACCGGCGATTCCGGCATGGGGCTGACCCATGGCGCGATCGGCGCCATGATTATCGCCGATCTCATCGCCGGCCGCGGCAATGATTGGGCGCGGCTGTTCGACCCGGCGCGCCAAAGCGCGAAGGCGGCGATCGACTTCGTTTCCGAGAACCTAAACGTCGCCAGCCAGTTCCTGGATTACATCACCAGCGGCGACGTCGCCTCCCCGGCCAAGCTCAAACCCGGCCAGGGCGCCATCATCCGCCGCGGCATGAAAAAGATCGCCGCCTATCGCGCGGAGGACGGAAGCTTGAGCGAACGCTCCGCCACCTGCCCGCATATGGGTTGCATCGTCGCATGGAACCCGATGGAGCGATGCTGGGATTGCCCCTGCCACGGTTCGCAATTCGCCGCCACCGGCGAAGTCATCAGTGGCCCCGCCACGACTGGGCTCGCGCCGGCCACAGAGGCGCCGCCCGAGAAGTGATGGGGGCCGCGAGGCCCCCATACCCCCGGCGGTCTCGGTTTGCCTGAATCCCCTTGCGCGGCCGTGGCCCTCGCGCGACCATAGCGCCACGCGGAGGAATGCTGCCGCGCCTCGCGATGAAACTCCCGCGCCCGCATCACGATGTCGTCATCCGCAATAGCGGAATCGCCGGTATCCGGCTTCGTTGCATTCATGAATTTTCCTTCATCAAGCCGTCATCCACGAGCCCGTGGCTTTGCGGGGGCGGTAGCGGGATTCGGATTCGTCGTGGCGGTCGAGGCCGCCGGCGAAGGTGAGCAGGAAGGCGTCGGCGAGATCCGGCGAAGGCATCCCACGGCGTTTGAGCGCGTCCTTGCTTTCGATCTTGAGCTTGCCCTTGCTGGTGAAGGCGTAGGACGGCGCCGACAGATCGGCGATCAGCGCGCCGTCCGGCGGTATCGCGCAATCGCGGCCGGCGAACCAATCACGCCCCCGCCACCACAACTCGTCGCGCAAGGCCACAAAACGCGCATCGACGGCCGGCGCCTCCCCCACATTGACGCCGCGCGCGGGCAGGCCCAGTTCGATCAGCCGGTCGGTGACGCCGGCGCCGATGCCGATGACGTCGACCAGGATTTCGCTCGGGCGGTCTTCCTCAGCCGTCTCCGCCCATTCATGGGCGATCAGCCCGGCGACCTGCATGGTGTCCTTGCCGCGCCACCATTGCACCGGGGCGAGCAGGATATTGCCCTGGCGTTTGGCGAGCGCGGTACGGTCGGCGCCGAAGCGGGCGACATCGACGCCCCACACCGGCTTGAATTGCGTCAGCGGCTGCACCTCGCGCGCGATCGCCGCTTCCAGCAGATCGAGCGCGATGACCTGTTCATCCGCCGAGGTCGGGAATTCGCCGAGCACGCGGATGCGATAGGCGTTGGAGTCCCGCCCATAGGTGGCGGCCACGTCCTCAATATGCCCGCCCGCGCGGGGCACATCCTCGCTGTTGACGCGCAGGCAATGCCAACGGGCGCGTTGATCGTGGAAGGCGCGGAAGAAATAACCCTGCGGCCGGGTCGGATTGCCGGCGATGACGGTCTTGGCGCCCTTCGTCGACATCGAGCCCTGGCCGGCCTCGAAGATGGCATCGGGCACGCCGCTCGCCTCGTCGACCAGGAACAACAAATGCCCAGCATGGAATCCTTGAAAGGCCTCGGGCTGTTCGTTGCGCGCGGTGCGGGCCACGGCGAAGCTCTCCTGCGCCGCCCCGCGCAGGAAAAATCGATCGGCCCGCCATTCGAACTGCGCGGCGAGCGGCGCCGGCATCCTGCGGTGCCAGATCGCCAGCTCGCTCCACAACACGTCGTCGAGCTGATGGCTGGTCGCGGCGGTACAGGGAACCTTGGCCGGGAAGCGTGTCGCCAGCCACCACAGGATCAGCCAGGACAGATACGCCGATTTGCCGACGCCGTGGCCGGAACGGATGGCTATGCGGTCATGGGTTGCGATGGCGCGCAGGGCATCGCGCTGCCACGGCTCCGGCTCGACGCCCAGCGCCTGGCGGACGAATTCCTCCGGCCGCGCGCGCCAGCGCAGAATTCCCCCGGACAAATTTGGTTCAGGTGGAGTCCGCATCGGCTGCCATCGCGCGCAGGATGTCGGCGAGTGTGACGCCATCGCCGCCGGGCTCACCGGTGGACAACCGCGTGTGGATATAGGGCGCCGCGGTCTTCGCCGCATCGTCGCGGAGGTCGGGATCGGCGCTCTCGTCCCGCAACACGCGCAGCATCCAATCCAACGGCGTCAAGTTCTTGGATTCGCCCATCTTAGGCAGGGGAGTGGGCCGCGGGCCGGCATTATCGGGAGCGGCCTCCGCCTTCGGCGCGCCGCTTTTCTTGCCGCGTCGCTGCGCCATGCCCGGCCCCAAACGAAAAACCCGCCGCGGCGGGCCGGGCGGGTGTTTTGGACACCAATTCGAGGATGACGCAAACCTACCCTTCGTCGTCCCCGCTTGTCAAAAACCAGGTGGGTTCGACGACGCCGCGTCTTTGAGAGTGGGCTCGGGGCAAGTGTTTCTGCGCCCATGTGGCCGAGCCTCTCGGCTGCGCTGCCGCTCGATAGCGCCGCGCGCATTTTTTTTCGACGATGCCACGACGGCAATTCCAAAAAATGGATTTTCTGCCTCCATTTTCTGGTAGTCGGGTTGTGTTCAACATCAAGGCGAATGACTATCGCCTGATCGCGGCGGTGCAATACCGAGAGGGTGTGTTGTTGATCCGATTTTTCGGCTCCCATGAGGAGTACCACAGAGTGGACGCGGAGAAGGTGTGATGAAGGCGAAGTTGATCGTCATCGAAGACGACGCCGACCACGGCGAGGCGAAGAAGCTAGTCGGGGAGCTGATCGGATCGGACGACCCCGCCGATCGCGCGCGGATGGCCGCCCAAGCTCGGCTGATCGAAGCCTATGAGCGGGCCCGGTGGCCACGCCGGGCGCCGCGCCTTCCCGATCTCATGGCCTATTTGATGGACCAACATGGGCTTTCCCGCGCCGATCTCGTCCCCTTGCTTGGAACACCGAGCCGGGTCAGCGAGGTTCTCAATGGAAAGCGCGAATTGAGCCTGACCATGGTGCGAAGGCTCCGGGAGCGCTTCCACATCTCCGCCGATTTGCTGATCCCGCCCCGTCCTGCCGCCCGCACACGCAACCGCGCGGCTTGACTAGGCATCAACCCAGGCAGTCGCGATTGGACCGGCTTTGTGTCGCTGGCGGCATTGGCAGCGCCCAACCATCGGGGTATTATCGCAGAATCGTCCAATAGACTGCCGGCCGGGTCCATGACGCCGCAAGAATTCGTCGAGATACTGAAAAATCACGCGAAATTTCTCGCCAATCGCGGGGGAGAACGCGCGAATTTGAAGGACGCCAATCTCGCGGGTCTGAAGCTGCCGCGACTGAAGCTGATTTCGGCCCAGGCGGCGGGCGTGAATTTGTCAAAGTCGGTGCTGACCGAATCCGATTTCAGCCATGCCGATCTGTTCGGCGCGAATTTCGAGCAAGCGGATATGTCGCGGGTCAGTCTTTTTCGTGCCGATATCCGCGGCGGCAGACTGCGCGGCGCTACCTTGAGCGCCGCCGATTTGGGCGAGGTCGATCTGCGCCCGGGCGTGATGTCGCACGCAACCAACCGCAGCAAAGTCACCAACGTCACCGCCACCGACCTTGCCGGCGTTCAACTCGACAAGGCAAGACTGGACAAGGCCAATCTATCCCAGACCGATCTGTCGAATTCGAACCTCGCCGGGGCAAGTGCGGTGGAAACCAATTTTTCCGGGGCGACCCTGCACGCCGCGGATATGACCGGGGTCGATCTGACCAACGCCAATCTCGCCAATGCCAAGATGAAAGGCGCGAATTTGACCGGCGCGAAGCTGGTGGGCACGCGCGTTCAGGGGGCGGATTTCAGGCAGGCCGTGCTGCGTCGCGCCATCGTCGAGAATGTCGATTTTAAGGGCGCGATGTTGGCCGGCGCGATCATGATGCGGTCGTTCGAGAGCCTGCCGGTCGATCTTCGCGCGGCTCTGCGCGACCACGACAAATGGATCGGCTCCGGGGGCCGCGATGGCAAACGCGCGGTTCTTTCGGGTCAGGACCTCGCCGGGCTCGATCTGTGTTGCGTCGATCTTTCGGGGGCCGATCTGTCGAATGCGAATTTGACCGGCGTCAAATTGTGCGACGCCCTTCTGGTGATGACCAATTTCGCTGGGTCCCGGCTGGAAAAGGCCGATTTGAACAACGCCGATCTGTCGGGCGCCGACCTTTCCCAAGCCAAGCTCACGCGCGCGTTGCTGACCGGCGCAAATTTTGGCCCGGTGGAACTGAAACAGCCAGATGGCAAAGCCAGCGGGAAGTCTTGGCAGGCTCGGCTGGTCGACGCGGATTTGACCGGCGCCAATCTCGGCTCCGCCAATCTGCGCGGGGCGCGCCTCGCCGGCGCCAATCTCACCGGCGCCATCATGACCAGGGCCGTCACAACCGACGCGGATTTGACAGGCGCGATCCTCCCCAGGGCCTGAGAATATCGCGACTGGCGCGATTATTGCTGATGTCCAAGTCATGCGCGAAACGAAAACCCTATGGGCCGAAGGTGATGACGCTGGTTCACCGGCGCTCTCGCGTCGGTCGCGAGTTTTTTTGGTCGCCGAAAATGGCGACAGGGCGACGGCTCTGAAGGCCGCCTTGGCGGTGGCGGGCTGCAAGATTGTGGGTCACGCCGGCGCGGAGGAGGAGTTTGCCCAGCGCCTTCCCAATCTCTCGGCCGACATCGTGGTGTCGTATATGCCGACGCCAAGTCGTGACACGCTCGCCACCATGAGCGCCGTTACCCGGCATTACCCGGTGCCGATTGTGATGTTCGTGGATTCATCCGACGATGCCACGACCGAGGCGGCGGTGCGTGCCGGCGTCAGCGCCTATGTGATCGACGGCCTCGCCGGGCGCCGCATCCGGCCCATCCTCGATCTCGCCACGGCCCGGTTCAACGAAAGCCAGGCCTTGCTTGGCGAACTGGAAAAAACCAAGGCCGGCCTTGCCGAACGCAAGACGGTCGAACGGGCTAAGGGCATCCTGATGCGGGAAAAGCGGCTAAGCGAGGACGAGGCGTACCATCTGCTGCGGAAGCTGGCGATGGATCAGAACAAACGGCTCTTTGAAATCGCGCATGGCCTCGTCACCTATTCCGAGATTCTGAAGCGCTGATCCCGCCGGCATCGACTGCCGCAAATTTAGTCGCCCACCAAGCCAGCCGCCCGATGCTTATGCAATCGCGGCGGCCCGCCGCTTCCTCCACCCGCCGACAACCGGGGAAGGCGTGGATCACTTCGCTTGCCGGGCGCCCATGGTTAGGTGGCACGGCGATTGCGTAACTAACCACCATGGATCGCGGCCCGGCCAATGGCGGCAGGGCTGTCAGAGATCGAACCAAGACAACGACGGACCAATGGCGGTCCGGAGAATCGGGCAATGGCGTCCGAAGCGGGTCGAAGGACTCGCACGCGGACGCTTTTTGTTTCACGCGGCGACATTCGCCGGACAGCGCAGGAGGTAACGTTGAGCAAAGACACAAACGCGAACGACCCATCACACACACCCCGGCGGGAACCAGCTTCCTTCAGCCGGCGTGGATTGCTCCTGTCGAGCGCGGCGCTGGGGACCGCGGCGCTTGGCACGGCCATCCGTTCGGCGTTTCCTTCGGGTGCGTTCGCCCAGGCGGCGGGGCCGGAAGTGAACAAGGCGATTTTCGGATATATCGCCCTGACCGACGCCTCCCCCCTCATCATCGCCAAGGAAAAGGGCTTTTTCGCCAAATACGGCCTGCCGGAAGTGGATGTGGCCAAACAAGCGTCCTGGGGCACGATCCGCGACAATCTCGTACTCGGGGGGGCGAGCGGCGGCATCGACGCGGCCCACATCCTGACCCCCATGCCTTACCTGATCGCCTCCGGCCGGGTGACGCAGAACAACCAGCCGGTCCCCATGTACGTGTTAAGCCGTCTGAATCTCGACGGGCAATCCATCTCGATCGCCAAATCCCACCTGCCGACCGGCGCCAAACTTGATGCGGGCGCGTTGCGCGAGACGTTCAAAAAGATGATCGCGGGCGGCAAGGAAGTAAAATGCGCCGTGACCTTCCCCGGCGGCACCCATGATCTCTGGCTTCGATATTGGATGGCCGCGGGCGGGATCGATCCCGACAAGGACGTGCAGACGATCACCGTGCCGCCGCCGCAGATGGTCGCCAACATGAAGGTCGCGGCCATGGAGGCTTTCTGCGTGGGCGAGCCATGGAACGCGCAGCTCGTCAATCAAGGCATCGGTTACACCGCCCTGACCACCGGCGAATTGTGGAACAAACATCCCGAAAAAAGTTTCGCCGTCCGCGCCGACTGGGCCGACAAAAACCCCAAGGCCACACTGGCCGCGATCATGGCCATCCAGGAAGCGCAGATGTGGTGCGACAAGGACGAAAACAAAGTGGAGATGTGCCAGATCGTCGCCAAGCGCGCCTGGTTCAACGTACCGGTAGAAGACATCCTTGGCCGCGCCCAAGGCACCATCGTCTATGGCGACGGACGCGAGGTGAAGGCCAGCCCGCATCTGATGAAATTCTGGCGCGACCACGCCTCCTATCCGTTCCAAAGCCATGATTTGTGGTTCATCACCGAGGACATGCGCTGGGGCTACCTGCCGCCCGGGACCGACGCCAAGGCTTTGATCGGAAAGGTCAACCGCGAGGACCTTTGGCGCGAAGCGGCCAAGGCCCTGAGCGTTCCCGCCGACCAGATTCCGGCGAGTACCTCGCGGGGCAAGGAGACCTTTTTCGATGGCAAGGTCTTCGACCCGGCCGCCCCCGAGACTTATCTCGCCAGCCTATCGATCAAGAAGATCGCCTAACCACCCGACGATCGCCTGGAGACATCGATGTCTATGCCCGCCCGCAACCTTCTGGCGCCCGAACCCGCCGCCACGGTGGCGAACGATCTGGCGATCGTCCTGACGTTGCCCCCCCGCCGGCCGCCGCAATTCGAGCGGCTCCGCGCGGTACTGAGCATGATCGCCGGCCGGATTCTTCCGCCGGTGATCATGCTCGCTTTTGTGTTCATCGTCTGGGAGCTGCTGTGCTCCCAGCCTGGCGCGACCTTGCCGCCACCGTCGAAGGTGCTCGCCAACAGTTGGGAACTGATCGTCGATCCGTTCTACGACCGCGGCGGTCTGGACAAGGGTTTGTTCTGGCACCTTCTGGCCAGTCTCCAGCGCGTCGCGCTCGGCTTTGCCTTGGCCGCCGTGGCCGGGATCGGGCTCGGTGTCCTGATCGGGCAAAGCACCTGGGCGCTGCGCGCGCTCGATCCGATCTTCCAGGTCTTGCGGACGGTCCCTCCGCTGGCCTGGCTACCTTTGTCGCTCGCGGCTTTCCGCGATTCCAATCCCTCGGCCATCTTCGTCATATTCATCACGGCGATCTGGCCGATCGTCATCAACACCTCGGTGGGCGTTCGCAACATTCCGGAGGACTACAAAAACGTCGCCCGTGTGATGCGGCTCTCGGGGATCGAATATTTCGTGAAGATCACGCTGCCCGCGACCGTTCCCTACATCTTCACCGGGCTGAAGATCGGCATCGGCCTGTCCTGGCTGGCGATCGTCGCCGCCGAGATGTTGATCGGCGGCGTGGGCATCGGCTTCTTTATCTGGGATGCGTGGAACAGCTCCCTGATCGCCGACATCATCGTGGCGCTGATTTACGTCGGCCTGGTCGGGGTCTTGCTCGACCGCGCCGTGGCTGCGGTCGGCACGCTGATTTCGCGCGGCACATCGGCGAATTGAGGGGGGAACTCCACCATGCAATCATATCTCAGCATCGAGAAAATCGGCATGAGCTTCGAGCGCGCCGGCGCGCGCAGCGAGGTGCTGCGCGAAGTGACCCTGCATATTGAACGCGGCGAGTTCGTATCCGTCATCGGCCATTCGGGTTGCGGGAAATCGACATTGTTGAACATCGTCGCCGGTCTGTTGACGTCGACCACCGGCGAGGTCTTCCTCGATGGAGAGGTTGTCGATTCGCCCGGTCCGGAGCGTGCGGTCGTGTTTCAGAACCATTCGCTGCTGCCCTGGCTCACCGCCTACGAGAACATTCGCCTGGGCGTGGATAAGGTGTTCCGGCGCACCAAGACCGCCGCCGAACGCCATGAATGGACCGAACACAATCTCGATCTCGTGCAGATGACCCAGGCCGCCAACAAACGCCCGGCGGAGATTTCCGGCGGCATGAAACAACGCGTGGGCATCGCCCGCGCCCTGGCGATGGAGCCCAAGGTGCTGCTGCTCGACGAGCCGTTCGGCGCGCTCGATGCTCTGACCCGCGCCCATCTTCAGGACTCGGTCATGGACATCCACGCCAAGCTGGGCAACACCGTGCTCATGATCACCCATGACGTCGATGAGGCCATCCTGTTGTCGGATCGCATCGTCATGATGAACAGCGGACCCGCCGCGACCATCGGAGAGGTTCTGGAAGTCCCGCTGCCGCGCCCGCGGCGCCGGCTCGATCTTGCCGCTCACCCCGATTACATACGCTGCCGCGCGGCGGTGATGGAATTCCTGTACGCCCGGCACCGGCGCGGTAGCGGGTTGCACGCTGCCTGATCGGACAAAAGCCGCAGGCCTTACCGCAACGCCCAGGTCAGCACGAGCGCGAGGAGCGGCAGAAAACTGACCACTTCGATCGGAGCATCCTTGGCGATCAGGATGTAGGTGACCAAGGTCAAGGCCAACGGCACCAGCAACATGCCAAAGGCGTTCTGCCAGCCCCAGCGTTCGGCGAACCAGGGCGCGATCATCGAGTCGATGACGACACCGATATTGCCGGCGCCGGCCAGGCCCATGACGACGCCTTGATACCGTGGCGGGTACCACCGGCTGGCTTGCGGCAAGGCCACGGCGAAGGAGGCGCCGGCAACACCCAGGGCCGCGCCCAGCAGCCCGATCTCGGTTGGTGAGTGCAGGCCCGCGAGCCAGGCCCAGGCCAGCGCCAGCATGACCACCAATTGGGCGACGATGGCGGTGGGCTTGCTACCCACGCGATCGGCGATGGCCCCCAGCGGTATCCGCAGAAGCGCGCCCGAAAGCACCGGGATCGCCACCAGGGTGAATTTCTCGTCCACGGTCAGCGGGATGTCGCGGGCGATATAGATCATGAGCGGGCCGAGCGTGACCCACACCAAGAAACTGAAATCGAAATAAAGGAACGCGGCGAGCAACGTCGGCCAATGACCGGCCTTACGAAAAGCAGCAAAATCCATCGGCCTCGCTCCGTCGAGAATTTCCTCCCCAAGCCGGAGAGAAGGACGTCAGCGCCGGCCGACAGCCCATGCCAGGGCCAAACCTGCGCTCACCGCCGAGCAAAGGGAGCAAACACCATGCCATGCTCCCGGAATTCGCATTTCCGGGATTTCCACGCGTGCGCTTGGGCGCGGACCGATGGCGGCGAGTCCAATCGCCTGTTTCTTAGACAGTTCCGGTTGCAGTGCAAAAAAATTAGCCGCTGGCCAAGGGGGCCAGAGGTCCATGTTTTAATAAGCCACTGATTTATCAGGTTTTTCTAATGGCACGAAGCTTGCCGTATATAGGTCAGCAATAAAGTGTGTCGAGGAGGCTAACAAGGTGAAGCAGCGACTGGTCGTTATCGGCAACGGCATGGCGCCCGGCCGCGCACTCGATCGCTTGTTCGAACAAGCGCCCGATGCCTTTGACGTGACGATATTCAACGCCGAGCCGCGCGTCAACTACGACCGGATCATGTTGTCGCCGGTGTTGTCGGGCGAAAAGTCGTTCGACCAGATCGTCATTCATGGCGATGGCTGGTACGTGAAACACGGCGTGATGCTCTACAAGGGCTGCAAGATCACCAAGATCGACCGCGCGGCGCGCACGGTCACCGGAGCCAACGGCATCGGCGCCGCTTATGACCGCCTGATCGTCGCCACCGGATCGGTTCCCATCATCCTCCCGGTTCCGGGGCACGATCTCGCCGGCGTATTGACCTATCGCGATCTCGACGACGTGGAGGCGATGCTGCTCGCCGCCCGATCCCGAGGCAACGCGGTTGTGATCGGCGGCGGGCTGTTGGGGCTCGAGGCCGCCGCGGGGCTGCGCGAGCAAGGCATGAACGTGACGATCGTGCATCTGATGCCGACCCTGATGGAGCGGCAGCTCGATCCCGCCGCCGGCTATCTGCTGCGCAAGGCGATCGAAGCCCGCGGCATCCCCGTCCTGACCAAGGCCAGCACCAAGGCCATCCTGGGGACACGTAAGGTCGAAGCGGTCGAACTGGCGGACGGCACCGTGCTTCCCGCCGACCTCGTGGTCATGGCCGTCGGCATCCGGCCAAACGCGGCCCTGGCCAAGGACGCCGGGCTTGTCGTCAATAAAGGCATCGTCGTCGACGACACCATGCGCACCAGCGATCCCGACATTTTCGGCCTCGGCGAATGCGCCGAGGCCAACGGCGCCTGCTACGGCCTCGTGGCGCCGCTCTACGACATGGCGAACGTGGTCGCCGCGCAGCTCTTGGGCGATGAGAAGGCTCGTTTCCGCCCGGCGGCGACCGCGACCAAACTCAAGGTCACCGGCATCGATCTGTTCTCCGCCGGCGATTTCGAGGACGGCAAGGATCGCGAGGAGATCGTGCTGCGCGATGCCGCGCGCGCGGTCTACAAGCGGATCGTGCTCAAGGACGACCGCATTGTCGGCGTCGTGCTGTATGGCGACACCGCCGACGGCGCCTGGTTCTTCGACCTGCTCAAGAAACAGGCCGATGTGTCGGAGATGCGCGAAAGGCTGATCTTCGGACCAGCCTACGCCGGAGGTGGTCCACTGGACCCTATGGCGGCCGTTGCAGCCTTGCCGGATGATGCGGAAATCTGCGGCTGCAACGGCATCAGCAAAGGCAAGATCGTGGCCGCCATCGCGAAGCAGGGGCTGACCTCGCTCGATGCCGTGCGTACCCATACCAAGGCTTCCGCCTCCTGCGGTACCTGCACCGGCCTCGTGGAGCAGTTGCTGAAGGGCGCGCTGGGCGACGCCTACAAAGCAGTAACGGTTCAGGCGATGTGCCCCTGCACCGAGCTGGGGCATGACGAGGTTCGCCGGCTGATCGTCGCGCGCAAGCTGAAGTCCATTCCCGCGGTCCTGCATGAGCTTGAATGGAAATCCTCGTGCGGGTGCGCGAAGTGCCGCCCCGCGCTCAACTACTATCTGATGGCGACCTGGCCGGGCGACTATGAGGACGACAGCCAGTCGCGCTACATCAACGAGCGCGTCCACGCCAACATCCAGAAGGACGGCACCTATTCCGTCGTGCCCCGCATGTGGGGCGGCGTCACCAATTCGACCGAACTGCGCGCCATCGCCGATGTCGTGGACAAATTCAAGATCCCGACGGTGAAGGTCACCGGCGGCCAACGCATCGACATGCTCGGCGTCAAGAAAGAGGATTTGCCCGCGGTCTGGGCCGATTTGAGCGCCGTGGGAATGGTGTCGGGCCACGCTTATGGCAAGGCGCTGCGAACGGTGAAGACTTGTGTCGGCACCGAGTGGTGCCGCTTCGGCGTCCAGGATTCCACGCGGCTCGGCATTCGCATCGAAAAATTCATGTGGGGGTCATGGACCCCGGCGAAGGTCAAGATGGCGGTCTCCGGCTGCCCACGGAATTGCGCCGAAGCCACCTGCAAGGATGTCGGCGTGATCTGCGTCGATTCCGGCTACGAGATTCATTTCGCCGGCGCCTCCGGCCTCGAGATCAAGGGCACCGAGATCCTGACCCGCGTGAAGACCGAGGACGAAGCGCTAGAAATGATCGTGGCCCTGGTCCAGAGCTACCGCGAGCAGGGTCGTTATCTCGAGCGCATCCATAAATGGGCCAAACGTGTCGGCGTCGAGACCATCCGGCGCCAGATCGTCGATGATTCGGAGCGGCGCGAGACGTTGTTCGACCGCTTTGTTTTTGCCCAAAGTTTCTCGCAAAACGATCCCTGGGCCGAGCGGGCGGCGGGGCACGACGCCCATGAATTCCGGCCGCTCGCCGATCTGACCCTGGTGGCGGGAGAATGACCTTGCCCGATTGGGTCGATGTCGGCGGTTTCGACGAAATCCCGGCGCGGGGCGCGCGGGTCGTCGCCACGCCGTCCGGCGATGTTGCCATTTTTCGCACCGCCGATGGCGGCATCTTCGCCCTTCGGGATCGCTGCCCGCACAAGGGCGGGCCGTTGAGCCAGGGAATCGTGCACGGCGAGTCCGTGACGTGCCCGCTCCACAACTGGGTGATCAGCCTGGAGACCGGGCAAGCCCAAGGCGCCGATAGCGGCTGCGCGGGGAAAATTCCGGTGCGGCTGGAAGGCAAGCGTATCCTGCTTTCGACCGCCGCGATCAGCGTCACCGCGGCGGCCTGACATCGCGCCCATGCCCGAGGACTCATCGCGCCTGGGCGCCGAACGCTTCTCGGTCCGCACGACCTGTCCTTACTGCGGCGTGGGCTGCGGCGTGCTGGCGACGGCGCGGGCGGATGGGTCGGTCGCCATCGCCGGCGATCCCGATCACCCCGCCAATGCCGGGCGGTTGTGTTCGAAGGGCTCGGCTCTTGGCGAAACCCTGTCCCTCGGCGACCGTCTTCTGTATCCGCTGGCCGATGGCAAGCGGGTGTCCTGGGATCACGCGCTCGATCTCGCGGCGCGGCGCTTCCGCGAGACGATCGACACCCACGGTCCCGACGCCGTCGCCTTTTACGTCTCCGGACAATTGCTGACCGAGGATTACTACGTCGCCAACAAGCTGATGAAGGGTTTCATCGGCTCGGCCAATATCGACACCAACAGCCGCTTGTGCATGGCGTCTTCGGTCGCCGGGCACAAACGCGCCTTCGGCTCCGACACCGTGCCCGGTGTTTATGAGGACATCGAACTAGCCGATCTTGTCGTCCTGGTCGGCTCGAATCTGGCGTGGTGCCACCCGGTGCTGTTCCAGCGCCTCGCCGCGGCCAAGGAGACACACGGCACCAAGGTGATCGTCATCGATCCCCGCCGCACCGCGACGGCCGAGATCGCCGATCAACATCTCGCGCTGGCGCCGGGCTCCGATGTCGCCTTGTTCAACGGGTTGCTTGCCCATCTCGCGGCGCGCGGCCGCGCCGATGCCGGATTCGTCGAACGCCACACGAACGGCTCCGCCGTGGCGCTACAGGTGGCGGCCGCGACCGGCTTTGACGGCGCCGTCGCCGCGACCGAGCTTCCGCCCGACGATCTGAGCCGCTTCTACGACGCCTTCGCGGCGACGGAGCGCGTCGTCGCGATCTATTCCCAGGGCGTCAACCAATCGAGCGCCGGGACCGACAAGGTCAACGCCATCGTCAATTGCCATTTGTTGACCGGACGGATCGGGCGACCCGGCATGGGACCTTTTTCGGTCACCGGTCAGCCCAACGCCATGGGTGGACGCGAGGTCGGCGGCCTTGCCAACCAACTCGCCGCGCATATGGAGATCGACAACCCAGCGCATCGGCGGATCGTCGGCGATTTCTGGAGCGCCCCCCGCATCGCCGACCGGCCCGGCCTGAAGGCGGTCGACATGTTCGCCGCGGTCGGCGACGGGCGCATCAAGGCGTTGTGGATCATATCGACGAACCCGGTCGACAGCCTCCCCGAGGCCGACAAGGTGGAAAAGGCGCTGCGCGCCTGTCCCTTCGTCGTGGTGTCCGAAATCGTCCGCGACACCGACACCGCCCGCCACGCCCATCTGCTGCTGCCGGCCGCCGCCTGGGGCGAAAAGAACGGCACCATCACCAATTCCGAACGCTGCATCGCGCGGCAACGGGCCTTTCTTCCCGCGCCCGGCGAAGCGCGGCCGGATTGGTGGATCGTCGCGGAAGTCGCCAAACGCATGGGCTTCGCCGGGTTCGACTATGCGAATGCGGCGGCCGTCTTTCGCGAACACGCGGCGCTGTCGGCGGCGGGGAATGATGGTACCCGCGATTTCGATATCGGCGGGGCCGCCGGTCTCGACGACGACGCTTATGACCGGCTCGCCCCGTTTCAATGGCCGCTACTGGCGTCGGGCACGACGGCCGAGCCCAAACGTTTCTTCGGCGACGGGCGTTTCTACACGCCGGACGGACGGGCGCGTTTCGTGCCGACGCGGTTCGCGGCGCCGAAGTCCCGCCTAACACCCGAGCGGCCATTGGTCCTCAACACCGGGCGCATCCGCGACCAATGGCACACGATGACACGCACGGCGAAATCGGCGCGTCTGTCGGCGCACATGGCCGAGCCCTTTGTCGAGATTCATCCCGACGATGCGCGGCGCGCGGGTGTGGCCGCCGCCGACCTCGCCGCGGTCGAAAGCGCCCATGGCGCGGTTGTTGTCCGCGTGTTGGTCACGGAGCGCCAGCGTCGGGGTTCGGTGTTCGTGCCCATCCACTGGACCGATCAGGGGGCGTCGCGGGGCCGCGTCGATGCCTTGGTCGCGGCCAACACCGACCCGATCTCGGGCCAGCCCGAATTGAAATACACGCCGGTGTCGGTGCGACGCTGGCCGGCCTCGTGGTTCGGCTTCGCCGTGCTCGCGCGCCGGCCGCGGGCGATCGAAGCGGGTTACTGGGCGCTGGCGGTTGCCGAGGGCGGTTGGCGTCTGGAATTGGCCGGCGAAAGTGAACCGGCGGATTGGGCGGCTTTCGCGCGTGGTCTTCTCGGCGTGGATTCCGATCAAGCCGAACTATCGAGCTACACCGACGCCCGGCGCGGCGAGCGCCGCTTCGCCGCCTTCGCCGACGATCGGCTCGTCGGCGCTGTCTTCGTGGCAACCTCGCCGGTTGGCGTATCGCGCGGCTGGGCGACCGACCTGCTCACGCGGAACTTCAAGGAAAATGCCCGGTCGCGCGTACTCGCCGGGCGCGGCGGTGCCGATACGCCCGATCCCGGGCCGATCGTCTGCGTCTGCTTTTCGGTCGGCGCGTTTCAGATCGCCGCCGCCGCATCCAGCGGCTGCGCCACGATCGCGGCCGTCGGCGAGGTGTTGCAGGCGGGAACCAATTGCGGCTCCTGCCGGCCCGAGATCAACCGCATCCTCACCGAAACCCAGGCGCGGAGCGCGGCCTAAACCCCGCGAGAAACCGCTTCCTTAATTCGGCCGGCCCGGCGCCTTCCAGCCAGCGGCGCGCCTTTCGGCTTGGGCGAGCTCATCCGGGGTCATGGTCTTGGCGGCGTTGTCGCGGTTGCGGGCGCCTTCGTCGAAATTCCGCGCCGCCAGCAGGAACCATTTCATCGCCTCAACCATGTCCTTTTCCACGCCGCGGCCTTGCGCGTACATGATGCCGAGATCGTTTTGCGCTTGCGGGAAATCCCGGTCGGCGGCCAACCGGAGCCACTTCACCGCTTCGGCATGATCCTGGCGCAGGCCCTGGCCCGTGTTGAGCAGTTGACCCAGCCCCGCCTGCGCGTTCACCACACCGGCGACGGCGGCCTGCCGGAACCATTTCGCGGCCTCCACATAGTCGCGCGGCGTCCCAAGCCCATCGCGGTACATGACCGCGAGGTCGGCCTGCGCATCCGGGTCGCCGCATTCCGCCAGCGCATACCAGATGGCGAGCGCGGTGGTGTAGTCCTTGCGCTTGAATGCGTCCGCCGCGTCGGTGAACGATTGCGCCGCCACCGGTCCGGCCATGATGAGAAACGCGCCAACCAGCGCGCCGACATATCGCCCCATGGTTCCCTCCCTTGCGCTCCGTCCGATCGTAACATCAGCCCTGGTTCGCCCGCGCATGGAGTCGGAAAGCTGCGGCCGAAACCGCTCAGTTCGGCTTGGTCTCGTCCGTCCACGCGGCGAATTTTCCGGTGGCCGGGTCCCGGATCAACAATTTGCCGGTGGCGATGCCGAAATAGGCGCCGTGGAGCTTTAGGCTGCCATCGGCGACGCCGCGGCGGATGGAACCAAAGGTCATCAGATTGGCCAGGCTCTGTTCGATGCCGGCGAATTCGAGCTGCGTGATGTATTCGGCGCTTGGTTTTTCGCCGGGGTCGCCCAGGGCATCGGCGGCCGGCGCGATGATCGACATCCATTTGCCGATGAAATCGCCGGATGACAGCGGCGCCCGTTTTTCCGCGAAGGAACGAATGCCGCCGCAGCTCGCATGGCCGAGCACGACGATGTGTTTCACGCCCAGCGCCTTGACCGCGAATTCGAGCGCGGCGCTGGTGCCGTGGAATTGGCCGTTGGTTTCGTAGGGAGGCACGAGATTGGCGACGTTACGCACGACGAACAATTCACCCGGCCGCGCATGGAAGACCGCCTCCGGCGACACGCGCGAATCGCAGCAGCTGATGACGGCGATTTCCGGAGTCTGCCCCGTGGCCGCCAGCGCCGCGTAACGGTCGCGTTCGCGCGGGAACCGCCCCCCGATGAAACGCTTGTAGCCGTCGATCAATGTGTCGGGGAACATGCGGCGCTCCGTTTGGCTGCCCTGGTATTCGCTCACACGGCTCTATAACGCCTCGGCGCGGCCCTGCCCAGTCATGTTGACGACATCCGGCGGCTTGACAGACTGGCCCATCATAAGCCAGCTAGTGATCGATTTCACGGCTTCGTAAACCGACTGCGCGCGGTCGCGCGCCGTGACATCGGCTCCGTTTCCGGAGCGTGGTTCCAACCGCGGGTGCGCAGCCCAAGATGGGGCCGGCGCGAGGCGGCAATTCCGAGCGTTACAGGCACAAACTTCACGAGGGGCAATGGATTACGTCGATGCGGGCGGCCTGCGGGTC
>CANFCX010000039.1 GCA_947445225.1 Rhodospirillales bacterium
GAACTTGAGGATGCTATTGTCGGTCACGGCGTATCACTCCTTTGCTGGAGAAGTGGAGGCGTCGAACACCCCCACGATACGCCGCCTTACCCCGTCACGCCGTCACCAACTTCCGCGCATAGCTCTTGATTGGCCCAGGATTTCGGTTGCGGCTTAGGCCCGGAGACGGATGGATTTCGTGTAACCCTAGCGGCGTTGGCGGAGGGAGGGGGATTCGAACCCCCGATGCCGGTCACCCGGCATAACGGTTTTCGAGACCGCCCCGATCAACCACTCTGGCATCCCTCCAGCAGGCGCCAACGATGGGGCGCGGGACAGTAACTCACGCCCAAGCCGGGCCGCAAGCGGCTTGGCGCGCGCGCGCAGATGCGCTAACAGCATGGCATCGCGGCAACGCCGAGAACCAACCGAATGACGAAAATCCAGCCCAGGCTTCAGATCCGCGTCGTCCTCGGCGATATCGACCGGCTCGGACCGGGCAAGGTGTCCTTGCTCGAAAACCTGGAGCGCACGGGTTCGATCTCGGCGGCAGGCCGGGCGATGAACATGTCGTACCGGCGCGCCTGGCTGTTGATCGACACGTTGAACCATGTCTTCAAAAAACCGGTCGTGGTGACCAGCATCGGCGGAGAACGCGGGGGCGGAGCCGCGCTGACGCCCTTCGGCCGCGAAATCATCGCGTTGTATCGAAGCATGGAGCGCGCCGCCGCGGCCGCCCTGTCGTCGCACATGAAGACGTTATCGGCCAATCTGGTGGCGACCAAGCCGAAGGACGCGCCGCGAAAATCGGTAACCGGCCGCCGCGCCCCGGCGAAATGGGGCTAATCGCGATCGAACGCGATGCTCTTGATCATGGCGAAGACCTCGAGGCCCGGTTTTAGGCCGAGGTCGTGAACCGACCGGGCGCTGAGCCGAGCCCACAACGGTGCCCCGGCGTCGAGACGGACATCCACGACCGCGCCCGTCGTTTCGCCCAATTCCACGATGCGGGCCGGAAGGACATTAAGAATGCTGATCCCGGCCGGGCGGGTCAGCGCGACCGAGACATCGCGGGCGTGGATGCGAATGCGAATGGGCGTCCCTTTGGCGGCGTCGATCCTCGGCACGCGCAATTGCTGTCCGCCGAGCCCGAGCACGGTCAGGCCGTAGTCCGCCTCATGGCTTTCGACGGTCGTTTCGACGACCGCGCCGACGTCGCGTTCGCCGGTCAGATGCCCAAGGTCGAGGCGGCTGAGCACCTCGGCAACCGTTCCGAAGGCCTTCACCTGCCCGTCGCTGAGCAGCACGATGTGGTCGGCGATGCGGATAACTTCGTCGGTGCTGTGCGTGACGTAGAAAATCGGGATGTCGAGTTCAGACCGCATGCGCTGGATGAAGGGCAGAAGTTCGTTCTTGCGCGCCTGGTCCAGCGACGCCAAGGGTTCATCCATCAGCATCAGGCGCGGGCTGGTGAGCAAGGCGCGCCCGATGGCCACGCGCTGCTTTTCTCCCCCGGAAAGCGCGCCCGGCCAGCGATCGAGCAGATGACCGATGCCGAGGATGTCGACCACCTTGTCCCAACCGATTCGCCGCAAGGAAGCCGGCGTCCGCTTCAGCCCGAATTCCAGGTTCCGGCGCACCCTGAGATGCGGAAAAAGACGCGGTTCCTGGAAGACATAACCGATCGGCCGACGCCAGGGTTGCAGGAAGATGCCGCGCTCTTCGTCCTGCCAGGTCTCCTCGCCGATGATGAGCCGGCCGTTGGGCGCGCGTTCCAACCCGGCGACGCAGCGCAGGACGGTTGTCTTGCCCGAGCCGGATTGACCAAAGAGCGCGGTGACGCCGCGCCCCGGCAAGTCCAGATCGACCTTGAGCCGGAACCGCTGGCGGTCGATGTCGAAGTGGGCGCGGATACCGCTCATCGGCGCTGCTGCAGCGAACGCGGCTGCGTGCCGTAGAGAAGAACCAGCGCGACGAACGAAAAGGCGAGCAGCGATCCGGCCCAAATATGGGCTTCGAGGTATCTGATCTGTTCGACATAGTTGAAGATGGCGATGGAGAGCGTCCGCGTTTCGCCCGGTATGTTGCCGCCGACCATCAGGACGACGCCGAATTCCCCGACCGCGTGGGCAAAACAGAGCACGCCCGCGATCAGATAACCGCGCAGCGCCATCGGCGCGGCGATATGGATGAAGGTATCAAGGGGCGAAGCGCGAAGACTCCAGGCCGCCTCCAGCGGGTCGCGCCCAAACGCCTCGAACGCCGCCTTCAAGGGCTGCACGACGAAGGGAATGTTGTAGATCGTCGAGGCGAAAACCAGGCCGACAAACGAAAACGCCAGTGGCTGTCCCATCAAGGCGATCCAGGGCGCGCCGAACATGCCGGTCGGGGAAAAGGACACCAGAAGATAAAAGCCGAGCACGGTCGGCGGCAGTAAAAGCGGCAGCGCCACCACGGCCTCCACCAGCGGCCGCAGCCGACTCTTGCCAAAGGCAAGCCACCAGGCCAACGGGGTCGAAACGACGAGCAATACCAAGGTCACGATCGTCGCCACTTGCAGCGTCAGCCACATTGGCTCGAAATCAAGCTGCACAATTCCCCCCGTCGACAGGATTTCCAGCACGGCCCCGCCATCGCCGCCGACGACGGGACGCAACCGAGCGCCGCCCGTTCACTTGGCCGCTCCGCATTCCAGTATGATCGAAAGTGTGAGCGAAAGGGAGGGCGCGGGTCGAACAAAACTCCCGGCGATGCCCCGTTCAGGGCATGGCGTAGCCAAAATCCTCGATCACTTTTCGCGCGGTCGCACCTTTAAGGAAAGTCAGTAAGGCGCGCGCGCCGCCATTGTTGTTGCCCGGCAGCAAAAGGATCGCGCCTTGTTCGATCGGATCGTGATGTTCCGCCGGGACAAGCCAATAACTCCCCCTACCCTTCATCGCTGGATCGACCACCTGCGACAACGCCAGGAAGGCCAATTGGGCGTTGCCCGTCTCCGCGAATTGTTGGGTCTGGGCGATGTTCTGGCCCATGACGATTTTCGGCTGGATCGTAGTCCATAGGCCGAGCTTCATCAGCGATTGTTGAGCGGCGGCGCCGTAGGGCGCCACCTTCGGATCGGCCATGGCCAGCTTTTGAAAGGCGCCCTGCTTGAGGACCGCGACGCCATCGGCCTTGATCGTGTTGGCATCGGCGCTCCACAACGCGATACGGCCGACCGCGTATGTAAACCGCGTTCCCGCGACCGCTTTTCCTTCCTTGCCCAAACGTTCGGGAGTCGCCGAGTCGGCGGCCAGAAGCACGTCGAAAGGCGCGCCATTGATGATTTGGGCGTAGAAATTGCCAGTTGAGCCGAAGCTGAGCTTGAGGTCGTGGCCGGTTTCCCTTTTGAACGGCGCGACCAGCGTTTCCATGGGTTTTTGAAAGTTGGAGGCGACCGCGGCGCGAACCTCGGCTGCGTCGGCGACCGAACCCATCGCCGAAAAGCCCGCGATCATGGCGGCGATTGAAAGGTAAAGGCGGCGTCTTTCCCAGGTTCCGCCGGTCAGTCCGAACATGGCACATCTCATTCTGCCGGTCCTAGGGAGCGCTCCGCCGCGCGATCACCGACATGCGCTCATACATCTCGGATATAGCGATGCGGTAGTTATATAGGTATATAACGACTGCCGTCAATATTCCCCTCGCGGCGACGACGCTCGGCATGGAATTCTTAGCAAGCGCGCCGCCGCAATATTCAACGCGATACAGGGGGCCGGCCCCTCCGCGCTCCTGACGGGGCTTGCCCCACGCTCCGCCGAGCGCCACAATCGGATCATAGGCGGGAGAAAGAACATGGCCTCCGACGACGCCGCGCGTTCCGCGAGCTGGAAGGAATATTACGCCAAGACCGAGGAGCGGCCGCCGCGCGAGACGCTGATCTTCGCGCTCGACCGCTTCGAGGCCGAACGCCCCGGAAAACCCGGCTTCGCCGCCGATCTGGGCTGCGGCGGCGGACGCGATACGATCCATCTGTTGCGCCGCGGCTGGCGCGTGCTTGCCGTGGATGCCGAGGCTTCCGCCATCGAGACGCTGCGCGCGCGCGGCGACTTGCCGCCGGGTGCGGCCCTCGAAACGCGCATTGCCAGGATGGAGGATTGCGCCCTGCCCGAACTCGACCTAGTCAATTCAAGCTTTGCCCTGCCCCTGTGCCCGCCGCCGAAATTCCATGCAATGTGGGAGCGGATCATTGCCTGCTTAAGGCCGGGCGGCCGTTTCTCCGGGCAGTTCTTCGGGGAGCGCGATTCCTTCGCCGGAAGGGCGGACATCACGCTGCTGCATCGCCACGAGGCGGAAGCGCTGTTGAGCGGGTTGCAGGTGGAAATGTTTCGCGAGACCGAAGAGGATACCGTGACCCCGAGGGGAAAACCCAAACATTGGCACCTGTTTCACATCGTGGCCCGCAAGGCGGAATCCCTACCGCCCCGGGCAAAAGCTTGACAGGAAAGCGCGCCCGGCTATAGTCACCACCTTCCCCGCGGCGGGCGGTCCCGTCGCGGTTTCCGTTTTGTCGAAACAACGAGATTGTCTGGGGCAAGCCCATGTACGCTGTCATCCGGACCGGCGGCAAGCAATATAAGGTCGCCGCCAACGACGTTATCACCGTCGAGAAGCTCGATGGCGAGAAGGGCACGATCGTGACCTTCGATGACGTGCTTATGGTCGGCGGCGAGGCGGGCAGTGTCATCGGGTCGCCCAGCGTCAAAGGCGCCAAGGTCACCGCCACCGTTCTCGACCAAATGCGCAGCGACAAGGTGCTGGTGTTCAAGAAGCGGCGGCGGAAGAATTATCGCCGCATGCGCGGACACCGCCAGATGTTGACCGTTCTGCGCATCGCCGCGATCGACGGCGGCGCGTCGGCGAAGGCCAGCAAGGCTAAGGGAGAGAGCCATGGCGCATAAGAAAGCGGGCGGCAGCTCGCGCAACGGCCGCGACACCGCCGGACGCCGGCTCGGCGTTAAACTCTTTGGCGGCGAGGCCGCGATCGCGGGCAACATCTTGGTTCGCCAGCGCGGCACCCAATATCATGCGGGCAGCAATGTCGGCATGGGGCGCGACCATACGTTGTTCGCGCTGACCGACGGCAAGGTTGAGTTCCGCCGCCGCGCGGCCGGCCGGGTCTTCGTATCGGTGGCGGCGAAGGAATAACCAGCGGCATCGCGGGCGCGGCCCACGCCGGGAAAGCCGGCTAACTCCGGAAATTCCATCCGGCTCCGCCCGATGAGGGGTGCCCGAATCGCTACGATTTAGGGACCGCCCCATGAAGTTTCTCGACCAGGCGAAAGTCTATATCCGCAGCGGCGATGGCGGGCGCGGCTGCATGAGTTTTCGCCGCGAGAAATTCATCGAGTATGGCGGCCCCAATGGCGGCGATGGCGGTCGCGGCGGCGACGTGATCGTTGAGTCCGCGGCCAACCTCAATACCCTCATCGATTATCGCTACCAACAGCATTTCAGGGCGAAGAATGGCGGCTTCGGCAAGGGCCAAAACCGCACCGGCGCCGATTCCGCCGCCGTCATCATGAGGGTTCCGATCGGAACCGAAATAATCGACGACGAAAGCGGCGAGACGATCGCCGATCTGCTGCGCCCCGGCGAAAGGGTGATCTTGGCCCGCGGCGGGGACGGCGGATTCGGCAACTCCCATTACAAATCCTCGACCAACCAAGCCCCGCGGCGGGCCGATCCCGGCTGGCCGGGGCAAGAGCGCTGGATCGTCCTGCGGCTCAAGCTCATCGCCGATGCGGGGCTGGTCGGCCTGCCCAATGCCGGCAAATCGACGTTTCTATCGGTCGTGTCCAAGGCGCGGCCGAAGATCGCGGAATACCCTTTCACGACGCTGAAGCCGCAGCTCGGCATGGTGCGGATCGACGATGTCGATTTCGTACTCGCCGATCTGCCTGGATTGATCGAGGGGGCCCATGACGGCAAAGGGCTCGGCCATCGTTTCCTCGGTCATGTCGAACGTTGCGCCGTCGTGCTGCATTTGGTCGATGGCACGCTAGAGGACCCGGTCGCGGCGTACCGCACGGTTCGCGGCGAACTCGAAGCTTATGGCAACGGCCTCGTCGACAAACTGGAACTCGTCGCGCTCAACAAATGTGACGCCTTGACCCCCGACGAAATCAAGACTAAACGCCGGGCGTTGGCCCGCGCCAGCGGCGGTACGGTATTCGTCATGTCGGGGGCGACCGGCCAGGGCGTGACCGAAGCATTGCGGGCGATTGCGGCCCCGATCCGCGTGCGCGGCGAAAAGGCGGCGCAGGCCGCGGCGGAGGCTGGCCAAACCCACGACGCTTTGACGCCATGAGCGCCGCGCCCCTACCCGCCGCCGCGTCCGAGCCACTGTCCGAGGCCAAACGTTTGGTCATTAAGATTGGCTCGGCGCTGCTTGTCGACGAAACCTCGGGGGCGCTGCGCCGGGATTGGCTCGACGCGCTGGCCGACGACGTCGCGCGGTGCCGCCAGCGCCGCCAGGAGGTGTTGATCGTATCCTCCGGGGCCGTGGCGGTTGGCCGGCGCCACCTCGGGCTGGTCGGGCGCCCCCTGCGCCTGGAGGAAAAACAGGCCGCCGCCGCCACCGGCCAGATCCGGCTCGCCCATGCCTATCAAGAAACGCTCGCACGGCACGCCATAACCGTGGCGCAGATCCTGCTTACACCCGAGGACACCGAAGAACGGCGCCGGCACCTCAACGCCCGCAGCACACTGACCACGCTGCTCAAGCTCGGCAGTGTCCCCGTCATCAACGAAAACGACACCGTGGCGACCGAGGAAATCCGTTTCGGCGACAATGACCGCCTGGCCGCGCGCGTGGCGCAAATGATCAGCGCCGATACATTGATCCTGCTTTCCGACATCGATGGGTTGTACACCGCCGATCCGCGCCGCGATCCGGGGGCGGAGTTCTTGCCCGAAGTGCGCGACATCACGCCCGCGATCGCGGCGATGGCCGGTGAAGCGCCGCCCGGTTACAGCTCCGGCGGCATGGTCACGAAATTGGCCGCCGCGCGGATCGCGCTGGGCGCCGGCTGCCGCATGGCGATCGCCCGCGGCACCGGGATGAACCCGCTCAAGGCGATCGAGGAGGGCGCGCGTTGTACCTGGTTCCTGCCCTCGGCCGGGCCACGCACGGCGCGCAAACGCTGGATCGCCGGAACCTTGCAGCCGGTCGGGGCGTTGTACGTCGATTCCGGCGCGGTCAAGGCGCTGGCCGCGGGCAAGAGCCTGCTGCCCGCCGGTGTCGTATCCGTCGAGGGCGATTTTGAGCGCGGCGACCCGGTGACCGTGCGCGGCCCCGACGGAATCGAGCTTGGTCGCGGTTTGGCCGCCTATGGCGCCGCCGACGCGCGGCGTATCGTCGGCCACAAGACCGGTGAAATCGAGGCCATTCTCGGTTACCGTGGCCGCGACGAAATGATCCACCGCGACGATCTGGCGATGGGTAATTGAGAAGCCAATTCCGATGATTCAGCCCCGGATCGCGACCCAGGCCCGCGAGGTCGAGCCCCTCGAGGCGCGTATGCGCGCCATCGGGGAGAACGCGCGCAAAGCCGCCGCTACCCTCGCCTTGGCCGGGACCGAGATGAAGAACCGGGCGTTGCGGGAAGCCGCCGTAGCGATCCGAAAGGACCGCGCCGCCCTTCTTGCCGCCAATCGCGAAGACATGGCCGATGCCCGGCGTCAGGGCCTGGGCGACGCCATGCTCGACCGCTTGTTGCTGGACGATGCCCGTATCGACGGATTGGCCAAGGGCCTTGATGACATCGCCGCCCTGCCCGACCCCATCGGGACCGTCATGGCGGAATGGACCAGGCCCAACGGCTTGAATATTTGCCGCGTGCGCGTGCCGCTCGGCGTCATCGGCATCATCTATGAATCGCGCCCGAACGTGACCGCCGATGCCGGCGGGCTGTGCCTCAAATCGGGCAACGCCGTGATTCTCCGCGGCGGTTCGGAAAGCTTTCGGTCATCCGGGGCCATCCTCGACTGCCTGCGTCAAGGGCTGGCCGCGGCCGGGCTGCCGGAGGCGGCGATTCAGCTCGTGCCGACCCGCGACCGCGCCGCCGTCGGTCTGATGCTGACCATGCCCGACCTGATCGACATCATCGTGCCCCGGGGCGGCAAGAGCCTGATCGAACGCGTGATGCGCGAAAGTCGCATCCCGGTCATCGCCCATCTTGAGGGCATCTGCCATGTCTATGTCGATGGCGCCGCCGATCTCGCGATGGCGCGGAAAATCGTGCTGAACGCCAAGATGCGGCGTACCGGTGTCTGCGGCGCCACGGAGACTCTCCTGATCGACCGCCGCGCCGCCGCCACACATCTTACGCCGATCCTCGACGATCTGATCGCAGCGGGCTGCGAAGTGCGCGGTGACGACCAGACCCGGGCCCTGGAGCCACGCGCTATCGCGGCCACGGAAGCGGACTGGACCACCGAATATCTCGACGCCATCATTTCGGTGCGGGTCGTCGATGGCGTTGCCGGCGCCATCGACCATATCAACCGATACGGCTCTCATCACACCGACAGCATCGTCACCGCCGATCCCGCGGCAGCGGAAAAATTCTTGTCCCACGTCGACAGCGCCATCGTGCTGCATAACGCCTCCACGCAATTCGCCGATGGCGGCGAGTTCGGGATGGGCGCGGAAATCGGCATATCGACGGGCAAGCTCCACGCCCGCGGACCGGTCGGGGCGGAGCAGCTCACCAGCTACAAATACGTCGTGCGCGGCAAGGGTCAGGTTCGGCCCTGAGCTTCACTTCGGACACCGCCGCGGCGCTCGGCCGCGCTCCGGCCCGGCGGGTGGGATTGCTGGGTGGCTCCTTCAACCCGGCCCATGCCGGCCATCGTCACATCGCGCTTTTCGCCCTCGCCAGCCTTGGACTGGATCAGGTGTGGTGGCTGGTGTCGCCGCAAAATCCACTGAAGCCCGAAAAAGGGATGGCGCCGCTTGCCGAACGTTTGGCCGGCGCGCGCGCCATGGCCAAACATCCGCGCATCCGCGTCTTGGATATCGAGACTTTGCTGCGAACCCGGCATACGGTCAGCACACTGGCGGCGTTGCGGCGCCGCTTCCCGCGTTGCCGCTTCGTGTGGCTGATGGGGGCGGACAACCTGATCCAATTCCCGCGTTGGAAGCGATGGACATCAATCTTTAACACCGTACCGATTGCGATTTTTGCCCGCTCTACCTATTCTTTAAAAGGACTGGCCGGCACCGCCGCGAGGCGTTTTGCCCGGTTCAGGCACGGGACGAAGCCAGCCGCGAGGCTGGTCGAGACCAAGCCGCCGGCTTGGATCTTCTTCCCGTCGCGGCTTCACCCGGCTTCGGCCACGGCGATTCGCGCGGCGCGGGAGCAAGACGGCGGAGGGTGAAATCGCTCGGGAGCCGAACCAAGGCAGAAAGGAGCGCGCAATCGCAACGAGAAAAAAGGCACGGCCGACCGTCAAGGCCCTGCTCAAACTGGTTCAAACCTCTCTCGACGCCGACAAGGCCGAGGAGATCGTTACAATCGACGTCGCCGGCCGCACTTCGATGGCCGATTTCATGGTGATTGCCACGGGCGGCTCTCACCGCCAGCTCGGCGCGATGACCGGGCACCTCGTTGAAAAATTGAAAGCCAAGGGGATCCCCGCCGTTCCCGTCGAGGGGTTGTCTCAGGGCGACTGGGTGCTGGTCGATGCGGGCGACATCATCGTCCATCTGTTCCGGGCGGAACAACGCCTGCTCTACAATCTGGAAAAGATGTGGAGCGTGGATTTGCCCGAGCAGAGTGTTGCCATGACCGCCTGACGCCGCCGTCCACGGCCAGGCGCGTCCATGCGAATCGTCCTCGCGGCCGTTGGCCGTCTGCGCGCGGGTCCTCTGCGGGAGACGTTCGATGATTACGCCGGTCGTTTGCGAATTCCGCTCAAGCTCGCCGAAGTTGAAGAACGCCGCCGCCTTCCCGCCGAGGTGTTGAAACACCGCGAGGCCGAGTTGTTGCGCGGCGCGATACCGAAAGGCGCCAGGATCGTCGCCCTCGACGAGGCCGGCACCGCGCTGACCAGCGCGCAGTTCGCCCGCAAGTTGGGCGACTGGCGCGATTCCGGCCCAGCCGACCTCGCTTTTGTCATCGGCGGCGCCGATGGGTTGGACTCTTCGCTTATCCGCGATGCCGCCTTTGTCCTGTCGCTTGGCGCAATGACCTGGCCGCATATGCTCGCGCGCATCATGCTGGCCGAACAACTCTACCGGGCGGAATCCATCCTCGCCGGCCATCCCTACCATCGCGCTTGAGGCGCCATCCGGCGGTCTTGCCGGGAAGTTGAAGGCAATGCCGGATTTCGTGGCTATTCTTGAGCGGGGACCCTGCCTATAGTGTTGGTTGATCCATGACCTCGCCCTCCCGTCCGCGCCCGATTGTCCTGTGTATTCTCGATGGTTGGGGCCATCGCGAAGACAACAGCGACAACGCGGTAGCGCTCGCCCGCACCCCGGTGTGGCGGCGGCTGTGGCGGGATTGCCCACACGCGTTGTTGCAGGCCTCCGAACTCAATGTCGGATTGCCCCCCGGTCAAATGGGCAATTCCGAGGTCGGGCATATGAATCTGGGCGCCGGCCGGGTCGTCATGCAGGACCTGCCGCGGATCGATCTCGCGGTCGCCGACGGATCGCTGGCAACGAACCCATCGCTCAAGACCTTCATCGAAACCGTGCGGAAATCCGGTGGCAAAGTTCATTTGATGGGTTTGATGTCGCCCGGCGGCGTTCATTCCCATCAAGATCACATCCTGGCTCTCGCGCGCATCCTCAGCGATGCCGGCCTCGAAATCGCCCTTCATGTGTTCCTCGACGGCCGCGACACGCCGCCCAAAAGCGCGCGGGAATACCTTGGCGCCTGCGCCTCGGCCTTGCGCGCGGTTAAGGGCCTTCGCTTGGGCACGGTCGCGGGCCGCTACTACGCCATGGATCGCGACAAGCGCTGGGACCGCTCCAAACTTGCCTACGACGCCTTGGTCGAAGGCCAGGGCGACACGGCCGCCGATCCGATCGCCGCGATCGATCGCGCTTATGCCGCCGACATCACCGACGAGTTCGTGCGGCCGGCCGTTATCGCCGGTTATCGGGGGATGAACGACGGCGACGGCCTGTTGATGGCCAATTTCCGCAGCGACCGCGCCCGCCAGATTCTCACGGCGCTGCTCGTCTCGGATTTCGATGCCTTTCCGCGCGGGAAAGTCGTGCGATTCGCGGCGGCGGCGGGCCTAACCGAATATTCCTCGGCGCTCGGCAAACTCATGCTGACCATGTTCGCGCCCCAAGCTCTGGCCAACGGGATCGGCGAGATCGTCGCCCGCGCCGGTCTTCGCCAGCTGCGCATCGCGGAGACCGAGAAATACGCGCATGTCACGTTTTTCTTCAATGGTGGGGAAGAGCGTGAATTCCCCGGTGAGGAACGAATCCTCGTCCCCTCGCCCCGCGTCGCGACCTATGACATGAAACCCGAAATGTCGGCGCCCGAGGTCACGGACCGGCTCGTCGAGGCCATAACCTCGGGCCGTTTCGATCTGATCGTGGCCAATTACGCCAATACCGACATGGTGGGACACACCGGCGACACACAAGCGGCGATCAAGGCGGTCGAAGCCGTCGATGTCGCGCTCGGCCGGCTGGAAACTGCAATCAAGAAGGCCGGCGGCGCGATGTTCATCACCGCCGATCACGGCAATGCCGAAACCATGCGCGAGGCGACGACGGGCGAACCGCATACCGCCCATACGCTGAACCCGGTTCCGGCGATCCTGGTCAATGCGCCTTCCTGGGTGGAGGCCATGCATGGCGGACAACTCGCCGACGTCGCGCCGACACTTCTGTCCCTGTTCGGAATACCTAAGCCGAGTGAAATGACCGGCCGCGTGTTGTTCGATCCGCGCGGAGAGACATCCGAGCGCAGCACGACACGCGCCGCCATGGCTCCCGCCGAGGGAGTCGCCGACCGTGCCGCGCATTAGGTTCCTTGCATTGATGGCGCTGGCCCTGTCGGCGGCGTGGGCAGCGCCGGCCGCGGCGGCAACCGATACCGAAGCCGACATCAGGAGCCGGCTTCAACGCACCGAAAAGGCGTTGAGCGAAACGCAGAAGCGCCGCGAGCAATTCGATCAGGCGGCGGCGGCGGCGGCGAAGGAAATCGAGAAACTGCGCGTTAGCGTGACCGCGGTCGCCTCCGCCGCTCAGGATCGCGAAGAAGAGTTATCCGCGCTCGAATCGACATTGGCCGCGCTCGACGCCGAAATCGGCGACCGAACCGCCGATCTGGGCCGGCGACGCGGAGAACTCTCCGGACTTCTCGGCGTGCTTGCCCGCCTCGGACGCCAGCCGCCGGAGCTGTTGATCGCGATGCCGATGGGCCCGCTTGATGCCGTTCGCTCCGCCGATATCCTCGCCGATATGTTGCCGCGCATCGAGGCAAAGGCGGCGGCGTTGCGGCGGCACGTCGCCGACCTCGGTCAATTGCGCGAACAGACCGCGCGGCAGCGAAGCGAGATCGCGGTGGTCGCCGCCGCGCTATCGCGCGATCGGCAACACCTCGACGACTTGGTCGCTCGCAAGACCGCCTTGCAACGCCAGAACGAAACAGCGGGGCGTGTACAGGCCTCCCATCAAGCGGAATTGGCGGTCGCGGCTGGCGATCTTCGCGAGTTGCTGACCCGCCTGGAAGCCGAACGCGAGGCCCGCCGGATCGCGGCGCCCGCCGGCCGAATGGCGCTGGAAGAAGGGATTTCCGCGCCCCGCCTGGATTTCGAGAAGGCGCGCGGAAGACTCCTCTTGCCGGCGCGCGGTCGGATAATCAGCCAATTCGGACAGACCAATGAATTCGGTCAATCCGCCAAGGGGTTGACCATCGAGACCCGCGCCGATGCGCAAGTGGTTGCACCTTATGATGGAATCGTTGTTTTCGCCGGACTCTTTCGGCAATACGGCGAAATCTTGATCCTGGAGCATGGCGACGGTTATCATAGCTTGATTGCGGGACTCGCCCGGGTTGACAGCGTGCCCGGGCAGTGGGTGGCGGCGGGAGAGCCGATCGGCGTCATGGGCCGGCCGGACGGCGGCGTTCCCAGCCTCTATGTTGAATTGCGTCGGAGGGAGCAACCCATTAACCCGCTCCCGTGGATTGCGGCTCGCAACGAAAAGGCGAAATAATGAAGCGCGGATGGATTGTTGCGGCGTGCGCCCTCGGGGTGCTGGCGGTTGCCCCGCTTCCGGTATTGACCCAAACCAATACGTCGGAGACCTATCGACAGCTCAACCTTTTCGGCGACGTCTTCGAGCGCATCCGCGCCGACTACGTGGAAGAGGTAAAAGACGAGGCGATGATCGAGGCCGCCATCAACGGGATGTTGAGCGCGCTCGATCCCCATTCGAGCTACATGAATTCCAAATCCTTCCGCGATATGCAGGTGCAAACGCGGGGCGAATTTGGCGGCCTGGGCATCGAAGTGACCATGGAAAACGGCCTGGTTAAGGTGGTGTCGCCGATCGACGACACGCCCGCTTCGCGCGCCGGCGTCAAACCGGGCGACTACATCACCCACATCAATGGCGAACAGGTCTTGGGCTTGACCCTGGCCGACGCCGTCGACCGCATGCGCGGCCCGGTCAACAGCGCCATCAAACTCACCATCCGCCGCGAGAATGTCGATGCCTTCGATATCACGCTGAACCGCGCGGTCGTCAAAGTGCAATCGGTGCGTTATCGGGCCGAGGGCGACATCGGTTATGTCCGCATCACTTCGTTCACGGAGCAGACCGAAAGCGGGCTCAAGACCGCGGTCGCGAAAATCCGCGAACAGGTCGGCACCAAACTCAAGGGTTTCGTTCTCGACCTCCGCAACAATCCCGGGGGCCTCCTCGATCAGGCGGTCGCCGTGTCCGACGCCTTCCTCGACAAGGGTGAGATCGTATCCACGCGCGGTCGGCGAGCCGACGACGCCCAGCGGTTCAACGCCCGCGCCGGCGATCTGGCCGAAGGCCGACCGGTGATTGTGCTGATCAACGCTGGTTCGGCGTCGGCGTCGGAGATCGTCGCGGGCGCCCTGCAGGATCACCGCCGGGCGATTCTTCTGGGCACCAAATCCTTCGGCAAGGGTTCGGTTCAGACGATCATCCCGCTTTCGGGCCAAGGCGCGGTCCGGCTGACGACCGCCCGTTATTTCACGCCGTCGGGCCGCTCGATCCAGGCCCAAGGCATCGAACCCGACATCGCCGTGGAGCAATCGCGCATCGAGCCGCTGGACGCGGCGGCGTCGCGTCGCGAAGCGGATTTGCGCGGAGCCCTGCGCAACCCCGGCCAACAACAACCGGCGGCGGCGCCCGCGGCACCGGCCGCACCTCAAGGCGAAGGCGCGGAAATCGGCAGCGCGCAGGACTACCAACTCGCCCGCGCGCTTGACCTTCTGCGCGGCGTGGCGTTGTTCAGCCCTCGCGCCACGAACTAACGGTTATTACCGCCGGCGCTGTCGGGGGGCGGCGCCGGCGGGCCTCGGCTAGCGATAGCCAATGCCGATGATTTAGGATCGCGGGATGGCGAGGCTTCCTCATCTGGACCGCGGAACAGTCGCTCTCGCATCGGCCTGGGCGCTGTTTGTCGTGGCCGGGGTCTGGGTTTGGCTCGCTTTTGTCGCCGAGCCTCCGCCATCCATGGCCGCGCGACCGGCCACGGTGATTGCGATCACCCCAATGGGATCAGCCGACACCGCGCGGGAGGCGGCGCCGGCCCCTCCGCCGGTCGCCGCGACCCCGGCGCCGCAAGTCGCCGCGGTGGAACCGCCGGCGCCGGAGCCCCCCAAACCCGTGGAGAGTCCCAAACCACCGCCACCGCCGCCAGCGCCGCGTCCCGAAGCCAGGCCGGCGGCCGCACCGCCCGCGGTTTCTCCGCCGCCACAACCGCCCGGCCCCGAGCTGGCCCAGGCCGTTTCGCCGGCGGCAGCGGCCTTGGCGGCCATGCCTTGGCGGCTCTACGCACGTCCGTTCGATGACAACGACAAGCGGCCGCGCATCGCCGTTGTGGTCAGCGATCTCGGCCTTCGCGCCACCGCCACGACGACCGCTATTCAGCAGCTTCCCGGCAGCGTCACCTTGGCCTTTTCGCCTTATGGGGAAAATCTGGCGCAATGGATCCAGTTGGCCCGCGCCGCCGGGCATGAAGTCCTGCTCAACCTGCCCATGGAGCCCTTCAACTATCCGGCCAACGACCCGGGACCGCAGACCTTGTTGACCAGCCTAACGGCGCCGCAAAATCTCGGGCGGCTGGAATGGGTTCTGGGCCGGGTGAACGGTTATGTCGGGGTAACGAACCACATGGGATCGCGGTTTACGGTCTCCGCCGACGCGGTTTCGCCGATTCTGGCGGCGCTCAAGGACCGCGGGCTGATGTTCCTGGACAGCCGTTCGGCCCCGGAGAGTGTAGCCGCCCGGCTCGCCCGCGAGATCGGCCTGCCGCGCGCTATCAACGATCGGTTCATCGACCATGAGGCCTCGCGTGTGGCCATCGATGGCCGCCTCGCCGAAATCGAACGTCTCGCCCGCCAGAATGGCGCGGCCGTCGCCATGGCCAACCCCTACCCCGTGACCTTCGAGCGGCTGGGGCAATGGATCGCCGGGCTGGAGGCCAAGGGACTTGTCCTGGTGCCCCTGACCGCCGTCGCGGACCGGCAAAAAGACTAATGGACGGCGCCGAGGACGTACCCGCCGACTATCGTCGCGGCGTCGGCATCATGCTGGTCGATGGACGTGCCCGCGTGTTCGTGGCCCAACGCATCGACATGCCGAGCGAGTCCTGGCAGATGCCGCAAGGGGGCATCGATGCGGGCGAGATGCCGGGCGCCGCCGCCATGCGCGAGCTGGCCGAGGAAGTCGGAACGAACAAAGCCCGCATTCTTGCGGAAAGCCGGATCTGGCATCGTTATGACCTGCCGCCTGAACTGGTCGGGAAATTATGGGGCGGGCGTTATCGCGGCCAGGCCCAAAAATGGTTCCTCATGCAATTCCTGGGCGGAGATTCGGATTTCAATCTGGACACCGAGCACCCTGAATTCCTGGCCTGGCGGTGGGCCGAAATCGCCGAATTGCCGGACCTTATCGTCCCCTTCAAACGCCAGCTTTATCGAGACATCATCGCCGAATTTTCGCGACCCATCGCGGCCATCAAGGCCGCCTGAATTCTCCAAACATCAGAGAGACCGACATGCCTCGTGAAAGAATGGAATACGACGTTGTTGTCGTTGGCGCCGGCCCAGCCGGCCTCGCCGCCGCGATCCGCCTGCGCCAATTGGCGTTAGCGTCCGGGCGCGAACTGCGAGTCGCCGTGCTCGAAAAGGGCTCCGAAGTCGGCGCCCATATCCTGTCCGGAGCCGTGATCGAGCCGCGGGCGCTCGCCGAGTTGATCCCCGATTGGCGGGAACGGGGCGCCCCTTTGACGACACCGGCGACCGACGATCGTTTTGTCCTGCTCACGCAAGAACTGAACCTTCGCCTGCCGACACCCCCGCAGATGCGCAATCACGGCAACTACATTGTCAGCCTGGGCAATCTCTGTCGGTGGCTGGCCGGTCAAGCGGAGGCCATTGGGGTGGAGATCTTTCCCGGGTTTGCGGCGGCGGAGATTCTTTATGACGACACCGGCCGCGTCACTGGCGTGGCCACGGGCGACATGGGTATCGGCCGCGACGGAAAACCCACCTCGCATCACCAGCCCGGGGTCGAACTCCGAGCGACCTACACATTGCTCGCCGAAGGCAGCCATGGCTCCCTGACCAAACAACTCAGCCGGCGTTTCGATTTGCGGTCTCAGTCCGATCCGCAGACCTACGGCCTGGGGATCAAGGAACTTTGGGAGATCGACCCGGCAAAACACCGACCGGGACAGGTGGTTCACACGGTCGGGTGGCCGCTGGACTCGCGGACCTATGGCGGATCCTTCCTCTATCACTTCGACAAGAACCTTGTTTCCATCGGGTTCGTGGTCGGGTTGGACTATGAAAATCCCTATCTCAGCCCTTTCGAGGAGTTTCAGCGGTTTAAGACACATCCCTCGGTACGTCCCTTGCTGGAGGGCGGGCGGCGAATCGCCTATGGCGCCCGCGCCCTCAACGAAGGCGGCTATCAATCGATCCCTCGGTTGACCTTCCCGGGAGGCGCGCTCATCGGCTGCACCGCGGGTTTTCTCAACACCCCGAAGATCAAGGGGACCCATACCGCCATGAAGTCCGGAATGCTCGCGGCGGAGGCGGTTGCCGCGGCGCTGGCCGCGGGCAAGAACGGGGAGCTTGCCGATTATCCGCGCGCCCTGAAACAGAGCTGGGTGGGCCAGGAGTTGTTTCAGGCCCGCAACGTCCGTCCCGGGTTTCGGTGGGGCCTGTGGGTGGGGCTGCTCAACGCCGCGATCGACACCTACATCTTCAGGGGGCGGGCGCCCTGGACCCTGCGCCATCACCCGGACCACAAATCCTTGTACCCGGCGGCGGCGGCGCGACCGATCAACTACCCCAAGCCCGACGGCCGTTTGACCTTCGACCGCCTGTCTTCGGTGTTCCTATCCAATTCCAACCACGAGGAAAACCAGCCATCTCATCTGCGACTGCGCGATCCGCAAAAGGCCATATCGATCAATCTCGCGGATTTCGATGCCCCGGAGCAGCGTTATTGTCCGGCCGGGGTCTATGAAATCCTGCGTGACGGCGATGGCAACCCGCGGCTGCAAATCAATGCCGCCAATTGCGTTCACTGCAAGACCTGCGACATCAAGGACCCCACCCAGAACATCGATTGGGTCGTTCCCGAAGGTGGCGGCGGTCCCAACTACACCGGTATGTAGTTCACCCGGCAGCACATTACCGATTCTTTAGAAAACCGCAGTTTTGCTGGGGGCGGCGGCCATCGGGAGTGCCGCGGGCATTATCGGGATTGGCGAAATCGCCTCGGGCGACTAGATTGGTGTCAACTTTTGTCTCAAACGCCGCCGGCGACGGCGGATTCGGCCGGGCCAGCAAAAACGTGGCGCCGGGCCGCAAATCGGGATCCACATGACCAAGCATGACGCACGGTCCGCCTGGGGCTATTTCAGCATCGGCGCGCTTCGCCATCTGGGGTTCCTTGTCCTGGCCATGCCGCTGGCCACCTGCGCCGCCGAGCGCCCGCGAGCACCCGTCGCCGGCCCCGGTGCGCCCACGCAAATGGCCGAATTGGTACCGTCGGAGGAAACCGCCACCGGGCGTTATCTCGCCGGCCGCCACGCGGAAACGGTCCGCGAAATATCCAAGGCCGCCGACTATATCGCCGCGACCCTGAAGGACGACCCCGACAATTTCGACCTGCTGAATCGCGCCTATAATTTGATGCTGGCTGACGGGCGCATGGGCGAAGCCGGCGCGCTGGCGCGGCGTATTGTCGATTTTCAGCCCGCCTCGCCCCTGGCCGGGTTGGTCCTGGCGATCGAGGACGCCAAGACCGGCAAGCTGGCGGAGGTGGAACGCCGGCTGGGCCTCATTCCCCGCACCGGCGCCAACCGGCTTTTCGTCCCGCTGCTATCGGCCTGGGCAATGCAGGGCCAGGGGCGGACGGCGGCGGCGCTGCAGGCGCTTGTGCCGCTGGCCGACAATAGCGGGTTCGCCCAGCTTCACGACCTCCATGCCGCCTATATCAACGATCTGGCCGGGATCAACGACGGGGCCGAGGTGAGTTACCGGGCGGTGTTCAACCAGCCCAACCCACCCCTGCGAGCCTTCGAGGCTTATGGCTCCTTCCTCTCGAGAGCCAACCGGGAGGCGGAGGCAAAGACCCTCTACGAGCGGTATGAACGGCAAAATCCCGAATCGGATTTCCTCGCCCCGTCGCGCGAACGGCCGATTTCGACGGCGTTGGAGGGCATGGCCGAGGCATTGTTCAACGTCGCGGGACTGCTTCGCCAGGATGCCGGCGGACAGACCTCGCTCTATTTTACCCGGCTCGCCATCCATTTGCGGCCGGAGTTCCCGGCCGCACAGGTCACAATCGGCGAAATCCTCGATGCTCAGGGTCGTGATGAAGACGCCGTGTTGGCCTACAAGGCCGTGCGGCCCGACTCGCCTTTCGGCTGGATCGCCCGCATTCGTTTGGCCGAAACGCTCAATACGCTGGACCGCACCGACGAGGCGACGAAGCTGCTGCTTGGCATGGCCGAGGAGCGCCCCGCCCGATCCGACGCGTTGTTGGCGCTGGCCGGCCTCTATCGCACGAAGGACCGCTACGCCGACTCGGCTCAGGCCTACGATCGCGCCATCGCGCGTATTCCCCGGCTTGAACAGCGGCATTGGGGCATCTTGTACGGTCGCGGGATCGCCCTGGAGCGATCGAAGCAGTGGCCGCGTGCCGAAGCCGATTTCGTGCGCGCCCTGGAGCTTCAGCCCGAGCAGCCGGACGTCATGAACTACCTGGCTTATTCCTGGGTGGATCAGGGTCTAAATATCGAGCGCGCCTTGCGGATGTTGGAGCGCGCGGTCGAGCTTCGTCCCAACAACGGCTACATCATCGATTCGCTCGGTTGGGCTCTGTATCGCATGGGGCGTTTCCCGGATGCCGTCGTCTATCTGGAGCGCGCGGTTGAGTTGCAACCCGCGGACGCCAC
>CANFCX010000040.1 GCA_947445225.1 Rhodospirillales bacterium
CAATCGAGCGTCGGCAAACCGGCCCACAGAACGGGCAGCTTCTGGAGCAGCGGGCCGGGCTCGGTGCCTCCCAGGGATAACCCGAGAAGCTCCTTGATCTGGCTGGCGAAAATGATGATGGCGATGCCGGCGGTGAAACCGACGGTCACCGGGTAGGGAATGAATTTTATATAAGTGCCGAGCCGCAGGAACCCGACCGCGCAGAGAATCAAGCCCGACAGGATGGTCGCCAAGATGAGTCCGTCCATGCCGTGAGCCTGCACGGTCGATCCAACCAGCACGATGAAAGCGCCGGCCGGTCCACCGATCTGAAAGCGGCTGCCCCCCAGCGCGGATACAAAAAAGCCGCCGATGATAGCCGTATAGAGGCCCTGCGCGGGTGAGGCGCCCACGGCGATGGCGATGGCCATGGACAGCGGCAACGCCACGATCGCGACCGTCAGGCCGGCGATGGCATCGGACCGAAAATTCCCGAGGCTGTAGCCCTCCCGAAGAATGGTGATCAGCTTGGGCGTGAAAAGCTCGATCGAGCTTGGCGTCGGCGCTGCAATGGCTTTCATCGATGTCCCAACAGTCCGGCCGGCCGGTTGCCTCCGCGCGCTCGAATGGGCGTGGCGTCCTTTCTCCGCCCGTTATTGTGGCCGCGCAAGCCGCATCGCGGCGTGGAGCGGATCGGATTCGGCCAGGGTACGGGTAACATAAAGCAACACGCCGCGATGAATCTGCGTCGCCCGCGCATGGGCAAGCATGAAACGTCGCGAGAGCATGGCATCGATCGCGCGGCGGTCTTCCTCGGAATGGTACTCGACGTAAATCTGGTCGATCGCCTCCAGCCGAGTTCCCAGATCCTCAAGGATGGGGACCTCACATCCCTCGGTGTCGAGTTTAAGGATCGAAATACGGTCGAGGCCAAGACGGTCGAACTCCGATGATGCCCGGCGCAGGGTTATGGCTTCGGTCTTGGCCCCGGTCTCGATGCTGCGAACGATAGAGTTCTGCATGCACTGCTCAGCGCCCAGGTGCATGGTCGCGCCGCCCTCCCGGTTGAACAGCCCCCAGGGGAAGAGTTCGGCGGTCGCGCAACTCGCCATGTTCGATGTGAGGTAGGCGAAGTTTTCGGCCGACGGCTCAAAACACACGATCCGAGCCTTCGGCGCCCGCGACCAGAACCAGATCGCGGAGGCCCCGATGTTGGCCCCGATATCAACGACGACCGTCGGGACGTAACCATGCCATGTGGCCGGCGTGGGATAGGCGTGCCCGCCGAGGATCTCTTGTAAGTGGGATCGCATGTGGACGCCGTCGGGGTAGCGAAATTCCACAGCCATACCCGATGGGCCGGTGATGGTCGCGGTGCTGAACATCGAAGTCTTCCTATCCGGGGTGCTGCAGCCAGCCTACGCCCGGACCGGTTAACTTTGGCCTAAATACCTCGGCTAGAAGAAGCCATGCGACCCTTCGAACATCGGCAGCAAGCGGCCAATAACGATGACAAAAAACCAGGCACCGAGCGATAGGCCCGCGCTCACCCTGGTGAAGGCGCCGGGGATTTCGTCATCGGCCAGGGTCAGGGCGTGTTTGTGTTCCAAGAGCCGGAACCCGATGGCATTGATGCCGGCGAGCAGAATGACGCACAACTTCAGCTTGAACGCCGGATTGGTCCAATACAGGAACGGATCGGCCACGAAGAATTCGATTCCCGTGATCAGAACCAACACGAAGCCAACGATCGCCAGCGGCAGAAACGCAAGCGCCGCGCGCATGGGGATCGGGCGCAAAAAACCCATGAGTCTGAGATCGACAACCAGCATCGCCCCCAGAAGAAGGCAAATGCCGATGAAATGGATGGTTTCGCCCAATCCGAACAGCCAGGTGCTGCTGCGAACGGTCGCGCCAACCCAACTTTCCTTGAGCAGGCTGAGAATTTCCGTCTCGGTCATCGCATCCAACGTCCGTTCGCGGCCTTTGGGTATCGGCGCCCTAGTTTAGAGCGGCTGCGATCCCATCGTATAACCGATAAGCCGGCCGGCAAGGATAACGCCGAGCCAGAGCACAATCGGCCAAGTCGCCACGATTTTCAGATGTCTCGGCAGATCGCCGCACGCGCGCAACCCCTCGATGTCACTCAGGGTCTTACCGAGATACCGGAGCGAAAATCCGGCGATAAGGATGAGGAGCAATTTGACGTCGAAGGGCCAGTTCGCGAGGAGCCGTCGCGGCTGGCCGACGAAGAGCAAGGTGCCGGAAATCGCGCTCAACGCAAAGCCAAACCAGGCCCATGCGAACAATCTGTTGAAGCCCGACAACGGGAAGTCTCTCGCCAGGCCTAGCGCCCGCGCGCAGAACATGAATGAGACGCCGGCGACCAGAGCCATGCCAATCGCGTGGGCCGCGAGAACCAGCGAATATCCGAAATCCGACGTCCGTATCCAGTGCGAAAGGTCGGTCGTTTCGAGCCACCCCAGCAGACCCACGGCTAAGCCCTCACCCCCGGACCGCCGCGACGACGCGGCCTTATGTGCCCAAACGGGTAACACATGAGGCCGCGATGGCAACCACAACCTGACATACGAGGCGTTTGCCTCGTTGGTTTGTCAAGGAAGTTGGCGCCGGGGTAGAGTTCCCGGCATCCGCCTTGGTCGTGCCGGTCGACCGACCGCGCCGATGGGCACCTGTCGTGAAAGGATCGTTGCCCATGTTCGTGTCGTTCTTTCCCCGGCCCAAGCTGTTGTTGTGGGCGATGCTGGCATGGACCGTCGCGACGGTCGCCTTTTGGTACGTCGCCGGGCGCGATCTGGGCGCGGTCTTCGGCATGCCGCCGGCGGCTAAGGGTGATGCGCCGATCGTCGGCGTGGCCATCTTCTATTCGCCGGCTTTCCTGTGGTTTTATATCTATTACGGGCTGGCGGTGGCGATCTTTGCCGGGGCCTTGCGCGCCGTGGCGCCGCATCCCTGGTCCAACTGGTCGATCCTCGGCACCGCCTTCATCATCTTCAAGGCCTATTTTTCGGTGCAGGTCAGCGTCGCCATCAACGCCTGGTATCGCCCGTTCTATGATCTCATCCAAGCGGCCCTGTCGAGATCCGCGGCGGTGGAGGCTAGCCAACTCTATGGCGAGCTTTTGAACTTCGCCGGCATCGCCTTCGTGGCCGTCGCCATGAACGTCTTCACGCGGTTCTTCGTCAGCCATTGGATTTTCCGCTGGCGCACGGCGATGAACGATTACTACATGGCCCATTGGCCACGGTTGCGAACCATCGAGGGCGCCTCCCAGCGCGTGCAGGAAGACACCATGCGCTTTTCCACTTCGATGGAAGGGCTCGCCGTCAATTTCGTGGACGCGGTGCTGACCCTGATCGCCTTCCTGCCGGTGTTGATGGACCTTTCGGTCAACGTCACGGAGTTGCCCATCGTCGGCGCGGTACCGTATGCGCTCGTCGTGGTGGCCATTCTGTGGTCGGTGTTCGGCACGGGTTTCCTGGCGTTGGCCGGCATCCGGCTACCTGGGCTGGAATTCCGCAACCAGCGGGTTGAGGCGGCCTATCGCAAGGAGCTGGTCTATGGCGAGGACGACGCCACGCGGGCGCAGCCGCCGACGGCGCGTCAGCTTTTCGAGCATGTCCGCACCAATTATTTCCGGCTGTATCTCAACTTCATGTATTTCAACCTGGCGCGGATCTTCTATCTCCAGACCGACAACATCTTTCCCTATATCGTGCTGGCGCCGACCATCATCGCCGGCAAGATCACGCTTGGCGCCATGAACCAAATCCTCAACGCCTTCGCCCAGGTGCGTTCGTCGTTCCAATATCTGGTGCAGTCCTGGTCCACGATCGTGGAGCTGTTGTCGATCTACAACCGCTTGCGCGCCTTCGAGGCCACCATCCATGGCGGGCCGCTGCCGGAGATCGATCGCACCTATGTGGAGGCAATTGTGGAGGCAAAGCCCGAGGCGGCCGTATGAAAAGACGCCGCGTTACTGCCTCTGACTCACTTTTTGGTGCGGGGCACTACATTTTGGGTGGAGACCCGCAACCGCTTCTACCCGTTGGGAGATTCGGCGGAATACGTCAGTGCCGGCACGTGGCGGGGTGTATTCCGATCGGCTAGACTGGGAAAATTCTACAGCGAGTGCCCGCGTTTTCCTTGGGCCGCGCGTGGACGAATTTCCAGCCTCGGCCGGCCATAGATGGTGGTGAACCTGTTGTAAATGATTGGGGGGCGACATGCGTAACGCACTGATGGCACTCGCGTCCGGTTTCATTCTTGTTGGCTGCGCCGTTGTCCAGACGCCGGTCCCATGAAGTAACAGTCGTCATCCTCCTCGAGGAAAACATGGTCCGCGCGGGTGAGCTCATCGATCTTTTGTAGCTTGCTGTACACGCAAAGCTAGGCCGCGGAAGGCTCCGCCAACGGTAGGCATGCGCGGATGTCCTCATAGTCCGCGACGCGAACGGCTCCGCGGTCGGCGTATTTCGCGGGCCAAGCGAGATCCCGACGGTTGAAGCAGCTGTCGAGAATAAAGAGCTTTCGCCCCTGCTCGATCGCAGCGCGAGCTTGGTACAGAGCGCCCGAGGTCTCGCCGGCTTCGACGATTACGGTTCCGAGCGTTAGCGCCGACATCGTGACGTTTCGCTCCGGGAAAAAGTAGCTGTTCACCCGGGGATTCTTCGCCTGCAGGTATTTCAAAACCGGAACCTGGCTGATCAACAGAAAGTCCTTGGCCAAGCGCGACTGCAGATCCGCGTTCTCAGCGGGGTATGTCCGATTCAGGGGGGTCCCTAATACGGCGATGGTCTTGCCTCCAGCATCAACCGCAGCCCGATGGGCCTCCGAATCAATACCCTTGGCGAGACCAGAAACGATCGTGAAGCCGTCCCCGACCAGTTGGCGGACGAGACGCCGAGTGCGCCCAATGCCCTCCTCTGTAGGGTTCCGTGTCCCAACGATTGCGACGCAGCGGGTATCAACGAGATCCCACCAGCCTCGGTAGTAAAGCAGTTCGATTGGGTGCTTTGCATCCCGCAGCTTAGTTGGATACTCGCCGGCACCATGGACGCGGACGCCAAAGCCGTTCACGCCATCGGCGCGCATAACGTCCAATACACGATGGGCGGTTTCGGTTGCCAACGACTTTGGCACGAAGTCGGAGGGCACCGCCTCCTTATCGGCTCGAAACTTGTCCGCTATCGATTTGAAGGACGCGCCCGGCTGTAACCAAAGCGCTTCATAGGCCCCCATCTCAATGAGCGGTGAGATGATCCGGGTCCTAAACTCGTCGACCTTTAACGCAAGCTGCGCCATCGATCCCATTGGTTGCCGAAGTCCATTCTGCATTACAGCTGAGGTCAACGCCATTCAATTGCGTAAGGCCGCAGTACGCGCGGAATTTGCCCAGCTGCCCTTCGGACGCCAGTCTGCAAGAAAGGCTCGGAATCTGACAAGACGATTCGCATCAGCTACAGACGATTCGCGTGGCCGAGGCCCTGTGGAGCGCGTAGCGGTGGCCGTTCCTTCTTTTTTGCGAACGCTTGCGGGTCAGCTGACGTGCGGGAGATCGTCAGTTGCTGCTGTGGATTCGGACCGCCAGCCGCGGGCGCTTGTTGACCGGAAGGATCGAGGCCTCGGTCTTCACGTCGATGGCTGTGCCGTCCTGCCGGGCGAGCTGGCGGGCATACATGGGCAGCCCCATGGTGTTCACCGTCTCGATCAGGTTGGCCGGCGCGCCATAGGTGACGAAGGTGTCGAGGGTGCCGAGCGGGAAGGCCATGCCCTCGCTCGCCGTGACCAGCGTCTCGGTCGCGCCCGTCGATAGCGTGACCGTGGCGTTGTATTCCTCGAACACGATGCCGGCGAAGGGGAACCGCCGGCGGGTGTCCTCGCGCAGCGGCTGGGCGCCGGTCGAGGAGAAATACTTGTAGGCGTCCTCGACCTTGGCATGACCGATCAGCCTGTCGAAGAACTCCGGACTGACCATGGCGAGCACGCCGTTCATGGTCTCCCCCCTGAGCTCGGTCTCGACCTTACGCAGGACCTCGCGCACCTTGGTCTGAATGTTGGTGGTGCCGGTGCCGAGCACGAAGTCGACCGCCTGCTGCGACAGCCCGAACTCGGTGAAGTAGTTGTAGAGCGTGGTCCCGGCGCCGTCCTTGACGATGCCCTTGAGCGCGTTGATCTCCATGTATTCTCGGGTCTGGGCGTGTTTGACCCGCATGCGCGTAAGCTTGCGCTCCATGATGGTCGCGAGCGGGTCGGCGGCGTCGGCAACCCCGAAGCCACGGCCCCCCTGGATGTCCTGGGGCGTGATCGCGTCATCGTGCGGGATCCAGGGGACGGTGAAGGACCGCATCGAGCGGGTGTCGCGGTTGGCGACGGTGGCCGGGCCGCCGAGCGGCACCGTGGGCAGCAGGTTGAGCACGCCCTCGGCCTGCTCGATGATGACGCTGCGCTGGGTGACACCCTCGAAGCGGAACAGGCCGAGCTGCCCGAGCCGGGTGTAGACGTTGGGCAGGATGTTGATGGCCTGCGTCATCTCGGCGAGGGTGTAACCGCTCGCGTCGAAGGGATTGATTACGAGGTTCATAGGATAGAGTTCCTTTCCTTGGGGACTGAGCTCAGGCGGCGTCGCGTGGGACGATGCCGGCGGCGGCGAGCTGGGCGTGCTTGGCGTCCTTCTCGGCCTGCTGATCGACGGACGCCTCGTAGACGAGCGCGACTTTGGACAGCACGGCGGGGCCGCGCACCAGGACGACCGCGGTCCTGTCCGCGGCGGTGGCGTCCTTGTCCTCGATGAGAATCGCCGCAGCCTTGTCCGAGCCGTCCAAATCGGTGGCCGGCGAGAGCCGGTACTTGCCGGACCCGGCGGCCACCGTGACATCGAAGCCGTCGCCCACCACGAAGTCGGTGGCGCCGTCGGCAATGGTGAAGTTCACGCCATTGGCAAATGCCTGACCGATGACGGCGATGCCGATCTGAAACCCGTCGGGGTCGATGACCGTGAACGAGCCGCCATTGGTCGCGGCCTCGAAGCAGCGGACCTTGTAGACGCCAGACTTGGCCGTGGCATCGGCGGCAGGACTGGCCAGTGTGAGCGTGCCGTTGCCGGTGTTGCCGCCAGCCCTGGCCGCCGAGGACACCGCCCCCTTGGTGATCCTGCCGAGCACCGAACCGAGCCTGTAATTGGCGCCCTGCAGAAGCGTGACGGCCTCGCGCTGGACATTGCGGTCGAGTTCATACTTGAGCAGGTCGCCAAGCGTGGGCGACATGGTGAGCACAGTCATAGGGAGCCTCCTTCGGGATAAAGGATCGGACTACGGGCGGGTCTTGGCGGCGTCGGCCGCGCGTTCGCGGGCGCGGCGGACGATCGGGCTGTCGCCGGCGGCGGCGGCACGCGGCGCGGCGGACACGACCGCGGTCGCCTCGGCCCGGGCCGCGAGCTCGTCGAGCACGGACCGGCGCAACGCATCGGGCCGGATGCCCTTGGCCATGGCCTCGGACAGGTCGATGCTGACGCCCAGGCGCGCGGCCTGAGCCGATATGGCGGCGATTTCGGCGTATTCCGCGCGCAGCCGCTGTTCGACGGAAGCAGCGGGCAGGGCGGGCTCGGCAGCGGCGGATTTCGGCACGGCCGCGGTAACAGCGGGATTGTCCGGGACAGGCACGGGATCCGCCACACCGGCAGAGTGGTCGTCGTTCATGGAAAGCTCCTTCGGGGGTGAGTGAGAGAAAGGTGCCCGGCTGCGCGGCAACGAAACCGCCGGCGGACGGGCGAGTTGGGCGGTCATGTCGGCCAGGGCCCGGTCCAGCGTGCCGACGCGGTCCGCAAGACCGGCGGCGACACCCTTGTCGCCGCGGTAGATGGCTGCATCGGTGGCCCGCACCGCCTCGGGCGACAGCCTGCGATTCCCGGCGACCAGCGCCACCAGCCGGTCGTAGATCCCGTCGACATCGGCCTGCAGGTCGGCGCGGGCCCGGTCCGACAGCGGCTGGTGCGGGTTGCCGTCGACCTTCCGGGCGCCGGCATGAATGAAGCTCCAGGCAAGGCCCGCCTGGCGGTCGGCGCCGCTCTCGTCGACATGGACGGCGACCACTCCGATCGATCCGATCTCGCCGGTCTGGGTGACATAAATCCGGTCGGTGGCGCTGGCGATGGCGTAGGCGGCTGACAGCGCACCTTCGCTCGCAACCGCCCAGACCGGCTTGCCGGTTTCGGTCCGTACCGCGCCGATCCAATCGACGAGGTCGAACAGTCCGCCCACCTCGCCGCCGGGCGAGTCCAGTTCGAGAAGAATCCCACGCACGGCCGGATCGGTGGCGGCTGCCTCGATGCTGTCGGCGATTTCGCTATAGGCGGTCAGCCCGCTCGCCGCGGCGACCCAGCTCGACCGGTTCACGAGCGTGCCGATGACCGGCACGATGGCGATGCCCTCGGGCGTCCTGTGCGCTGCCGGTACGGCCGCCGGCTCGTCCTCAACCGGCAGAGCCGCCTGTCGTCCTGCAAGCCGCGGTCCCAGTACGCCGAGGATGACCTCGAGTTTCGGGCGCGCGACAAGCAGCGGCGTCCCGAAGATCCGGGACGCAACGTGAGGCAGGTCGGTCATTGTCTCCGTTCCTAAGAGCGCGCCGCGGCAACCCTTCAGGCGCCGCCCGCGGTTTGGCTTTCGGCGTTCGGTTCCGCCGGCATCGTCGGGCGATCGGCCGTGCCGCCGAAGGCGAGTCCAAGAACGCGTTCACGGGCCTGGTCGGCGGCGATTTCGGCGTCGACCTGCTCGGCGTCGTGGCTGTACTTTCGCCAGCGAGGCGCTCAAGCCGCGCGCGCAAACTCGCCGAAATGCTCCTTCGCAGCTTTGCAATAGGCAGCATGCGCTTCGGCGGCCGTTTTGAAGACGCCCAAGTGACGAACGCGTCCGTCGACGTTGATCTGAGCGACAAATTTGTTCAGCCGCTTCTTGTAATGGACGCCTTTGTATCCACACGCGTTATTGATATGCCTCCGAGAGTTCCGCGCGTTCTCGCTGTTGGTCGCGATCCTCAGATTGACGAAGCGATTGTCGGACCGATTGCCGTTTATGTGGTCGATGTGCCCGATCGGCCACTCGCCCGTGACGTAGAGCCAAGCCAAGCGATGCGCCATGTAGAGACGACGGTCGATCTTGATATGCCAATAGCCGCGCGATTGCCGGCTGCCGGCGATATCGCCGGCCGCGGTATTCCTGGTGTCGATCCGCCAACGGAACGTCCCGGTTTCAGGTTCATATCGAAGCAAGCGACGGACTTCTGCGGCCGTGAGACATGCCTCACGGGCCTTGGGCGTTGGCATTGGCATGTTACGGGACTTCCGACTGGTCTGTTTGCTCGAAGATCTTCGATGCCGCCGCCGAACCGAACACCAAGCCGAGCGTTCTTTCGCGCTCCTTATCGCCTGCGATTTGCGCATCCACCTGCTCGGCGTCGTAGCCGCGTTCGGCGAGCGCCTGGGTGCGGCTCTTCAGCCCCGCCTCGATCTGTTCGATTTCGGCGCGAGCATCTTTGAGCGGGTCGATCCAGTCCCACTTCGGCGGAAGCCAATCGCAGGCGACATACTCGCGCCGGCGCGCCTCGTAGCCCGGCATTTCGAGCGCGCCCGATAGCACCGCCATGTCCATCCACCGCGCCCACACGCGCCGGCACAGCTGCCAGACCATCACGGCGTGCTGGTAGGCCTCGATCCGCCGGCGGAACTCGAGCAGCGCGAGCCGCGAGTTCGAGTAGTTAGCCTTCAGCATGTCGTTCGAGAGATAGGCGTAAGGGACGCCGAGCGCCGCCGACACCTGCAGCAATGTGCGGTACTGGAACGGCTCATAGGTCTGGCCGACATCGGCCGGCGCTGAGGTCTGCACCTCCTCTCCCGGCTCCAGCATCAGGATCTGGCCGGGCTGCACGTCCAGGTTCCGCTCGCCGTCCGGTCCCTCGGTCTCCGCCATGTCGAACGGCTCGGCGGGCGCCGGCGTGGTGATGAACAGCGCATGCATCGCCGCGACCTTCTTACGATCGAGCTCGGCGTCGTCGTACTGGTCGAGCAGGAACAGCTTCACGATCCCTGCCGCGAACCGGGAGACCCCCCGCAGCTGACCGGCGTCGACGGCATCGATGACGTGGACCACCTCCGATGCTGGAACCCGCACGGTTTCTCCGGCAAGGCCCGGGTCGGTCATGTCGCCGGGGTGGCGCCGGAGAAAATGGTAGGCGACGCGCCGGCCGATGCGGTCGAACTCGATCCCCTGGCGGATCACATTGCCGCCGGCGACGGGTTCGTTGCGACCGAGCGGCAGCATCTCCGCCGGGATCATCTGCATCTGCAGCGGCACCCCCAGGCCATCCACCGCCCGGCGTGGCCGGAATCGGAAGAACACCTCGCCGGCGATGAACACCTCGCGCGCCGCCCGCCGCTGCTGACCATAAAAATCGGTGAGACCCTCGGCGTCGCTTTCGTCCGTCCAGTCGAGCCAAAGCTTCTGGACCTGCGTCTTGAGATCGGCATCCTTGATCAGCGATGACGGCTTGATCCCGGCACCGGCGACATTGCCCGCCCAGCTCTCGATGGCGTTGGCCGCGTATCCGTTGTTGCGCACGAGCCACCGTGCGCGGGCGGTGATGTCGGCGCCTGCCGACGCCACCAGCGTGTTGAGATGGACGCGGCTCGGTTGGAAGCCCTTGAGCCGCCGGTTGCCGAGGCCAGCCTCGAAGCCGCCGACCATGGCGCCCACGCGCCGCCGCAGCCGCGACAACGTGGCGATCGCACCCATCAGAGCCCTTTGGTCGCGGACGTGAGAATGCGTCGGCGGCGACCGCTCGTTTCCAGCGCCGCGATCCGTCGCTCGAGGTCGGCGAGCGCCATGGCCATTTCGGCATCGGTGGCATAGGTGATTCGACGGCCCTCGACCTCTACGGTGCGCACGCCACGAAAGCGCGCCGCGAGCAGCGCCTCGCGCTGCGACTTCAATTCGTCCAGGGTCATGGCCGGGCCTCAATCCATGTAGCTCGACCGGAACACGCGCCACCCCCTGCGGCGGGCGCGGCGGATGCGACCGGCAGTGGGCGCCGGCGCGATCGGCGGACTCGTTATCGCCGGCGGCAGAGGCGTTTCCACGACGGCAGCCTCCTTCGTCTCCGCACCGACCTGGGCCTCGAGATCGCGCCACTTGCGCTCGGACCAGCGGTCGGCGCCAGCGATCCAGGCCGCGGCCCGGGCGTAGACCCGGCAATCCAGCGCCTCATTTCGCTCCCGCAGCTTCTGCCATTCCAGTCGCGCAAAGCCGCGCTTGGTCTTCACGGTCACCAATTGCTCGGCGACGAGCTGCTTGACCCACTCGGCCTCCGTGCCGCGTGGCAGGTGCAAATAGCCCGCTGGATGCCTGGCCCCGGTGGCAATCTCTTCGTCCGTCGGCGCGACGAGCCGCAGGAAGCGATAGGTCTCGCTCTTGAAGGTGGCCGATGCCACCGTCCACAGCCGCGCTCCGCGGCGGATTTTCTTGCCGCCCTCGGTCGCGTCGACGTAGGTCGGGCCGCTGACCGGCGCCGCCCGGTTGAATCCTTCGACACCCTTGACCGGTGCAACCTGGGCCGCGCCCATGCGCCGCGCCCACGCGTAGACCGCCGCCGTCTCGTAGCCGGTGTCGATCGCCAGCCGGGCCAGGCCAAGTTCCGCCCCCGACGCGTGCGGCCAGGTTTCCGAGAGGAGCGCGGAAAGACGCGCCCAGGCCTCGGCCCGCTCCGGGCCGCCATCGATGACCTCATGGTCGACCAGCCAGCTCTCCAGCCCGCGGCCCCAGGCCCAGACCGAGACCTCGATCCGATCCTTCTGCACATCGGCGCCGGCGGTGAGGAACAGTCCACCTGCCGGCACCGTGCCGAACCGCCAATCCTCGCGCCGGTCGTATAGCCGCTGCCAGTCCGGCGCTTCGCCGGATTCCATCCAGGTCTCGCCGAGCATGCTGTTCCTGAAGCTCCGCTTGGCCTCGTCCGTCGCCTGCGCCGACTCCCAGGCCCGAGCGATCTCCGCCCAGGACAGCCAGCCCACGGGCGAGTAAAGCGCCGAGAGGTGGAATCCGATCGTGCCGGGATCGGACGATGTCGCCGTCGCCCGCCACTCGCCGGCCGCCAGCATGGCCGTCTTGTGATGTTCCTCGAGCGCGCCGTCGCAGGCCTCGCACAGATAGCGCGCCGTCTCCGGCTTGCCTTTCTCCCACCGGAGCCGCTCGAAGCGCAGCCATTGCCGGTGCCGGCAATGAGGGCAGGGTACGAAGAAACGCCGCCGATCCGACGCCTCATACTCCCGTTCGATGCGCGAGATCCCATGGATCGTCGGCGTCGAGGCCAGGAACACCTTGCTGCGCCACGAGAAGGTGCGCGTGCGCGCCTCCGCCAGGGCCACGGGATCGCCTTCCTCGTCGGCCGACGGCGGATAGGCGTCGACCTCGTCCAGAAACAGATAGCGCGCCGGCATCGAGCGCAGGCCGACCGCGCTGTTGGCGCCGGTCATGACCAGCAGCCCCGCCGGAAACTCCTTCGACAGCACGGTGTTGCCGGCATCGCGGGAGCGCGAGGGTTTGACCCGCGCCCGCAGAATGGGGCTTTCCTCGATCAGCGGATCGATGCGCTGGCGCGAGAAGCGCTTGGCGAGTTCGACGGTCGGCTGCACCGCGAGCATCGGTCCGGGGGCGTGATGGATGACGTAGCCGATCCAGCAATTGCCGCTTTCAGTTGCGCCCACCTGAGCCGCCTTCATGAACACCACCCGCCGCGCCGGGTGCGACGGCGACAACGCATCCATGATCGCCCGCATGTAGGGCGTTCGATCGGTTCGATAACGCCCGGGCTCGGCCGAGGCGCGGGGGCTCAGGAATCGGTGGCGGTCGGCCCATTCCGAAACGCTGAGCGTCGGGTCCGGCGTCAGGCCATCGCGCCACGCACGGCTGAATTCTTCCCCGCCCTCGAATTCGATCGGGTCATCGCAACTCGGGTTGGACCTCGGCGAGGCTGGCGAGGTGAGATCGGACATAGGTTTCCAGAACCTTTTGCATCGCGTGCGCCCCCACGCCGAGTTCGGCCGCCATCATTGCCGCCACGCGCACCGGCCAGTTGATCCAGCCATCGCGTTCCTCGCGGGCCAGCCGGAAGACGAGTGCCGTCGCCCGCGCGCGGTCGACCAGCTCGCCCTTCATGCGCTGCAGCCGCAGCCGCGCCAGATGCGCCTTGGCGATTTCGTGGGCGGTGCGGGCCTGGACGAAGCTGACGCCGCCGCCGGTGGGCAGGCCTTCCTCCCGCAGGGTCTCGCGCACGGAGCTCAGCGCCGCCGCGGCCACCGGCTTCATGCGCCGAGGCCTGGGCGCAGCGTGCGGCTCAGTCGTGCGTTCCCAGGCCGCGTCGGCCTTGGCCGGATCGACCGTACCGTCGGCTTCCAGCGGAATGCGGCCCGCCTTGGCGGCGCGCAGCACCGCAACATGGCTCACGCCGCGAAGCCGGGCATAAGCGCGAATGGATAATCCCATGATCGTCAGGGCCCAAAGAAAGCAATCGGATTGCGCGCTTATCAACTTGGCTTCATCGCAAAGTGAAGCGTGTATGTGGTCACCACGAAGGGAGACCACTATGCGCCGCACCACCGAATCCGCCACCGCCCTCGACGCCTTCATCGCCCGTAAGGCCGAGATCGACGCGATGCTCGATCGCCTGAAGGCGCTGAGCGACGAGCATTTCGGCTACGGCCCCGAAGACATCGACTGGGGCCATGTCGGCACGCTGGCCCATTACGCCGAGCTTCTGAAGCGCATCGCCGACAGCTCCTTCAGGGAAGGCGAGCACGCCAAATAGCGCGGACGCTGGTCCCGTTTACGCCCCGACCGGCCAGGCCGTTGGGGCTCGGGGCAGTAGCAGGGCCGCGATTGTCGCGGCCCGCTCAACCGAAAGGTCCGCCCCATGTCCAAGCTCACCGATACCCAGCTCGTTATCCTCACTGCCGCCGCCAAGCGCGGGGATGGCGGAATCGTCATCCCCGAGAAGCTCAGGGGCGGCGCCGCGCAGAAGGTGGTCGCCGGCCTGCTGAAGCGGAAGCTGATCAAGCAAGTGCCGGCGACAGCCGATCTGCCGGCATGGCGCGAAGGCGACGACGGCCGCCGGCTTGCCCTCCGCATCACCGATGCCGGTCTGCGCGCGATCGGGATCGAGCCCGAATCCGCCGCCGAGGCCACGACGGCGGGCAAGGCAAAGAAGCCCGGCCGCCGCGGCGACAAGACCGGCGCACCGCAGGAGCGCGGCGCCCGCGAGGGCACCAAGCAGGCCCTGCTGATCGAGATGCTCCGCCGCAAGGAGGGCGCCACCGTCGATCAGATCGCCGAAGCCACCGGCTGGCAGCGCCACACGGTCCGCGGCGCCATTGCCGGGGCGCTCAAGAAGAAGCTCGGCCTCGCCGTGACCTCGGAGAAGGCCGAGGGCGGTCGCGTGTACAAGATCGAAGCGTGAGGCGGTCATGACCAAGAAACCCCGCTACACCATCCACCTCGTCGAAAGTCCAGCCGGACAAGCGGCCCTTGCGGTTCACGGGCTCACCACCAACGACCTCGCTCGCGCCGTCACCGAGCACCAGCGCCGGGAGCGCGCCCGGATCGGCACCCTGATCGGCGTCAACCAGGACGGCTTCTTCGGCTCGGCCCGCGAAAGCTGGCGACCGGACCAACCGGACGCTTTCGCCGAACCGCTCATCGTCATCCCCTGGATACAGATCCTGGAGTACCTGGGCCGGGTGCCCGCCGGCACCACGGGGGAATTCATGAACGGCGGCGGCAACCAACACTGACGGCCGCCACGCCGCCGCCGGAGCAACCCGCGCGGCGGCTTTTTCCGTCACTTCTGGAGCGTCTGCTTGAGGTTCTTCGAGGCCGAGAAACGGACGACGCGCATCGCCTTGATCTTGATCGGCTGACCCGTCTGCGGGTTGCGTCCCGTCCGCGCCGCGCGCTTGGTCACCTTGAACGTTCCAATCGTCGTGCGGACCGGTCCGCCCTTCTTGAGAGCCATTGTGATCTGTTCAAGGACGACTTGCACAGCGGCCTTGGCATTTCCGGCGGAGAGGCCGGATTTCTTGGCGACCGCCGCGATCAATTCCCTCTGCATCATTTGTTCTTGTCTCCCCTCCGCGATCGAGTGCGCCGGCGGCGCAGCCCGCGGGTGCCGACCTTATGCCACCCGGTCCGCCCTCGCGCAATTCCGTGCGCACTTTCGGCGCGATTGGGCGGGCAAAGGAGGAGCGGCCCATGCAATTGACAGCGGGCAAACTGTATCCTACAGGTTACAGATGCTTGAGGTCCGCCAGACCAAGATTTTTGCCAAATGGCTTGGCGGCCTCCCCGACCCCCGTGCGGCCGAGAAAATCGCACAACGCATCGTGCGTCTGCAGTCCGGCCTGTTGGGCGATGTCAAACCTGTCGGCCACGGTATATCGGAGCTGCGAGTGGATTACGGTCCGGGCTATCGGGTTTATTTCACACAACGCGGCCGGGTCCTGGTGATCTTGCTGTGTGGCGGCGACAAGCGAACGCAAACGCGAGATATCAGCAGGGCGAAAGCCTTGGCGGCGGAGCTGGAGGACTGACCATGGCAATCAAGACGATCCCATTTGACGCGTCCCAATACATCAGGTCGCCTGACTCACAGGCAGAACTCCTGACCGATGCGCTGGAAACCGGCGATGCCGGCTACATCGCCAATGCGCTCGGCGTGATCGCACGGGCGCGTGGAATGACCAAGGTTGCACGCGGCGCGGGAGTAACGCGAGAGGCGCTTTACAAGACACTCAGCCGGGATGGCGATCCCAAGCTGACCACCCTGCTTGGCGTGATAAAATCGCTTGGGTTCAAGCTCTCTGCTCAGAAGGTTTCAATGACGCCGCCGCAAAAGACCCCTCCCCGTCGAAAAGTTTATCGTATCGCCAGTTAGGTCGGATCGAATTTCTGGCCGGTGGCGGCGTGGGTCGCGCTGCCACCGGCCGTTTCCTGCCAGCGTTGAACAATGACGTCGACGTATCTCGGGTCAAGCTCGATCAGCCGCGCCCGGCGCCCCGCACGCTCGGCCGCGATCATCGTCGTGCCCGAGCCGCCGAAGGGGTCGAGCACGATGTCGCGGCTCTTGGAAGAATTGCGGATCGCGCGCTCGACCAGCGCCACCGGCTTCATGGTCGGATGCAGATCGTTTTTGTGCGGCTTGTCGAAGAACCAGACGTCACCCTGATCGCGCGCGCCGCACCAGTAGCGGTCGGTGCCGTCCTTCCAGCCGTACAGGATGGGCTCGTACTGTCGCTGATAATCCGCGCGGCCGAGCGTGAATGTGTTCTTGGCCCAGATCACGAAGGTCGACCATTTGCCGCCGGCCTTGCGGAAGGCACCCTGCAGCGCGTCCAGTTCCGACGACGACATGCAGATGTAGACCGCGCCCTTGGTGACCGTGAGGATGTTGACGCAGGCGTCATAGAGGAAAGCGCCAAATCCGTCGCCCAATGCGTCATTGAGGATCGCGCGGTTCTTGCCGCGAAGCTTGTCCTTGGCGGAGTTGGCATAGTTGACGTTGTAAGGCGGATCGCAAAAAGTCATGTCGGCGAGCTCGCCGCCCAGGACTTTCTCGACATCGTCCATGACCGTGGCATCGCCGCACAACACGCGATGCTCGCCGCAGATCCAGAGATCGCCGGGGCGGCTGATCGGATCGGCCGGCGGCTCGGGGGCTTCGTCGGGATTGTCGGCCTCGTCAGGGGTGCCGGCAAGCAGCCGATCGATTTCTGTATCGTCGAAGCCAAGCAGTTCGAGATCGAAGGCTTCGTCCTTCAGCGCGGCCAGTTCGGCGGCGAGCATCTCGTCGTTCCAGCCTGCGTTGGTGGCGATCTGGTTGTCGGCGATCATCAGCGCCCGGCGCTGGGTCGGCGTCAGGTGGGAAAGAACGATGACCGGCGCTTCCGACAGCCCGAGTTTGCGTGCGGCCAGCACGCGGCCGTGGCCCGCCACGATCACCCCGTCGTCGCCAACCAGCACCGGATTCACGAAGCCGAACTCGGCGATCGAGCCCGCGATCTGCGCCACCTGGCTCTCGGAATGGGTCCGGGCGTTGCGCGCATACGGGATCAACCGGGCAAGCGGCCAGCGCTCGACCCTGTCGGGAAACGACAGCGTCATCTTGTTCTCGTGTTGTGGGGCAATCGGCCGCGGGTGGTAACCGGGCTGGTAACATGGTGGTAACGTACCAGGCTTGTACCGGGGTGGTTACCACCCCCCGGCAGGCGTCAAAAGCGGCGGTTTACAGGGCTTTCCCGGGCGTCCACCCGGGTGGTACCCGGTAACTGGTAACCTCGATTTTTGGGCTGTCGGTGGCGAACTGTCGCGCTGTTGCCCCCCGTATTCGATTGAGGCCCAGGGAGGACCCGTTGTATATCAATGGGTTGCAGACAATCGGGTGTAAATGGGTGCCGATTTGGCTTGCTGATTTGGGTGTAAATGGGTGTATATTCGGGTGTGGCAACCGAATTGATCAATATCGACTCCATACAGATCACGCCCGAGATTCTGGCGCTGATCGCAGAGATCGACGAGTTCAAAGGCGCCTGGCGCGCTCTCGGCACCCTTGCGCCGGAACGTCTGTCGGCGCTGCGGCGCGTCGCCACGATTGAGAGCATCGGCTCGTCGACCCGGATCGAGGGCAGCAAGCTGTCCGACCGCGAGGTCGAACGGCTGCTCGCCAATCTGGAGATCAAGTCCTTCGCCACTCGTGACGAGCAGGAGGTGGCCGGCTATGCCGAGGTGATGGAACTGGTCTTCCGATCTTGGAAAGACATCGCCGTCACCGAGAACCACATCAAGCAGCTCCATCGCGACCTCCTCGTCTACAGCGAGAAAGATGCCTGGCATCGCGGAAACTACAAGACGTCATCGAACAGCGTCGCGGCATTCGATGAAACGGGTCAGCAGATCGGCATCGTCTTCGAGACGGCGACACCCTTCGACACGCCGCGCCTCATGTCCGAGCTCGTGACATGGTTCGCCGAAGCCCGCGAGCAGAGGCGACTGCACCCGCTGCAAATCATCGGCGTGTTTACCGTCGTATTCCTCGAAATCCATCCGTTTCAGGATGGCAACGGGCGGCTGAGCCGGATCCTGACCACCCTGCTGCTTCTGCAAGCCGGATATGCCTACGTGCCCTACAGCTCCCTCGAAGGTATCATCGAGCAGAGCAAGGAGGGCTATTACCTAGCACTGCGACAAACGCAGGGAACAATCCGAAGCGGGACACCAGACTGGCAGCCGTGGCTGCTGTTTTTCCTGCGCGCATTGCAGCAGCAGATGAAACGCCTTGCGACGAAGATTGAACGCGAGAAACTGGTTCTATCCAGTCTGCCCGCCCTGTCTCTGCGCATTCTGGACCATGCCCGCGAGCACGGTCGCGTCAGCACCGGCGAGATGATCAAGCTGACCGGTGCCAGCCGCAACACGCTGAAGGAGCATTTCCGGCAGTTGGTCGAAAAGGGTCATCTGGCCAAGCGTGGCGGCGGACGCACCACCTGGTATGGGTTGCCGTGACACAGCGTCGCCGCGGCCCGTTCGATCGCGATCGGAACGTTGGAAGCCCTGACCCGGTGCCGGGCTCGCTGCAGACGCATTACTTCAGGGTGCATTAATACTACATCTTGCGATGTTCACTGTCAAGACCACAAGATGTTGTGTCATCTTGGGCCATAGCCGTAATGCCCCGCGAGCACGCCGAGGGCGGCGACCAGGATGCCCTGGGCCTGCTGCTGGTGGACAGGCCGCCCACTCCAGCTGTCAACGCCGGAGAGAAAGTGCATCGGCGCGCCGGAGTAAAAATGCATCAGGGATGAACGCAAGAAGGCCCCCGCGGGGGCCTTCTTGCGTTTCGGCGTCATCCCTCAGGTCAGCCGTCCGGGGGGG
>CANFCX010000041.1 GCA_947445225.1 Rhodospirillales bacterium
AACCGCATCGAGCGCCTGATCGGTCATCTGAAGATCAACCGTGCCATCGCTACCCGCTACGACAAACTCGCCAGTTCGTTCCTCGATATGCTGCACCTGGCCGCGCTCCGTCGCCTCTTGCGTCATGCAACTTTGTAAACAGGACCTAATCCGGTCAAATCCTTGTTCGTGCCGCGGCGCCCGTGGGCCCCGACTGGAAACTGGCGCATCCGCGCGGAACAAATCGTCCTGCTTTACCGCAATACACCCGCGATTCTCGCGTCCAGCATTGCTTCCTGTGTCTTGATCGGCGCGGTGTTGTGGGACGCGGCCCCGGCGGCGGCGATTGTCGTGTGGATCGGCCTGATGATGGCGGTTTCGGCCGGCCGATTGTGCCTGGTCCTGGCTTTCCGGAGATTTGCCCGAACCGAGGATATGGAGCGATGGGAGGGCTACGCCCTTGTCGGCATCGCCTGCGGCAGCGTGCTCTGGGGCGCGGGGCTCGCCTGGCTCTTGCCGGCGGAGTCGTTTCCGCTCCGCGTCTTCATCGGTTTTGCCGTCGCGTTGATGGCGGCGGGAGCAGTCGTGACCTTGTGCGCCCTACCGGCAGGATTTCGGATTTTCGTTTTTGCCATGGTCACGCCCTTGGTGGCGCGCATGGCCTTGATTGGCGATACCGGGGACATCGGCATGGCCGGCATGCTCGTCCTCTATTCCTGCCTGTTGATCGTGGTCGGCAACAGCGTCAACCACGCGCTGGTACGGTCTCTTGCGTTGCGATTTGAAAACCTCGATCTCATCGCAAGGCTGGACTCCGCACGCATGGCGGCGGAGGCCGCCAATCGAAGCAAAGCGGAATTTTTGACCCAGATTAGCCATGAACTGCGCACGCCTCTCAATGCCGTGCTTGGCTTCGCCGATTTGCTGCGCGGACCCAAGGAGGTGCCGCTCGATCCGGGCAGGCGACGACGGCATATCGAAGACATCCATGCGAGCGGGTCCCATCTCCTGCGGCTGATCAACGACATTCTCGGTCTGGCCAAGGTTGAGGCTGGCAAGTTGGAGCCGCATGAGAGCATGGTGGATCTCAAAGAGGCTTTGCGCGGCTGCGCCGCATCGTTGGAAGTGGAAGCAAAACAGGCCGGCGTTGCGCTGAGACTGAATTGCGCCGACGATCTCCCCTTCCTCTTTGCCGATTCGAGGATGGTGAATCAAATCGCCGGAAATCTGCTTTCGAACGCAGTCCAACTGACGCCTCCGGGTGGCTCGGTCGAAATGTCGGCTTGGGTCGACGCTGGCGGTCTTTCGATTTTGGTCGCCAATGCCGGACTTGGCGGAAAATTCTCGGACAGGTCGACGCCCCCGACTGCGCTCGCCGCGACGGACTTGGTCGCGGCTCAAGCGGCAATCGGCGCGCGGCTCGGCTTGCCGCTGGCGCGGCACTTGGTCGAGCTGCATCAAGGCACGCTTTCAATGAGCAGCGATCCCACGCTCGGGACGAGCGCCATTGTTCGTTTCCCGCGCGAGCGATCCTCGCGCCCGTCGGGGGCGGCGTGAGGAGTCGGGCACAAGCGTCGATGGGGAGAAGATCACGAATGTGTGTCAATTCTGCCCGCCCGTTTCGCCCATGGGCGGGGCAAGGTAGTGTTGAACGTAGGTCCCGGCGGGTTCCGGCCCTCTGCTCCATAGCCGCTGAACGATGACCGAAGCGCTCGATCTGACGAACCCGTCACCGATCCGAATGCGTCCCGCCTTCGCCGCGGGGGAAACCCATGAGCGGCTGGTTTGGACCGAACAGGTCAAACTTCTCTATGGAAACACGGTCGGCATTCTTGTCGCCAACGCGGTCAATGCCCCGCTCTTGGGTATCGTCCTTTGGGACCATGTACCGCGAGCCCTCCTCGGCGGTTGGGTCCTGCTCGTCTTGATCTCGTCCCTCGGGCGCGCGTATTCGGTTTACAGATTCCACCATCTCCAGCCGGAATCCGAGGCCATCGATCCTTGGTGGCGCCGGGCGCGCAATGGAACGGTCATTTCAAGCGCGCTGTGGGGCTTTGCGATGATCTTCCTGTTTCCCACGGATTCCTTCGTGCATCAGGTCTTCCTGTGTTTCGTGGCCGCGGGCATGAGCGCGGGCGCCGTGGCGACTCTCGCCCCGGTGCCGGTGGCATTCCACGCCTACGTCCTCGGCCTGATGGCGCCGCTGATCCTGCGATTGATTGGCGTCGGCGATGCCTTGCACATCGTGATGGCGGTGATGGGCGGCGTCTATGTCGGCGTGCTGGCTTTGGTTGGCAGCAACGTCAATCGAACACTCGTTCGTTCACTGCGCCTGCGTTACGAAAACTTCGACCTGATCGAGCGGCTGGACGCGGCGCGGCGCGGCGCGGAGGACGCCAATCGCAGCAAATCGGAATTCCTCGCCAATATGAGCCATGAGTTGCGCACGCCTCTGAACGCGATTCTCGGCTTCGCCGAGGTCCTGCGCGACGGCCGGGTCGGCGTTCTGGATGCCGCGCGCCAGCACCAATATGTCGATGACATCCATGCCAGCGGCACCCATTTGCTGCGGCTCATCAACGACATTCTCGACTTGTCGAAGGCGGAAGCCGGCAAACTCGAGGCGAAGGACACACGTGTCGAGGTGCCGCAGTTGATCGAAAATTGCGTTCGCATGATGGGACCGGAGGCGCGTCGCGGCCGCATCGACGTCAAGGTCTCCGTGCCCGACGGCATCAAGGCCATCCGCGCCGACGACAAGATGATGCATCAGGTTCTGCTCAACCTGCTGTCCAATGCCATCAAATTCACGCCGCCGGAAGGAACGGTGGAAGTCTCGGCGCGGGCCGACGAATCGGGGCTCGCGATCGCCGTCATCGATACCGGCGTCGGCATGTCTCCCGCCGACATTCCAAAAGCGCTGGAGGTTTTCGGCCAGGTCGACAATGCGTTTAATCGGCGCCACGCCGGCACCGGGCTTGGCCTGCCGCTCGTTCGGCGATTGGTCGAGCTTCACGGCGGCAGCTTTACGCTGACCAGCCAGGTTGGGAGTGGTACGACGGCACTGGTGAAATTGCCGGCCGCGCGCTTAATCCCCTAGCTCAACGCGCGAGTTCGCGCGAGCGGGCCGTCGCCGCGGCCACCGCGCGGGTGATGATCGCGGTCATAGCCCCTGGCGCCATCAGCACCGAAAGCGCGGCCGCGGTCGTTCCCCCGGGGCTGGTCACGGATTGGCGCAGTTGCGCTGGCGCCTCATGGGATTCCTGTAACAGCGCTCCGCTGCCCGCGACCGTGGCCCGCGCCAGCGCGTGCGCGAGGTCCGTTGGCAGTCCGGCGGCGATGCCCGCTTCGGCCAGGCATTCGGCTAGCAGAAAAACATAGGCGGGACCGCTCCCCGAGACCGCGGTGACCGCGTCCAGCAATGTTTCATCCGCGACCCAGGCAACTTCGCCGACCGCGGCCATCAGCCGGTTGCAGTCTTCTCGCTGGTCCTGCGCCACGCGAGCGTTCGCACACAGGACGGTGGCGCCCTTTCCGATCGAGGCCGGGAGGTTCGGCATGGCTCTAACGATGGCCGCTTCGGGGCCAAGGAGGTTCGCGAAATAGGTGAGGGTCTTGCCCGCCGCGATCGACAGAAAGACCGCGCCACCAGGCGCGTACCGGCGATAGGCGGGCACCACCTCACCCATCACCTGCGGCTTGACCGCCAGGACAATAACGGCCGGGGCGACCGTGGGCGCCAAATCCGCCGGGCCGGCGACCAGAACGATGCCTTCCCTTCCGCGCCATTCGGCGGCCGTTTGGGCAACGGGGTCGATTATGGTGACGCCGTTCGCGGCATGCCCCGCGGCGATCCAGCCGCGCAGCAGGGCGTTTCCCATCTTGCCGCAGCCGACGAGAAGAATGCCGTGAATTTTTGCTTTATTGGCCGGCATGCGAAAACCGTGGGCGGCGCGTTGGTGTCGCCGCGCGCGGCTTATGCCTCGCCGACCGGCTCGACGCAGGCGGCGAGGAGCGCGTCGCTGGAGGACCGGCCTCCCCAGATCACGTGCTGGAAGGCGGGATAGAAACGCTCGCATTCGTTGAGCGCGATGTCGACCAAGTCCTCGAGTTGCTCCACGCTGGCGCCGCGGGCGCCGCGTAGAAGCACGGCATGCCGGAACATCGGGACCTGATGTTCGGACGATACGTCGAAATGGCCAAGCCACAGCTTTTCGTTGGCGAGCGCGAGAAGATTGGCGACGGCGTCGCGTTTGGCGCGGGGCACTTTGATGTCGAGGGCGCAGCTGAATTGCAACGCGCTCATGTCGCGGCTCCAGGCGAAGTACAGCCGGTATTCGCACCAGCGACCGGGGATCTCGGCGACCAACTCGTCATTGGTGCAGCGATCGAAGGACCATTCATTGCCCAAGACAATCTCCTCGATGAGATCGAGTGGATTATCCGTTGGGGTCTGAGGGCGGATCGCAGTGGCGGACATGGTCACGCCTCGTCGGTCAACAGGTAGGAATATGTTCTTAGCCGACTCGGCATATGGTGTAGGACTCGAGTGCGGATACTACTAAATGTAGGTTGCCAGAAGCGAATCGGGCACGCAAGAAAAGAATAATGACAAGAGGATGCCGTTTGTGGAGATCAGCCGCCGGAATTCGGGGATGCCGGGTGTTAGGGCCGGCCCGCTTCCAGCGCGGCCAGCCGTTCGGCCAGCTTTTCCTGTTCCAAACGAGCATTCGCCGCCATCGCTTTCACGGCCTCGAATTCATCGCGGCGAACCAGGTCCATGCCGGCGATCAGGCGTTCGAATTGATGGCGAAGCCGTGCCTCGATCTCGTCGCGCACGCCGCTGGCGGTGCCCAAGGCGCTGGTTGCCAGACGCGCCAGATCGTCGAGGATGCGATTTTCGGTCTGCATGGAATTTACTCCCGCGTCGTTGATCGATGAGTGGGCGCCGCGCCGCGCCGTCTTGCCGAGAGGCCAAGCTGAACCTATAAGCTCGCTGTGCAGAGGAATAAATGATTCTCATCACCGGCGGCGCCGGGTTCATCGGATCCAATGTTGTCGCAGCGCTAGCCGGCGGCTTGGAAGTCGCGGTTTGCGATCGGTTGGGGCGCGGCGATAAATGGCGCAACCTGGCGCGCGCCGAACTCGCCGATTTTGTCGCGCCCGAAGCGCTCTTTGAATTTCTGGAAAAGAACGCCGCGAGGATCGAGGCGATCCTCCACTTCGGCGCGATCTCGACGACGACGGAGACCGATGGCGACCTTATCACGCAGGCCAATTTCGGTTTGTCGTTGGCGTTGTGGGATTGGTGCACGGCCAATGAAACCAGATTCATCTATGCCTCCTCGGCCGCCACCTACGGCGACGGCGCCATGGGGTTCGACGACGATGGCTCGGTTGACGGCCTCGCTCGGCTGAGGCCGCTTAATCTTTATGGCTGGAGCAAACATTTGTTCGACCGCCGGGTCGCGCGGCTCGTCGCGCGCGATGAGCCCCGGCCCCGGCAATGGGTCGGCCTCAAATTCTTCAATGTTTACGGACCCAACGAATATCACAAAGGGCCGCAGCGGAGCGTCGCCCATCAGCTATTTCCCAATGCCGCGGCCGGGCGTCCGTCGCGTCTGTTCCGTTCGCACCACGCCGACTATGCCGATGGCGGCCAACTGCGCGATTTCATTTGGGTGGGCGATGTCGTGGACGTCGTGCGGTGGTTGCTCGACAATCCAGGCGTCTGCGGGTTGTTTAATGTCGGGACCGGATTGGCGCGCAGCTTCAAGGACCTTGCGGTCGCCGCCTACGCCGCCTTTGGCGGCGAACCCATGATCGTGTATGTCGATACGCCGGTCGAATTGCGGGACAAGTACCAATATTTCACCCAAGCGCGCATGGAACGCCTGCGTGCCAGCGGCTATACCAAGCCCTTCACATCGCTCGAAGATGGGGTTACCCGTTATCTGCGCGATCATTTGGCCGCGCCGGACCCCTATGTCTGAGGCGGAGCGGATTTGCTGACCCTGGCTTTCCCTGTCATCGACCCGGTCGCCATCGAAATTGGGCCGATCGTGGTGCGCTGGTACGCGCTGGCTTATATCGCCGGCCTTTTGTTGGGCTGGCGGTACATGCTGCATCTCGCCGACCTGGCGCCCAAATTCATGACACGGACCGATGTCGACGATTTCCTGTCCTGGGCGACCTTCGCGGTCATCCTGGGGGGACGTCTCGGTTACGTTCTGCTCTACCGGCCGGATTTCTACTTCGAATATCCCCTGGAAGCGCTTTATGTGTGGCGCGGCGGCATGTCGTTCCATGGCGGATTGATTGGCATGTTGATCGCCATCGCGATCTTCGCGCGCCGACGGAAAATCCCCGGATTGGCCTTCGGCGATGTGGTCGCCTGCGCCACGCCCATCGGTCTGTTCTTCGGCCGTATCGCCAATTTCATCAATGGCGAGCTGTGGGGCCGGACCAGCGACGTATCCTGGGCCATGGTTTTCCCGAATGGCGGACCCGAGCCCCGGCATCCCAGCCAGCTCTACGAGGCGGTGTTGGAGGGTCTGGTTCTTTTCGTACTCCTCCATCTGCTGGCCAGTAAACAGAACCTGCGCGAACGCCGCGGTTGGTTGGGCGGCATCTTCCTGGCCGGTTACGCGGTCGCCCGGTTCACCGGCGAATTCTTCCGCGAGCCGGACATCCAATTTGGCATCCTGCCCGGCGGGCTGACCTATGGCCAATTGCTCTGCCTGCCGATGCTGGCGGTCGGGTTGATCCTCGTCCTGCGCAAACCGGCCAAGGCCGGCGCGCCGGCTCGGTGAACCCGCTCCTTCTTCGTCTTCGCGACCGCATTGCCCGCGACGGGCCGCTCAGCGTCGCCGAATTCATGGACGCCGCGCTCGGCGACGCGGACCATGGTTATTACCGGCGGCGGCAACCCCTGGGCGCGGCCGGGGATTTCATCACGGCGCCTGAAATCAGCCAGATGTTTGGCGAATTGATCGGGCTGTGGTGCGCGCGGGTCTGGGACGGAATCGGCCGCCCCGATCCGGTGTTGCTGGTTGAACTCGGACCCGGCCGCGGCACCCTGCTCGCCGATGCGTTGCGCGCCTGCGCCAAAGCCGCCCCGGCGTTTCGCGCGGCTCTGCGGGTTCATCTCGTGGAGGCGAGCCCGGTTCTCCGCGAGAGCCAGCGCAACGTCATCGGAACCTCGGCGACCTGGCATGAGCGGCTCGACACCGTTCCCGCGGCGCCGATGATTTTGATCGCCAATGAATTCTTCGACGCCCTGCCGATCCGGCAATTCGTCCGGCGCGAAGGCGGCTGGTTTGAAAGGCAAATCGCGCTTGCTCCCAAGGGTGATGGGCTTTGCTTCGCGATCGCGCCGGAACCGGCGACGGACCTGGCACATTCCCCCTGGCGCGACGCGGCTTGCGGCGCGGTGTTGGAAACCGCGCCGGAGCGGCACCGTCTCGCCAGCGCAATCGCCGAGCGAATCCGCGATTGCGGCGGGGCGGCGCTGATCGTCGACTATGGTTCCGACGGCGCGGTCGGGGATACACTTCAGGCGGTGCGGCGCCACCGGCCGGCCGACCCCCTCAGCGATCCCGGCGAGACCGATCTGACCGCCCATGTCGATTTTGCCGCCCTTAAGCGCGCGGCTGGCGGTGTTGGCGCTAGGTGTTTTGGCCCCGTGCCGCAGGGTCTTTGGCTCAACCGCCTGGGCATCGTGGCGCGGGCGGCGCAGCTGGTGGCGGCGACGCCGGGGGCAGGGCCGGCAATCGAATCCGCCTGCCGCCGCTTGATCGCGCCGGAGGAAATGGGCACGTTGTTCAAGGTCCTGGCGGTCATGGGCTCCGGCGCCGTCGCGCCGCCGGGCTTCGATCCCGAGCCGGAGGTGCCGTGCTGACTCTTGCGCCGTTGTCCGAGGCTGGCGCCGTGCGCCACGCCTTCTTCACGCGTCTCGGGGGCGTGAGCGAGGGCATATTCGCGGCGCTCAACTGCGGGTTCGGCTCCGGCGACGATCGCGAGCGGGTCGCGGCGAACCGGGCGCGGGCGATGGCCCAAATCGACCTGCCGGCGCCGGCCTTGGTCACCGCCTATCAGGTACACAGCGACCGCGTCGCCACGGTGGACGGGCCTTTCGCCACCGCAGCGGCGCCGGAGGTCGATGGTCTGGTCACACGCACGCCCGGCGTGGCTCTGGGCATTCTGACCGCCGATTGCGCGCCGGTGTTGTTCGCCGATCCGGCCGCCGGTGTTGTCGGGGCCGCTCATGCCGGCTGGCGTGGCGCGCGCGCCGGAATTTTGGAGCGGACAGTGGCGGCTATGACCGAGCTTGGCGCCAGCCGGGGCGACATCGTGGCCGGAATCGGCCCTTGCATCGCGCAGGCATCCTATGAGGTCGGGCCGGAATTCGAGGCCGTGTTTCTGGAAGAGTCCGTCGCCAACCGCGACTTCTTCAAGCCGTCGTCGCGGCCGGGGCACCGATTGTTCGATCTTGGCGGTTATGTCGAACGGCGCCTTGGCGCCCTCGGCCTCGGCCAAGTCTGTCGCGCGGTCGCCGATACCTGTGGCGACGAGAGCCAATTTTTCAGCTATCGGCGCTCGGTGCTGCGCGGTGAGGTGGGTTATGGTCGCGGCCTGTCGGCCATCGCCTTGATCGACTGAATCGAGAAATTGAACCGATGCCATACCTTATTCTGTTCGGTCTGTTTCTCGTTCTCGGCTTGCTGGTGAGTTGTGTTCTCTAGGATTTGCGCCGCCGCCTTGTTGATCCTCGCCGGTTGCGGGCAGGTGCCGCGTCCTTTTGCCCCCGACGCCAAGGCCGACCCCAATCTTCTCCTTTGGATCAACGACAGCCGGGGCGTGGTTGTGCGTCCGGTCGAGGGTTTGTCCCCGGAAGCCGCCGCCATCCTGGCTCGGGCCATGGCCAATGCGCTGCAGGAGGCGAATGTTCCAGCGAGCCTCTTTAGCCGGAATCTCGCTTCTTATGAACTCCTGGGGTCGGCGGTTCAGGCCGATGCCAACACGGTGGCGATTTCCTGGCAGCTTATGACGCCCGGCGGCGGCGCGCGCGCGGGCCATCTTTCATCCTTGCCGGTGACGACGGCCGGCTTCGCCGCCGCCTTGCCGGGCGCCACCAAGTCGGCGGTCGAGGCCATGTTGCCGCTGGTCCAGGACACCATGCCCCAGCCCTTGGCGCGGCCCAAGGTCATCGTCGCCGACGTCGCCGGGGCGCCCGGGGATGGGCGGCGCTCGCTGGCACGCGCGCTCGCCTTCGCCTTGCGCCAGGCCGACATCGAGGCCGTGGACGGCCTCGATGCGCCGGAGGCGAAAGCGAGCCTGGGCGAGGCCTTTATCGTGCTGGGCAGCGTGGCCATGTCGCCCGGCGCGCGCGGGGATCAGCACATCGCCGTGGCCTGGGAGGTCATTCGCTCCGACGGCAGCCGTCTCGGCGTGATCAATCAGGAAAACGACGTCCCCGCTGGAATGCTGGACCGCGCCTGGGGCGAGGTGGCGGTCGCGGTCGCCGAGGCGGCGGCGGAAGGTGTCGCCGATCTGTTCGCGCGGTTAGGCAACGTCGCGCAGCGGCCTTGAGCCGATGAGTTTTCTCGACCGCATCCGGGAATGCAACGTTCATGACTTGAGCGGATTTCGTCCCTTTGTTGTCGGCGATGTTCGCGTCGGCTGGGTGCGGCCGAACTTCGCCGAGCGCCTCGCCCGCTTCGATCGGGTCTTCGAGGTCGCGGAGACTCGGGTCAAGCTCGTCGACTCTCTCGACGGCTTCGAGGCTCGTTCGAACGCCGTGGATGGCGTTCTGCGCCAGCTCCGCGCGGACGGCGACTTCCCGGCGTGGCGGGACGAGCCTTATCCGGTCGCGAACGGATTTTCCTCGCCGCCCTTGCTGCGGATGGAGCGGGCGGCGGTTCCGCGTTTCGGCGTGCGGGCCTATGGGGTTCATATGAATGGCTTCGTACGCGAGCCCGACGGCCTGCATATGTGGATCGGCCGGCGTTCCCGCGACAAGCCGACCTATCCCGGCATGCTCGACAACATGGTCGCGGGCGGCCAGCCGCTGGGCCTGTCGCTGGCCAAGAACCTGGCCAAGGAATGCGACGAGGAAGCCGGAATTCCCGCCGATCTCGCGGCGCGCGCGGTTTCCGTGGGCGCCATTACCTATTGCGCGGCGACGCCGGATGGGCTGAAGCCTGATGTGCTGTTCTGCTACGACCTCGAACTGCCGGCGGATTTCACGCCGCGTAACCGGGACGGCGAACTTGAGACGTTCTACCTATGGCCGGCGGACCGGGTCGCGGCGATCGTGCGTGACACGACGGAGTTCAAGTTCAATTGCAATTTGGTGATCATCGATTTTCTGATCCGCCACGGGCTGATCCCGCCGGAACACCCGGACTATCTCGATCTGGTTCGCGGCCTGCGCGCTACATTGTGCGTATGTGAGGTGACGGGTGGTCCGGAATGGCCACATCCGCCGCGCCGGGGAGCGATCTAGACTCAAGCGTCGCATTGGCCCGAACCCGTTGCCGCTCTCCACTAGCGTGACCTCTCTTTTTCGCTTATCCTCTCCAGGAGGATAGGATAGTCTTCCGCGGATGAGCGCCCCAGCGATCCACCGCAGCCACCCTGACATCGTGAAGCGCCTGCGGCGCGCCCACGGTCATTTGAAGACGATCATCGCGATGATCGAAGAGGAACGCGCCTGTCTCGACATCGCGCAGCAACTTCAAGCCGTCGAGAAGGCGGTCTGCAACGCCAAGAAATCCCTTATTCACGACCACATCGACAATTGCCTTGAACAGTCGTTAGGCCCGGCTACCCGTGCGGCGAGGGGTCCGATCGACGCGTTCAAGGAAATCACGAAATACCTCTGAGGCTCGATGCTCCGCGCCGCCCGCCTGTATGCGCAGATCCCGGTCGAGCACAGATCAAGGAGAAGCCGACCATGCAATTGCGCGACTTGAGATCTTTCGGCGGTGGCCGCGGCGGTTGGCTCATCTGTGCCGTCACGGTGATGGCGGCGGTTGCGCTTCAGGCGGTCCTGCAATCGGCCTTGGGACATGACATGGGCGACAAGGACGCGGCTTTCGTCCGGGCAAACCAAGGAGCGGCCATCATTCCCTTCATTTACCTCGGTGCCAAGCACATGGCGACGGGTTACGACCATCTTCTCTTTATCCTGGCGGTCATCCTTGCGCTGCACCGGATGCGCGACGTGGTTGTCTACGTCACTCTGTTCTCGCTTGGCCACAGCACGACGCTTCTCCTGGGCGCGTTGATGGAGATCAGCGTCAACGCGTATCTGGTCGACGCGGTCATCGGCATGTCCGTGGTTTACATCGCCTTCGACAAGCTCGGTGGCTTCCGATCGATATTTGGCGTGCAACCCAATAGCAAACTCTTGGTCGCGGGTTTTGGGCTGGTTCATGGTTTTGGCCTGGCAACCAAGTTACAAGCCCTTGGAGTGAATGTGGACGGCCTTCTCGCCAACATCCTGGCCTTCAACGTCGGCGTGGAGATCGGTCAAATCCTTGTACTTTCTGTCGCCGTGGCGCTGTTGGTCCTGGTGCGGCGCATGGTGGGATTTCAGCGCGTGATGGTCGTCGCCAATGCCCTCATTCTCACCGCGGGAGTGGTGCTGACGGAATACCAGCTTGCCGGCTATTTCTACGAAGGATGATGGATGATGACGATGCAGGAAGCGGTTGCACCTTCGGAGCGGGCGGGTAGCCCTTTGCCAACCGGCAAGATGCTGGCCATCATCGCGGCCGCGGCGGTGGTTGGCACATTGATTGTTTTTGGCGCCATTCTGCCGGCGGAATTCAATCAGGACCCGCTCGGGATCGGCCGACTCACGGGTTTGGACCGGCTCGCGCCGCCCCCGGAGAGCACGCTGGAGGAAACAGCGACCACCACGCCGCTGGCGCGCGACTACCCGACGGGGTTCCGCAGCGATACCCTCGAAATTCCGCTAGCCGCGCTCGGCAGCCGCGGACGCAGCATCGAATACAAGGTCTTGATGAAGAAGGACGCTGCGTTGATCTACCAGTGGAGCGTACCGGGCGTCGCCACCCCGGCTGAATTCTATTCGGACCTTCACGGCGAAACGCCGGCGCCCAATGGCGAGATGATCGTGGCGACCTACAGGCAGGCGGAGGGCGCGAGCGCAAACGGCTTCATGATCGCCGCTTTCGATGGTGTCCACGGCTGGTATCTGCAGAACCGCTCCGCCAATCCGGTGGTCGTCACGTTGAAGATCAGCGGCTTTTATGAACTCATCCCTTCCACCCGCTGAGGATGCGGCAGTACCAACGAGTGCCCCTTTTCGATCAGTCGGCGGTTTGACGCGCTCGCCCGTCTCGGCGTTGGAAACAGTCTACGATCGCTGCGCCTAACGCGCGGCGGGCCTGCCGAAAATCGGGCTTCGTCAAAAACCCGCCAGCGCGCGTGTCTCGGCCGGTGTCGTGCCGGCCTCGCGCAAGGCACGCAACGTGACCGCGCGGTCGCGTTTGGCCAGCCGCTTTCCGTCGGCGCCCAACAACAAGCCGTGGTGGTCGTATTCGGGCGTCGGCAGATCGAGCAGCGCCTGCAGCATCCGATGGACGTGAGTCGATTCGAACAGATCTTCCCCGCGGGTGACGAGGGTAACGCCCTGGAGGGCGTCATCCACGGTCACGGCGAGGTGGTAACTCGTCGGCGTATCCTTGCGCGCGAGCACGACGTCGCCGAGGGCAAGCTCGTCGGCCGCGATCCGGCCGCGACGGCGGTCCGTCCAAAACAATGGTCCGGTCTTGGCCGCCGCCGCCTCGCTGTCGAGACGAAGCGCGAAGGCTCGCCCCTCGGCGCGCAAGGCGGCGCGTTCGGCGACGGGCAGATTCCGGCAGGTGCCGGGATAAAGCGCGGGCCGATCCGCGTCGTGAGGCGCGGAGGCCGCGCGCAAAGCCTCGGCGCGCGAACAAAAACATGGATAAAGCAGGCCTTGCGCCTCAAGCCGAGCCAGTGCCGCGGCGTAGTCTTGCAGGTGATCGGATTGGCGCCGCACCGGGGTTTCCCAATCGAGGCCCAGCCAGGCAAGGTCTTCCAGGATCGCGGCTTCGAATTCCGGCCGGCACCGCGACGCGTCGATGTCCTCGATACGCAGCAGGAAACGTCCGCCCGCCGACCGCGCCGACCGCCAGGCGAAAAGGGCCGAGTGTGCGTGGCCGAGGTGCAGGTATCCCGTTGGGCTCGGGGCAAAACGCGTGACCGGGACGGGGGATTGAATCATGTCGTCATCATAGCGGCTGTGCGATTTCGCGGATTTCGGCTAGACAGACGCGATGCCCGATTTGTTTTCCCTGACCGGCCCGTCGGTCCAGCCATCCGCCGGCGGCGCGCCGCAGCAGCTCGTCATTCTCTTGCACGGCCTGGGCGCCGACGGCAACGATCTCATCGGCCTGGCGCCGCAATGGGCAAAGTTGCTGCCCAACGCCGAATTCCTGTCGCCCCATGCGCCCTTTCCCTGCGACATGGCGCCCCATGGCCGGCAATGGTTCAGCCTGCGCGACTGGTCGATCGAAGCCATGCTCGCCGGAACGCGGGCCGCCGCCCCCATCCTCGACGCCTTCATCGACGCGGCCTTGGCGGCGCGTGGACTCGACGATTCCCGCCTCGCCTTGGTCGGTTTTTCCCAGGGCACGATGATGGCCCTGCATGTCGCCCCGCGCCGCGCGGCATCCTGCGGCGCGGTTCTGGGCTTTTCAGGTGCCCTGGTCGGTCCGGAATCCTTGGCCGAGGAATTGCGGTCCAAGCCGCCCGTGTTGCTGGTCCATGGCGATGAGGACAGCGTGGTGCCGGTGGAGGCGATGCCGGCTTCGGCGCAAGCGTTGCGTGCCGTCGGGTTGACCGTCGAAACCCTGCTTTGCCGTGGGCTCGGGCACGGCATCGACGACGAAGGCCTGCGCCGTGGCGGGGCATTCCTGCGGCGGGGGCTGGCCGGCTGACCCCGACCGCGCCCGGCGGCGGTTGTTTTTGTCACCTCGATCGGCTATCAACGGGTTGAGTTGAGCAGAAGAATCCTAACGCAAGAGCTGAGAGAAAGGCCTTGTCGGGATCGATCGAAAACTGCCCAGCCTTGGTGCTGAACGCGGATTTTAGGCCGCTCAGTTACTTCCCGTTGTCCCTGTGGTCGTGGCAGGAAGCGGTGAAGGCGGTGTTCCTTTGCCGCGTCAATATTGTTTCCGAATATGACCGTGTCGTCCGCTCGCCGAATCTCGAAATGCGCCTGCCCAGCGTCATTTCGCTCAAGGAATTCGTGCCGATGGCGCGGCGGCCGGCCTTCACGCGGTTCAACGTCTTCCTGCGCGATCGTTTTGGCTGCCAATATTGCGGCGGGCCATTCCCGGCCCATGAACTCACCTTCGACCATATCGTGCCGCGTTCGCGCGGCGGGCAAACCGTCTGGTCGAACGTGGTGACCGCTTGCGGGACCTGCAATTTGATCAAGGGTAATCGTTTGCCGCATGAAAGCGGCATGCACCCGCGCATGCGGCCGCATCAGCCGACCACGCGGCAGCTTCAGGAAAACGGGCGCGCCTTTCCGCCCAACTTCCTGCACGATAGCTGGCGGGACTTCCTGTATTGGGACAGCGAGCTGGACCCGGACTGAGGGCGTGAATACTGGGCCGGCCGACCGCTTAAGGCGGCGGGCCAGCCCCGTTTCGAGCGCGCATCGTCAGGTGTTATTCAGCCGCCAGGATGATGTCCGAAATATCGAGGGGCGGGTAATAGTTCGGATCCTCGCCCGGATCGAATGTGTATTTCCGCTGCACATGCCGCTCGACCAGCGACAAGGCTGTCGATACATCCCACAGGGTTTCGCTGACGAGCCCGTCTTGGGGCGTAAGAGGCGTTCTGGCCATGGTCATTCTCCATTCTGGAAAGGACCGCCAGGCTAGACGCCGAACGTTAAAAAACCGTAACCGCGGCTACAGGCGCGTCGATAGCCAGATGGCAAGGCGCGAGCCCACCTTGATGGCGCCCGCCAGCAGAAAATAAGCCGGGGCCTGTTCGGCGCCTTGGGCCAGGGCTTCGTCGCGATGGGCGATTTCGTCGGCGCGGAAACTCTCGATCCGTTCGCGCAGCGCCGGCTCCGTGTCGCCGAGCGCCGCCGCTTGCCCGGCATAGTGTTCGTCGATGACTTCTTCCACCGCCGCCGTGCACGCCATCGCCGCCTTGGGTCCCATCAACGCGGTGGCGACGCCCAGCGCGTAACCGGCCACATGCCAGATCGGTGACAAAACGGTCGGCCGCACGCGGCGTTCGGCTAACATGTGGCTGAAGGCCTTCAGATGTTCTTGCTCGCAGGCCGCCATCTTTTCAATCGTCCCACCCATCGCGGTCGTCCCGAGCACCGCCAGTTGCCCGGCATAGATGCGCACGGCGCCATATTCACCGGCATGGTCGACGCGCAGAATGCGCGCGACGGTTTCCTCGGGTGATGGATCGCCGGGAAGATTTCCGGCGGCGATGGGCGCGGCTTCAGGCGATTCGGTCATCGGGTCGCGCCGCCGCAAAGCCCGAGAGGGCGGCCAGGGCCAACGAAATCAAGCCATTGTAGCCGGCCATCGAAATCCCGAAAAGCGACCACGCCGCTTCGTCGCATCGAACCACGGGCGTGGCCAGCAATCGCGCCCGCAACTCCGCGAGGTTCGCCGACGGGGAGGCCGTGGTGCCGCAGGACGCCGTGCCGAGCCACCAATGCTGCTCGACGCCGACATGGTAGACGGCGATGCCGGCGCCGACGAGGAACACGGCGCCGCACAAGAACATGAGCCCGCGGCCGACCCGGCCGCCGGTGCCCAGCACCAGCGCCGCGACCAAAAGCACCATGGCGATCCCATGCGGATAACGTTGATAGAGGCACAGAATGCAGGGCTGTAGGCCGCCGAAATATTGAAACGCAAAGGCGCCGGCCAGCGTGGCGGCGCTGGCGAGGAAGATCAAGACGGGAAGGCGGCGGATCGCGACCATGAAGGTTAGTCTCGGCGCAGGTGCTGCGGGTTCGACTCTACAGCAATCTTATTAGCAGAAACCCGGCCACGATCGCACCCAAGCTGACTCCGACGACCAGGCCCAGGGAGCGTTCGACGAAGCCGCGGATCGGCGGCCCGAAATACCAAAGCAAAATGGCTTCCGCGTAGAAACGCACGCCGCGCGAGACGAGCGAGGCGACACCGAAGGTCAATAGGTCGAGCCCGGCGACGCCGCTGGTGATGGTCACGATCTTGTAGGGGATCGGCGTCAATCCCTTGACCATGATGATCCAGCCGCCCCATTCGCGAAACAGGTGTTGGAATTCCTCGAAACCCTGTTGATAGGCGTAAGCCTCGACGATGGCGCGGCCCAGGACTTCATAGAGGAAATATCCGATGGCGTAGCCGGCGAATCCGCCCAATACGGACGTAACCGTGCAGATCGTGGCGGCGCGCAAAGCGTGCTCGCGCTGCGCCAACACGATGGGGATAAGCAGCATGTCGGGTGGGATCGGAAAGAACGAACTTTCCGCGAAAGACACGCCGGCCAGCGCCCACAGCGCATGGCGCCGCGCGGCCAGCCGCATCGTCCAATCGTACAGGCGTCGGATCATTGACGGGGTGGGCTCCAAGATCGCAATAGGTCCGCGGGGTGTAACAGCGGGCATCCCGATGCACAACCGGCGTGGTTGGATGGGCTGGGTTCGCCAACAACATCGATTGGCGCGTATGGCGCGTTGACCTTGGCCTTTGCGCGGCTATGATGCCGCCGCCATGCCCCTGTGGCGGAACCGGTAGACGCGGCAGACTCAAAATCTGTTGTCCTATGGACGTGGGAGTTCGAGTCTCCCCGGGGGCACCAATGATTTCAAAGACTTATAATGATAAGGCAAGGTTGATTGTTTCGTGGCCTATGGTGCGGTAAGCAGGGGGTAAGCAGCGGGCGCGGTTTCGGCCCCGGTTCCGGCGGCATGTAGCGGCGTTGTCATACAGCCGGTCATCCTCCACCATCGCGGGCCGTCGTATTCGGGCAAAGTCGGGGCGGTGCTGGTTGCTTGGCGTACGCGCATGAGCACGCCTCGTGGGCGCGGGGCCGGCAGGAAAAAAGGGGCATGGCGAGTGGCAGGGCTTACCACGGGCCACGGGAGCGGCCGGGGCCGGCCGTTCTGCCGACGATGCTTACCCCTGGCTTACTGGCGTCCGGGCGGTCGGCGAAAAGCCGCAGTTTCTTGCGGCTTCCGGGCCGGCCGGCGACTGATTGTCTATCAGTTCCTGCGCGGTGGCGGGGTTCAGCCTACCAGGAAAGACCCCCGGTGGGGGCTGCGAAAAGGTGGTCCCCCGGACCCCTCAGCGACGGCCCCCAGAACACCAATCCCTCCGAAATTTTTTGCGTACTGACGTGGGAATTTTCGTCGAGCTGCTGCTGTCAATTCGCGGCCGGTTCATCCTGTCGATCAACGATTAGTTACGGTTAGCCGCTTGCTGCTTAAGCTTCTCCTTATCCACCTCGTCGTTTACGACGTGCATCTTGCGGTGGCAATTGGGACATAGCGCCACCGTGTTTGTGATCGTGTCCTCGCCACCCTGCGCTAACCAGACGACATGATGACATTCCAGGTAGGGCTCCTTTTTCCTATTCCGGAACGGCGCCGGTGTTTGGCAAAGGTCGCATACTCCACTGGCATGGCGTCTTACGTACTCAGCAACGGCTGCATCACGCACATAGGCTGTCGTTTGCACAATCCTTATAGCGGGATGTCTATTCGCTTTCTTGGCGCGCGCTTCCAATTCCTGCATCGAAAGCCGGCGAGCCAATCGCGCTTGGGATTCCTCGATCGCGGCGCTCGGTCAACGTCGGAATTGCCGCACCATTTCTCAGCTTGACCGGGAACATCCACACGTTGCGCACCTGCCCGGCGCCATCCGACTGTTCTTCCTGATACGGAGCACCCACCAGGTCCACTTCACCCACGTAGGTGTACTTCAGCGGCTCCAATGCTTCGAGGAGGTGGATTGGAATTCGTGTCGTCGAGGATTCAGCAAGAGTCCGATTCTGGGCATAGGAAAGGCTTTGATCTCCGGTCGGTCCCATGCCGGTGTAGTGGAGAATTTCGTCTTCCCACCTGTCCTGATACAGGCCCTTGAAGGGGTCTGAAATAAGAACGAGTAGATTGCGCTTGGTGCTTCGCCGCATCCCACCCATGTTGCCTACATTGAAGCGAAGTCCAATTTCTTCGTTTGTGAGCACATCGCCTGGAGACGGCATCGCACTTGCCTCCACCACGACGACATCAATTTTGAGAGCATCAAGAGTCTTTTTGACTGTCGCCTCTCCTCCAGAGAACTCATTCGGCTTGAGTGCCGTTTGGCCCGGCAAATAGCCATGCGCCGCACCGACGATTGCCTTGGAATCATAAAGGCGCCCGTCCTTCTGGATTAGGTATTCCCTGGCTTTTCCAAAACCGTATTTTTCTAGAAAGGCGTCGCGGCCGAGCTGGTCGAACTCTTCAATCGCTCTTAGAACGGCTGAAGCCGTAAGGTCTGACAAAGCCATTACGCCACCCCAATGGTACCGGAATTATCTTCGGCGATACTCCCAAGGTGGCTGAAATGTTCCAGCCCACATTCCGGCACGTGCCTGCTTTGCCTCAGCCTCGGCATCAACGTAGTCACGAGAGAACTGCCGGTACGCTAGCGCCCAGCCTTGGCGGACAATTTCCCGATTAACGTCGATGGTGCGGCCGGCGAGGTAGCAGACGGCAACCGTTCGCCCGTACTGATCGCGGTCGCGCTCGATGCAGTCAACCCAATGGGTGCCGATCAGGTTAGCCAACGCCATCGCTGCCATTTCGCCGCATTGATACGTTCTGGCCTCGATCTGGCATGTCTGCCGGCCTTCGGGCGCGTCTATACCGTGAAGCCGTACGCGGACCGTTCCAA
>CANFCX010000042.1 GCA_947445225.1 Rhodospirillales bacterium
GACGATGGGCGCCGATAACAATCTTTCGGCGGGCGACGAGCCCGGCTTGCGTTTCGCCGTTGTCATGGGCGCGGACGGGAAGGTCCGCGACCTGACCTGGGCTGGCATTGCCCAATGGCGGCCAGCCGACGGTTTTCTGTGGATACACCTGGAACGCGACGATCCGGCCGCCCAGGCCTGGATACGCGAAAAATCGGGGATCGATCCCCAAACCGCCGGTTTGCTTCTGGCCGAGGAATCGCGCCCACGGGTTCAGGATTTCGACGACGACATGCTGATCGTCCTGCGCGGCGTCAACCGATCCGCGGCGGCCGCAGCCGACGCGGATGGCCGCGCGCGAACTCAACTCGTGCCGGTCCACATCTGGGCCGAGGCGGCGCGGTGCATTTCCCTGCGCGACACGGCCCATTCGCTCGACGCACTCCGCGACATCCGGCGCTCGCTCCTTCTGGGCAAGGGGCCGCGCACCATCGGTGCGTTGCTCGCCTTGATCGCGGAGAAGCTGGTGGACCATCTCGGCGAGATGACCGACGAATTGGAGGCCGCGGTCGCCGAAATCGAGGACAAGGTGTGCGACAATCGGGGCGATCCCGCCCTGCGGATGGAGATTTCTTCGGCCCGGCGCGGCATCGTACAGCTTCGCCGCTATCTGTCGCCGCAACGCGACGCGCTGTACCGGCTCCAACACGACGACACCAGTTGGCTCGACGCCGATGCCCGCCACCGCCTGCGCGACGTCAGCGAGCGGTTGGTCCGCCATATCGAGGACATCGACGAGCTACGCTCGCGCGCCACCATCCTCAACGAAGATTTCACCAACCTTCTCACCGAAGGGGCGTTGCGGGCATCGAACCGGTTGACCGCGCTGGCGTCACTGGTCCTACCGCCCAGCCTCTTCGCCGCCATGCTGGGCGTCAACGTCACCGGTATTCCCGGTGCCGATGATCCCTACGCCTTCCTTTGGTTCTGCCTTCTGATCGGCGGCGTGACGCTGGCGATCTGGGGCGGTTTGAAATGGCTCAAATGGCTATGAGCCGGGTCAGCAATCCGCGCGGCTGATGTTCTCCCGTTTCACGGCGATTGAACGCGCCCGGCCGGAGGCGCCGGGAAAATCCGCGAACATGCCTTCGAGCAAGACATCCATGATAACCGGCAGATTCTTGCAATCGCTGACATTGCGAAGTTGGCCTTCATAGAGCTTGCGCTGCTGGCGGTTGACCGAAAATTCCACGATATCCAGGCGGAGCCGGCGGGTGAAGCGGTTTTCAGTGGACACGCCGGAGCGATAGCCGGTGATGACCTCGTTGGTCTGCCGGCGTTCAACGCCATAGGAATCCCGCGTCGTGGTCGTGCGCGTTTCGGTTATTGGCTCCACATAGGGCGTCTGGACGATCTCTTCGTCGGTCTGATAGTCGAACAGGGCGAACAGCTCCGGCCGGTCGTTGGCGCCAGCCGTGCGGAAACCGGCGCGGCGCAGCCTGTCCTCGACTTGCGCCGCATAGGACAGGAATTCGAGCGAACCCTGCTTGCGCGCATCCATCGGCGCCACCGCGACGAGGCGGCCGCGGTCGCCGGGCGACAGGGCGTGGAAGGCGGTCACATCGCTTTCCAGCTGGAGTCCGCAGCCGCCGAGCGCCAGCGCGGCGAGCATCAACAAACCAAGGCGGCTATTTGCCGCGCGCATTCAAACGCCCGAGCTCGAACGCGGCCTGGTGATATTCGATGAAATGCCGCACGCCGGTGTCGATCGCGCTGCGGAACATGGCGGCAGCGCCGTTTAGATCCCCACGCGCCATGCGCCCCATGCCGACGTAGTAGAACGCCTCGCATTCCTGCTCGCGCCGCGTCGTGGATCGCGTGTCCTGCGCCGCCTCCAACACCTCGCCCTCGTCGCTTTTGCCCAGAGCGAAGCGGACGATCGGGCCCGGCCATTTGCCGAGGTCGAGGCGCCCGGCATTGGTCGCCAACTCCGCGCTAGCCGCTGACCCCGACTGCGCCGTCGCCACATAGAGAAGCAGGGCCGGGTAGGCGTTTTCCGGCTCCAACGCCACGGCCGCACGAAATTCCGCCGCGGCTTGGTCGAGCCGGCCGACGTCGTAATAGGCCAGGCCGCGATTTTCGTAAGCGAGGCCATAGTTCGGATCCAGCGCGATCACCCGGTCGTAATCCCGAATCGCCAAATCAAATTGCCCATGGTCGCGCACGGCGTTGCCACGATTGTTGAGGGCACCCAAAAATTTCGGGTCGAGCGCAAGGGCGGCGTCGAAATCCCGGATCGCCAATTCAAACCGGCCCATGTCGGCGTGGGCATTACCGCGGCTGCTGTAGGATTGCGCCCGCCCGGGGGCGAGCCGAATCGCCCGGTCGTAGTCCTCGATGGCACGGTCGTAGAGAAACAGATTGCGATAGGCGACGCCGCGATTGAAATAGGCGTCGGTGAAGTTGTCGTCGATCAGGATGGCGCGGTCGTAGTCCTGGATGGCGAAGCGTTGCCGTCGGAGCCCGGCCTGGGCGTTGCCGCGATGGTAAAAGGCGATCGCCATATTCGGCGGCGTCAGATCCCCGGTGGCCAGGCATATGCTTAAGAAGGCGACTTGTTCGTCGCGCCGCCCCTGGCCTTCAAGCGCCTGCGCCTGCCGGCAATAACTCAAGTCTTCGGCCTGCGCTCGCCCGCCGAATCCCAACGCGGCGAGCAACGCGACCGTCGCCACGGCCGCCGCCCAGCGTGCACGGCGTCGGATCGGATCAATGACTCTGCGCTTCATGGCTTCACCCACAGCGGCTGCCCGCGATCCTACTCGCCCAACCGCGTTGGCAGCAAGGCGTTGGCTTGGCAAGCCTGGGCAGCGGGGCGTGCCCCAACCGCGCGCGCCGGACATGAGGACCAAATGCCGCCCGGCGATTTGATCGCTGGCCGAGCCGGGGACAAGTGGCCGCTCATGCGATAGACTGTGCCCAATTCCGATTCTACGAGGGAGTGGCGCGCGATGTTTAATCAACATGGCTCCGCGGGACCTCTGTGGGACGCCGCGAAAGCCGAAGTCAGGGCGGTCTTGATCGAGGTGGCGCGCAAGAAAGAACGAGTCTCTTATTCGGAACTCGCGGCCAAGGTGAGATCCATGAATTTCGACCCACTCGACACGCGGCTCGTGCATTTGCTCGGGCAGATCGGCCGTGACGAGGCCAAGGCCGGCCGCGGCTTGCTGTCGGCTGTCGTCGTCGACCAGACCGGCGACACACGGCCTGGACAGGGCTTCGTCGACCTCGCCAAATCCCTGGGCAGGGACACGGCCGACGAGGCCGCTTGTTGGATGAAGGAATGCGACGCGGTGCACGCCCACTGGTCGAAACCGGGTCAACCGCGCTGACCGCCGCGGCGCCAACCCCCGAAGACAAGACGCCATGAGCTACCGGCGGCGGGGCGGGGTGGCCATCGTCGTCGCGGGCGCCGTCGCCATCCTGTTCGGGCTGGCGACGATATTCTCCGGCACCCAGGCCCTGTTCGGGGATGAAGCCGCGCGGAATGCGGTCGGCGACGCCGTGGCTTTCGTCCTTTGGTTCAATTTCGGGGCCGGCTTCGTCTATGTTCTAGCCGGGGGCGGCTTGCTGCTCCGGCGCAAATGGGCGGTGGGGCTCTCCACGCTGATTGCTGCGGCCACCGGCTTGGTGTTCCTCGCCTTCGGCGTCCATGTTCTGTTCGGCGGCGCCTACGAGCTGCGCACCGTGGGCGCGATGTCGCTGCGCATCCTGGTCTGGACCGGAATCGCCGCCATCGCCACCCGCGCCGCCCGCCGCCGCCGCTGGGCGTAAGGCCCGCACCCTACCCCATCGCCGTCACTTCCGGGACCCGTTTCAGGGTGCCGCGCACGACTTCGGCGAGCGCCATGTATTCCTTCCCCCGCGCAGATTTGCGACGCCAAATCATGCCAATGTCGCGGCTCGGAGCGTTGGTCCGGAATGGACGCACCGCAACCAGCGGGTCGGACGCCATTTCCGCGCGAACATACAGCGCCGGTAGGAAGGTTAAACCCATCCCCATCCCGACCATCTGACGGAGAGTGTCCAGGCTCGTTCCCTCGTAATCGGGCGTCAATTTCGCGCCCATCTCCCGGCACAATTCCGCGACCTGGTCGTGCAGGCGATGCCCGCGTTCGAGCGTCAACACCGTCTCGCCCTTGAGATCGGCGCGTTCGGCGAACCTCCGTCGCGCCAAGGGATGCCCGGTCGGGGCCGCGACCAGCAACGGTTCGCGAAACAACCGCGCCGATTCAAGATCGGCGCCCGCCACCGGCAGCGGAAACAGCAAGAGGTCGAGACCACCTTCGTCGAGCGCGTCCAACAATGCCTGCGGCATCCCCTCGCGCACATACAGTCTTAGCTTGGGATAGGCCTTCAGCGCCTCGGGCAATATCGTCGGCAGCAAGTAAGGGCCGAGCGTGGGCAACACGCCCAGGCGCAGCGTGCCCGCAAGTGACCCCCGCCCCTGTTTACCCAGCTCGACGATTTCGCCAACGTCGCGCAAGACCGCCTTCGCCCGTTCGGCGATCTCCGATCCGATCGGCGTCATCAACACGCGCGACCGGCTGCGTTCGACAAGCTGAGCGCCCAACGTCAGCTCAAGCTCGCGCAGCTGCCCGCTCAAGGTGGGCTGGCTGACATGGGTGCGTTCGGCCGCCCGGCGGAAATGAAGCGTTTCGGAGACGGCGACGAGATAACGAAGCTGCTGCAATGTCGGCAAGGGCGACCTCCGCGCCGGGATCGGCGGCCAATTCCGCTAATAGGTTTCTTCGATTAGAAACTGGATCACAATCGATTTCAACAATGTCGAGAGCGGCCTTACCTTCCTTGGCAAGGGCCGCATCGGCGGCCAAACGTCAAACCAGGAGCGTTCCATGATCCTATCCAATGTCGGCGCCGCGACCGCACCCACGGCAGCCGCTTTCCGCCGCTACCTCGTTGCCGCCAGGTCGGCCGACGGCCGCCCCGGTCGGTTCATCGTCTTCGCCGCGACCGACGCCGTGCCGCCCTCCGCGGTCGCGTCAACGGCGCATCGCGGGGATGACATCGTTCACGCCATCGACACAGTGGTCGCGCCCCGGCCCTGAGCCGCCCCCACGCGACCACTCCCGGCCGGCGGCACCCCGGCCGCCGGCCGGGACCTTGGCGATGCGGGCGATCAAACACGGAGATCGATAAGCCATGAGCGCGATGTTCATCCATTCAACGATCCTGGCGTTTCTGTTCCTTGGACCGAGCGCCGATCGGCTTGGCGAGGCGGTCGGCGGTCAGCCCCCGCCGACCGTCGGCGATTCCGCCTGCGCCGATACCGAAACAACCGGGGCTTCGGGAACACTCCGGTTTGAAATCCCCGAGGACCCGCTGGCGATGCGCTGCATCCTGACGTGAAACCGCCTTCTTAGGCTTTCACCGGTTCCTAATGACGATGGGTTCAGTCCGCCAAGGTTGCTCGGCCTCGGGACCTACGCCCGTAGCCGGGTCGGCTGGATCGAGGGGTCTTCAGGCGGCTTCAACCGTCACAGCCAAACGCCGGCCGAGGACTGCAAGCCCCTCCTCGAGACGGCCGATCTTGGTCTTGTGGCGCGGGTCGAGCATCCCGCGCACTTCGGTCTAGGCCACACCGAGGCGTTTGGCGAGGGCTACGTTCGTCGTGCCGCTCTCGCGCATTGCGATGTAGACCTAGGACAAGCGATACCTCAAGACGCCTACAACAATAATACCGGTAGAGCCATTCGTGCTGCAAAAGATCGATGCCATGCGCAACGAACGAGCAGAGCCGCGCCCCCGCCTTCATTTCGGCGGATCGACGTCTTTCGCCTGCGGTTCCTTGAAGGGCATACTCTGGATTCGGATGGTTCCCGCCGCCTCCACGACGTCGGTGCTCTGGCCTTCGCGCTGGTCACCGACCCAACCCGTGGTCCCCATCAGCTCGGCGCCATTTTCGCCGATCTCGCGCGTCGTCAGATCGGCGGCCTGGTGCAGCCGATCCGAATAGGGTAGCCGGTAGGCGCGCGGCAGGCCCGACGGCCTGTCCCGGGAATCCAATTCGCTGATCCACATGAACACCGCGCCGGGATCGCGCGTGCGTTTGTCCGGTTCGTTCAAGATCATCCAATGAATCTGGAATCGCGGCGGGAGGTCCTGCGCGGTCGGATAACCGAGTATCGCGTTCAGCGACAGGTAACTTTGATAGAAAAAGGCGACGGTTATGACAATCGCGCTGCCCTTGACCCACCACTTCCACCGCGAAGCCAGGTTGAGGCTCAACAGCAGGACAGCGATGAGCATATAGGCGATGACCATTCCGAGAATCGACGCGGTCAAGCTCATGCGAATTCCTCTCTGGCCTCGGCGGTCGCGCGTTGGGTTGACGCCGGCGGCTATTTCGGGGCCGACGGCCCCAGCAGCACCTTCGGCTCGTTGGTTGTGACCTTGGAAACCTCGCCGGAAGCGGCGATGGTGAACCGCGCCACCGTGATCTCCTCGGCGCGCCGGCTCAAGACGACCGTCGAGTGATGCACCGACTCCACGCGCGGATTGATCTTATCGATATTGACGGTGACGGGAACCGGCTTGCCGGTGATCGCCCTGTACAAGGACACATTGACGACGTATTCGCCGGGCACGATGCCGCGGATGGTGACGGTCTCCTGGTTAAGCGGGTTCACCACCGTTTCGCCCTTGATGACCATCCCATCCTTGGCGGTCAACTTTGCGCCTTTGACCAGGATCGTGTCCTTGTAGTTGCCTTGGTCGTCCCGTTCCAGATGCATGAGGCCGACGTCGCGCTGGCGGTACCAAACGAGCTTTCCCATCGGGTCCTCGACCGACAGATCGACGTCGTCGGGATGCAAATCCGGCCAGGTCATGGTGATGATGTATTCGGCCTTGGTATTGACGCTGCCCGCGCTCTGCGGCGGGTTCATCACCGACAACGCCAGGAAGAACAGGAAAGCGACGACCTGCAACCCCTTGAACAGCATCACCGTGTAGGGGTCGAAGGGCTCTCCCTTTTCATACAGGCTGAGGTCGTCCATCACCGTTCCCTTCGAGGGCGGACACGACGAACACCTCGGTCATGTCAGTGGTCAGGCCGAACAGGTATCGCGCCGCGTCGTCGAGAATATAGTACTGAATCTTTATCAGGATGGAGCCGACCAACCCGGAGAGCGTGGTGTACATGGCCACCGCCATGCCGTCGCTCATCACCTTCATCGAATCCTTCATCGTGACCTGATTCGACACGTCGAGCGTGGCGATCGGCAGCAGCATGAGGATGAACCCGACGATGGTACCCAGCAAACCGAGCTTGAGCACGGAATCCCCCATGAACGCCCCGAATTGCAGCGGCGCGCGCAACTTGTCGGCCAGGCTTCTGAGAAGCAGCGTCTGATCGAGCCGTTGCCCGCCTTGCGTGTTCTCGGCCTTGAGCACGAGTTTGCGGATGTGTTCGGACACCCAGCCCGGCAGGATCAACGTCCCGTCGCCCATGAGGACATCGTCTTTGCGAACTCGGTAGCCGTTGACCTTGCGTGAGAGCTGTTCGCCGATGCGATGGGCGCGGTTGATCTCGCGCGAAACCGCCACCACCGAGAAAAAACAATGGAGGGAGGTCAAGACGTAGATGAACATGATGAAGGGCGAGATGTAACTTTTGTCGCCCTCCATGACCAAGCCCAACAGGCCATAATACCAAACCAGGGAGAGCATGAAAAACGTCAGGGCCGTAAATAGAATCCATCTCAGAAGCGGCAGGAAATCGCGCGCCTCCAACACCGTCCCCCAAGCCTTGATTCTCATCTCCTAGCCTCTCCTGCGGTCTTAGCCGCCTGTTCCAAAGACTCATTCCTATCCGACCCGCCGGACTCGCCATTTCGGGCCGCGCGGCGCTCAGGTCGCGACGCCGACCCAAGAGGCCGCGATCGGCAGCCGACATCTCCGCTGGAATGCCCGCAGCGCAGTCGTGTCCGCGCTCCGGAGGGCGCCCCGAACCGATCGACCGGGAACTGGAGCATATAACACCCGTCGGGCGAAATCGCATTTGTAAAATGCGATTGGGTTTGGGTAAAACGGCGGCGTGGCGGCATCATGATTGCGGAAACGCCGAGCAGAAATTTGCCTCCTTGACGTAACAACAACTTGACGCTGCAATCCGGCGAGAGTTAGGTTCGCCAGTCGCATGGGGCGATCAAACTGACAATTCGACGAAGCGACCTACCGGCAGTTGTAAGTTGGCCTAGGTTGCACGGCATCCTGCGTCGAATGGGTCGAGGGAACCAACCGAGTTAAAGGGAGGACACGAAATGGCACTCAACCTCGTTGTCAACGGGCAGCTGTATTCCGTGGATACGGAACCGGCGACCCCGCTTCTGTGGGTGCTCCGCGACAGCATCGGATTGACGGGGACGAAATATGGCTGCGGCATTTCCGAATGCGGCGCCTGCACCGTCCACGTCAACGGCCAGGCCAAGCGGTCTTGCGTGACGCCCGCGGGTTCGGTGGTCGGCCAGGATATCTTGACGATCGAGGGTTTGTCGTCGGATGGGACGCATCCCGTCCAGCTCGCCTGGAAAGAGGTCGACGCGCCGCATTGCGGTTATTGCCAATCGGGAATGATCATGGCCGCGACCGCGCTCTTGCAAAAGCGCCCAAACCCTTCCGACGAGCAGATCGAATCGGAAATCACCAACGCTTGCCGGTGCGGCAGTTATTACCGCGTTCGGTTGGCGATCAAACGCGCCGCCGAAATGATGCGGGCTTAGGGGAGGACGGACCATGACAGCCAAATCGGAAAAAACGGCGTCCACGGCCGCGATGCAACGCCGGGAATTCCTCAGCGCCGCCGCGGTGGTGGGCGGAGCCGCGGTTTTCGGCTTCGGCATTCCCCTGGACGCGCGCGCCGCGGTTAGGACCGGCCAATACTGGTCACCCGAGATATCCACGGTTCCGGAGATCAATGCCTGGATCGCGATCGCGCCGGACGACACCGTGACCTATCGCATCGGCGTGACCGAACTTGGCCAGGGAATTTTGACGGCCGTGGCGATGATCATGAACGAGGAACTTCAAGCGGATTGGAAGAAAATCCGCTGGGAATATGCCTCGGCCAATCGCGACGTTAAGGAAAAGGCGCCGGCATGGTCGCTCAAGACTCCCGGAAAGGAGCCCTACTCCACCGACCCCAACGCGCCCGGCGGCTCGCCCTCGCTGCCCGCGGTGTATCGCAACCGCGAAGGCTCCGACCCGCGCGAGGTCTCATGGACCGGCGTGTACCGGCGCATGATGACCAATGGCGGCGCGTTCAAATCCCTCACCTATTATTACCACTTGGCCGGCGCCGAGGCCCGTGAGCGCCTGCTGCTGGCGGCCGCCGCGGTGTGGAATGTTCCCGTGGCGCAGTTGAGCGTCAAGGACGGGATCATCACCCATGCCGCCACGGGACGCACCACGTCCTATGGCAAGGTCGCCGCTAAGGCGGCGCAGACGCCGCACCCCAATCCGGAGGGGATCAAAGCCAAGACCCCCGACCAATGGAAGCTGTTGGGGACGGAGCAGAAATATCTCCACACCCCGCATGTCGTGACCGGAGAATTGATGTTCGGGCTCGACGTGAGGATGCCCGGGATGCTCTATGCGGCGGCCAAGGCCTGTCCTGTCTGGGGCGGCGACGTCAAGAGTTACGACGCCAATGCCGTCAAGAACATGCCCGGCGTCCATTCGGTTGTTCAGTTTCCCATACCCGACCGTGGCTTGACCCGCGCCCAAAGGTTTAGCGGCGGCGTCGCGGTCATCGCCGATTCCTATTGGCACGCCAAATCGGCGCTCGACGCCATGCCCGTGGAATGGCTCATCCCGGCCGACGTCGCCAAGGCCAACAGCGCAGACATGATGAAAGCCTTGCTGGCGTCGATGGACAAGCCGGAGAAGGTCGCGGTAAACCAGGGCAACTTCGATACCGCGATCGCCCGCGCCGCGAAGGTGGTCGAAGCCACCTACACCGCGCCGCACCGGCCGCGCGCGCGCATGGAGCCGGGCAACGCAACCGTGCTCGTCACCGACAGCCGGGTCGATATCTGGATCGGCGACCAGAGCCCGCAGGAGACCTTGGTCAGCGGCTCGAAATTGACCGGGGTTCCCAGAGAGAACGTCTATCTGCACTTGGCGACGCTGGGCGGCGGGTTCGGCAGAAACGGCAACGGCCCGCAGGCCGAACACGCGATCATGATCGCCAAGACGGTGAAGGGCCGCCCGGTGCACATGATCTGGAGCCGCGAAGAGGACTGGAACGTCGGGACCACCTATGGCGCCCAATGCGCGGCCAAATTCAAGGCCGGGCTGGACGCCGACGGCTGGCCCATCGCCATCGAAGCGCGCACCGCGATGGACACCGGCGGCTCCGGCATCAGCGCAGGGCTGGACCATTTCCCCTACGGCGTCCCCAATTACCGCCACACCACCAATTTCGTGAAGTTCCACGTCCCGGTGGCGGTGCGCCGCAATACTTTCCCGCCCCAGATCTTCCGGGAAAGTTTCATCGACGAACTGGCCCACGCGGCGAAGAAAGACCCTTACCAATACCGCCGCGAGCTGCTCATGCGGACAAACTTCCCGCTGCGCGACGCCCAGGTTCAGGCGCTCGACATGGTGGCCAAGATGTCGGGTTGGGGCTCGCCCCTGCCCCAAGGTCAAGCTCGGGGCATTTCGCTGGAAGGCGAACATGACGGCGTCTCCGGCGTCCAGGCCCAGGTGGCGCTGGTGTCGGTGACCAAACAAGGCTCGGCGCGGGTCTTGCGCTCGGACATCGCCATGGACACGGGGTTCAGCGCGGTCAACCCGCTCGCCGTCAAGAAGCAGCTGGAGGGCGGCGTCTATTGGGGCATCGACGATACCTTCAGCGTCGATTTCCAGGTCAAGGACGGCCGCATGGTCACGTCCAACTACGACACCGTGTTGACCGCCCGCATGGACAAATACCCGCGCGAGGTCAACATCCAGTTCTTCAAGAGCGAACGCTGGGGCGCATCCAGTCCCGAGGCCAGTATGCACACGGTCGCGTCCGCGTTGCTCGACGGCATCTATCAGATCACGGGCAAGCGCATTCGCGACGAACCCCTCAACAACCACGATCTCAGCTGGGGTTGACATCGACGCAACGCCACCGGGGCTTCAACGCCTCGGTGGCGTTGTCTTTCCCGCCCGCGGCCGCTGGATTAGGCTAAGCTGGCGCGGCGGATACCAGCCCATGGAACCATGCGAGTGACACATTCCGCGACAGGCGCGGCGACGGCCACAGCACGGCCGCGCCGCGTCCTCCTCGCCTTCGTATTGCCCTTCGCTTTCGCGGCCGCTCCGGCGTCGACGCAAGTTCAGGGCGCGTCGCCCTTGGCGGGCGATCCGGCCGCCGGCCGCGAGACCTTCTACGATTGGTGCGCGGCATGTCATTACGCGGACGCCGGCTTTCCGAGCCTCAACGCGCCCAACCTGTTCGGCGTTTTCGGACGGAAGGTCGGGCAGTTGTCCGACTTCGCGTATACCGAGGAAGTGCTGAAATCCGGCGTGGTCTGGACCGAAGCGGTCCTCGACCGCTGGATAGAAAATCCGGTGGCAATGATTCCTGGAACGACCATGACCTTCATCGGCCTGCCCAACCCGGCGGAGCGGGCTAACGTCATCGCCTTCCTCAAACAGAACCGATAGAACCGCGAGTATCGGGCTCCCGCGCACGATCGGGCAGGACTGGAAAATGGACCCGCTGAACTGGAAGCGCGAGCATCAAGTCGCGTTAGTGGTGTCGGTAATTGCGGGCGCGACCCTGGGAGTGCTTCTCGGCTATCTGGTCCAGGCGGCCGGCGCGGGGCCATCGGGCGTCCGCTCGCTAGAGGTTTGGCTAACGCAGCCGCTGGTCGGATATGTCGAAGCCAATATCGGCGGCGTCGTGATGAGCGGCGGCTTGGCCCTGGTCGCGCCGGAGCGTTTCGGCTGGGGGCTATTTGGCGGCATCCTTGGCGGCGCGGTCGTGTTCATCGCGCAGCTGTTGCGGCGGTAGCCGGGCGACTACTCCGGCAACCCGGCTTTACGCAATCCCTCGACCATACGCGATTCATCCTCCGGATCGCGCCAGCGATTCGGCAGGTTGCGGTACTCGCCGATGCTCGCCGCCGGCTCCAGGCGCAGCAGGTCCGCCAACGCGACTCGCGCTTCGTCCATTCTTCCAAGCTGCGCCTGAACGCTGGCGAGATCGAACAGGCAGTGGCGCTCCTCCGGGTCGCGGCTGCGGCATTCGGCGAAGGCGTCGCTCGCCTTGACGAGGTCGGATGTCACGACATAAAGCCGGCCGAGCAGCGCGGCGGCGGACGGCGGATAATGCGGATCGAGGCGCATCGCCCGGACTTGCAATTCGATGGCGCCGTCGTGGCGGCCGTAGAGCCGGAATTGATTACCGACCAGCGTCAGCACCTCGGCGTCATTGGCGCCCAGAGCCAATGCGCGTTCGCCTTCGGCGAGCGCCTCCTGATGCCGGCCCAGCACCGATAACGTGGCCGCGCGCGCCGCGTGCGCGAGGGCGTTATTGGGCTGCATGTCGATGGCGCGAGCGAGCAGGATTTCGCCCTGAAGAAAGCCGTCGATCCCGCCATACTCCTTGTTCCACGGGTTGTTGGCGAATTCCCGATGGACCCGCGCCAGCCAAACGTACGCGGGCGCGTAGAACGGATCGGCCTGAACGGCGCGCGCGAGCAGGAGCCTTGCTTCGGTCATCGCCTCCTTGTCGATGTCGGCGAACAGTGCTCGGGCTTGGAGCGTCAGATCGTAAGCCTCCACCTTTTCCGCCCGTTTTTGCCGCGCGCGGTCGAATTCCGTACCGCGGGCATTGGCGGCGGTCGCGGCGGCGATCCGCCGCACGATGTCGTCCTGAATTGCGAAGATGTCGCCGAGCGGCGCATCGTAACGCTCCTCCCAGACCGCGTTGCCGGGCGCGGCGTCGATGAGCCGGGCGGTCATCTGGAGCCGGTCGCCCGCCTTGTTTACGCCGCCCTCCAGCACGTAACGCGCGCCCAATTCCCGCACGATCCCCGAACGGTCGGCATCGCCGCGGTGCGCCAAGCCCGAATTCCAGGCGATCGGCAACAGCGCGTCGAAATGGGTCAGCGCGGTGAGGATGTCCTCGGCAATCCCATCGACGAAATAGGCCTGCCCCGGGTCGCCGAGATTGGCGAAGGGCAGCACAACGACAGACCGGCGATTGTCCAGGCTGGGCAGCCGGGGCACTGTGCGCGCCGGCGGCGCGGTTTGCGCCGGCGCCGATGCCGGAGCCCACGGACTGGTGGCGACTGCCGGCGCCCGCGGCGGCTGCGGCCACATCAGGATCGTCGCCGTCGCCCCCGCGACGACGGCGATCGCGGCCGCCAGGATCGTGACGCCGCGGCGACCGCGGCCGGCTCCGGTTTTGTTGGATGGTTTGGGCATCGAGACGCGCTTCTCGCTTGGCAAGTCCGCCATTAGCCGTGATCCCAAATCTAGTTCATTTTCTCGTCAAAGATTAGGCTGAAGTTGCCCATCTCGCCAAAGGCAGCGCGCGACGCGCCGGAAGTAGCAATGAAACCGCCGATTGGTTAAGAATTGGTCGGTGTGGAGCGCGCCTTGAAAACCCCAGCCAAGTCCCGCCGCCGTCTTGCGCTCGCGTTCGCGCTCGTCGCGGCGGTCGCGGCGCTGTTCGGCGCGCCGACCTTGGACGATGGCCGGTTGGTGGCCGGCAGCGTCGGCTGGGTGCGGCGGGCTTGGGTGGCGGCGTTCGGCGCGGAGATGGACATCGCTTTGCACCACGCTCTCCCCGAAGCACGCACGCGCTGGCGGGTTCCCGAGGCATATCTGGCGACCGACTACGATTACCGCCAGCGACCGACCGCGCTGATCGCGATCGAAGCTGCCCTGCCCGACATGGATCCGTGGTGGACCTCCGGTTTGAGGAGCGATACCGCCGATCTTGCCAGGAAAGTCTCGATCGCGATCGAAGCCGGCGAAGATTTCACGCGAGAAAAGAGAAATTTGGCGCGGCTCCGGGAGATAGACTTCGACTTCATCGGCGAAGTGGGCGATCTCCTGAAATACCGGGCGGTCGCGCGCGGCGATAGCGCGAGGGCCGCCACATCGACGTTTTTTCTGGTTCCGAGACAGCAAGTCCCCGGTCGCGCGGTCTATTTCCTGTGCGAGCAGCGCTGCACCGCCTACGCCGATTTTTCAAAGACGGTCACGTTGGAGATCCGCTTCCCGCCGGAGCGGCTTGGCGATTGGGCCACCATCGAACGCAAGGTTCGTGGGCTGGTCGATAGTTTTGCCCGGCCATGAGGCCGGCTGCGGAGGCGGTTCGGCGCCACCCCTCGATCGGAAATTTTCGATACAACTTCGCCGTCTAACGTCTTGAAATAATTGGTCGGAGCGCCGGGATTTGAACCCGGGACCCCCAGACCCCCAGTCTGGTGCGCTACCAGGCTGCGCTACGCTCCGACCGATTTCTGGGCTTGGTCTGAAGAAGGCCGGCACTATAGACACCGCCGGTGGCGCACGCAACGAAACCCAATCGACACCCCGATGGCTACAGACCGCGCAGGAGTTTACGCAGGTCCTCAAGATCGGCGAGAAGTGACTTGATCTCCGCTCGAAGTTGCGGGCTAAGCGCGACCGGTGGGGTCGCCATGGCTGCCTTGGTCGCGGACACCGGACGCGGAGCCGGAGCGTCGGCCGCGGCCGGCGGCGCCTCGGCTGCCGCCAATCCGCCGCGCAGAAGCTTCTGCACGCCCTTGATGGTATAGCCCTGCGCGTAGAGCAGATCGCGGATTCGGCGCAGCAACACCACGTCATCGGGGCGGTAATAACGCCTTCCGCCGGGGCCCTTGATCGGCCGAACCTGACTGAAGCGGGTTTCCCAGAAACGCAGGACGTGTTGCGGAACCTCGATCTCGGCGGCCACTTCGCTGATCGTGCGAAAGGCGGCGCTGGATTTGCCGCCGGTCCGGCGTGGCTGTCGCTGCGTTGCTGTGGCCGTGCTCATGATCGGTTACGCCGCCGTCTCTATCCCGAAGCGCGCGCGGACCGGTTGATGCGGTTCTTCATCACATGGGAGGCGCGGAACACCAGGACCCGCCGCGGCAGGATCGGCACTTCCTCGCCGGTCTTGGGGTTGCGGCCGACGCGCTTGCCCTTTTGCCGGATGGAAAAGGTGCCGAAGGACGAAATCTTGACCGCCTCGCCCTGCGCCAGCACGTCGGAAATCTCTTTCAGTACGGTCTCCACCAGATCGGCCGATTCGTTCCGCGACAGGCCGACCTCCTGATAAACCGCCTCGCTCAGCTCCGCCCGCGTCAGTGTCTTCGCCGCCATGTGCCCTTCCCCCCAGATCGGCGGTCGCGCGCCGCCTTCTCATGCGGTCGTAAGACTGCCTGATTTAACCGTGCATATCAATAGGATGAGGGCGTTCGCTGAAGCTTCGTCGAAGACGCCGATTTTGCCGCTAAATCACCAGCGGATAACCGCCGCCCCCCAGGCCAGGCCGCCGCCGATCGCTTCCAGGAGGACCAGATGCCCAGGCTTAATGCGGCCATCGCCGGCCGCCTCGGCCAGCGCCAGCGGGATCGAGGCCGCCGAGGTGTTGGCGTGGCGGTCGATGGTGGAGACCACACGCTCGGCCCCCAGCCCCAGCTTGCGGGCCAAGCCGTCGATGATGCGCTGATTGGCTTGATGGGGTACCAGCCAATCGATATCCGTGCCCGCCAACCCATTGGCGGCGAGCGCCTCCTCCACCACGGCGGCGAGCTTAACGACGGCATGGCGGAAGACGTCCTTCCCCTCCATGCGGAGCTGACCGGCCGTGCCCGTCGAGGACGGGCCGCCATCGACATAGAGCATGTCGTGAAACCTGCCGTCGGAATGCAGATGGGTGGACAACACGCCGCGGTCATGGCCATTGCCGCCGCCCGGGGACGCCTCCAGCACAACCGCACCGGCGCCGTCGCCGAACAGCACACAGGTCTGGCGGTCGCTCCAATCGAGAATCCGCGACATGGTTTCGGCGCCGACGACCAGCGCCCGGTTGGCCTGGCCGAGCCGCAGGAAATTATCGGCGACGGCAAGGGCGTAGACAAAGCCGCTGCACACCGCCTGAATGTCGAAGGCTGCGCCGCGGGTCATGCCGAGTTTCGCCTGGACGCGGGTCGCCGTCGCCGGAAAGGTCTCGTCCGGCGTGGTCGTCGCCAGGACCACGAGATCGATGTCCGAGGCAAGGAGAGAGGCCGAATCGAGCGCCGCCCGCGCCGCCCGCGTCGCCAGGTCCGAGGTCAGCTCGCCATCGGCGGCGAGGTGGCGAAAGCGGATGCCGGTCCGCCCGCGAATCCATTCATCCGAGGTGTCGACACGTTTGGCCAGGTCGTCGTTGGAAACGATGCGCTCCGGCAAATAGGCACCGGAGCCTACGACCCGGGACCGCAAAAGCATTAAACCGCCGCGGCCGGCGATTCGGCGGGGACGGCGTGCAGCCGTTCGATTTCGCCGCGAATCTTGTCGTTGAAATGATTGACCGCCATGTCGATGGCGACGCCGATGGCGTTGGCGAAGCCGAGCGCGTCGGTGCCGCCGTGGCTCTTGACCACGATCCCGTTCAGCCCCAGGAACATGGCGCCATTGTAGTGGCGAGGATCGAGCCGGTCCTTGACCCGGTTCAGGGCGAAGCGCGCGAACAGATAACCAAGCCGCGCCATCAATGTGCTGGTGAAGGCCGCGCGCAGGAATCGCGAATAGAGCCGAACGGTGCCTTCCGCCATCTTAAGCGCGATATTGCCGGTAAACCCATCGGTGACGATAACGTCGACAGTCCCCTCGGGGATGTCGTTGCCCTCGATGAACCCATGGAACTTGATCGGCAGATTGGTGCCGCGCAGGCGCGCGCTGGCCGCGCGGATTTCATCATGGCCCTTGAGATCCTCGGCGCCAACATTCAACAACCCGATGCTGGGCCGGGTCAGGCCGAGCACGGTGCGCGCGAAAACCTCGCCCATGACCGCGAACTGCACGAGATTGTTGGAATCGCAGACGATGTTGGCGCCAAGATCGAGCATCACCGATTCCCCGCGCATCGTCGGGAAAAACGAGGCGATCGCCGGCCGATCGATGCCGGGCACGGTCTTGAGCACGAATTTCGAGATGGCCATCAACGCGCCGGTATTGCCGGCCGATACCATGCCCGCAGCCCTTTCCTTATGCACGGCCTCGATGGCGAGCCCCATGCTTGACCGCCGCCCGCCGCGCAGGGCCGCCGAAGGTTTGGTGTCGTTGCCGATCACCTCCTCGGTGTGGACGATCGTCGTCACCGCCTTCAGCTTGGCCATGCGATCGAGCACCGGGGCGATACGTCGTTCGTCGCCCACCATCAGGAAATGCACGAGCGGATGGCGCTCGCGCGCGATATTGGCGCCCTTGATGACCATGGCCGGCGCGTCATCGCCACCCATGGCGTCGAGCGCGATCGTCAGAGGTTGGGTCATCGCCGCTCCGGAACGGCCGGGCCGGTCCTCACGCGGGTTTCGCCGTCGCCACCACTTCGCGGCCGTCGTAATGGCCGCAGGCCGAGCACAGGTGATGCGGACGCTTGAGTTCGCCGCAATTCGGGCATTCGACATGCGCCCCCGCCTTCAGCGCGTCGTGCGAACGGCGCATATTGCGCCGCGACTTGGAAACCTTTTTCTTGGGGACGGCCATCTCAAATCCTTTCTGAATACATCCGGGGGCATGAAACGCGGCCAAAGCGACCGCCGCGGCGCGCGACAACGCCGCGTCTAGGAGCCCCGCCGCTCCTTCAGCGCCGCCAGAACCGCGAAGGGTTGGGCCTGCGCCTTCTCATCCTCGATCGGGTCGTCGCCGGTGAATTGGCTCGGGTCGGCGCCGGCCGCGCGCGGATAGGGGTCGAGCGCAAGCGACAATTGCTGTGCGACCGCCTCACCGACGTCGATGGCGCCATTGACCAGGGTTTCTCCTTCTTCCTCGTCGTTCACCGACACCACAATCTCGCGAACCGGCAAGCCGTCATCCGGCGCATAGGACAGGCTGAAACTATCTTGCACGCGCGACCGCACCGGTTCCAGCGTCACGACGCAGGCCTGTACGACATCGGCCGAAAGCGTGGCCGAAAGCCGGACCAAGGTGCCGCCGCGAACCCGGCGCAACCGCGCCTCCGCCGTCAGCCCCTCCAGGGCAAGGAGATCGAAGCGCCGAGCTAGCGCCGCGCACTCCGCCGGGGTGGCGGAAAGGTTCAGATCGAAGCCGGCCTCGCCCACCTGCTCGATCGTCACCACGCGCGAAAACTCCACCGCTTCCGAATTCGGTTGACCCATCGCTCGGGCGTCTCCGTCGGCGCCACAGTAAACCGTCAAATCAAGGCGCTATGCAATAGGACCTATTGCGACGCGGGTCAATGCCCAAGCGCCGCGCCGGGGGCGCCGGGCGGCTCGCCGAAACGGGCCTGTCCCGCGAGCAAATTCGCCATCGGCTGATCGGCGAGCAGCCCGGTCTGCACGCGC
>CANFCX010000043.1 GCA_947445225.1 Rhodospirillales bacterium
ACTGGCGCGCTGCCGCATGGCGTAGCTGTCGCACCACGCCTGCATGTGCAGCAGCGTATCCATGGACACGCCGAAAGCCTTCTCGACCCGCAGCGCCATTTCCGGCGAGAGCGCCGCCTTCTCGTTGACAAGATCGGAAAGGGTCGCCCGGCGCACGCCGAGTATCTCCGCCGCGCGAACCACCGACAGCCCAAGCTCGTCCAAAATCTCGCCGCGCAGGAACGAGCCGGGATGCGACGGCTTCATCCGGATTTTGAGTGGTTTTCCAGCCATCAGTGATAGTCCTCCAAATCCAAGCCACAGATTTCGAGACGCTCCAGGTTCCGGCACGGTCGCCCGTAAGCTCGTGGATGCGCCACCACAATTAGACAGGCGGTACGGCAAGCAATCCCTCAGTAGGGAGGTTTTGTTGTAGAATGTTACAAATAAGCTGGGGGCTTACGATGATAGAGACGATTGGCAGCGCAGCAAGTGATCCAATTGCTGCTGCCGGCGTCTTGTTTTTAGGCCTGATATTGGTGGAAATCGTAGGTCGGGCAACGACTAGCAGTGTGCCGGGCTTAAGAATTCGCAATTTTTGGTTGCACCGCGACAAATTCGTCGAAAGCTCATTCTTTCGGTCGGCGAATAGAATTATTAGCAGCAATGTTCAAGTGGAAAGGGCCGTTAAAGATATCATCGCGAACTGGAGCCGAGGTGTAGCCGTTGTTCGCTACGCAACGTAGCCTGCTGCACATTCAAGAATTTCTAAGCCCGTCCCGCCCTCTGCTTCGCGTCCCGCCCCAGCGCGGCGAGTGCGGCTTCGACGATATGCGCCGCATCCAGGCCCGCATCGGCGTATTGCGCGGCGGGGGTGTCGTGTTCGATGAAGCGGTCGGGGAGGGTGAGGGGGCGGAGTTTCAGGCCGGCATCCAGCAACCCGGCGCTCGCCAGATATTGCATCACCTGCGCGGCGAAGCCGCCGATGGAGCCTTCCTCGATGGTGAGCAGGACTTCGTGGTCGGCGGCGAGCCGGCGGATCAAATCTTCGTCGAGCGGCTTGGCGAAGCGGGCATCGGCCACCGTCGTCGATAATCCGCGGGCGGCGAGGTCGTCGGCGGCTTTCAGGCATTCGCCCAATCGCGCGCCGAAGGACAGCAGCGCCACCTTCGTGCCTTCGCGCAGCACGCGGCCCTTGCCGAGCGGCAGCACCTCGCCGCGCGCGGGCAGCGCCACGCCGGTACCTTCGCCCCTGGGATAACGGAAGGCGCTGGGGCGGTCGTCGATGGCGGCGGCGGTCGCGGTCATGTGCATCAGTTCGGCCTCGTCGGAAGCGGCCATCACCACGAAACCGGGCAGGCAGGCCAAAAACGCCACGTCGTAGGCGCCGGCATGGGTCGCGCCGTCCGCGCCCACCAGCCCGGCGCGGTCGATGGCGAAACGCACGGGCAAATGCTGCAAGGCCACGTCGTGGACGACCTGATCGTAGGCGCGCTGGAGGAAGGTCGAATAGATCGCGGCGAAGGGCTTGTAGCCCTCCGTCGCCAAGCCGGCGGCAAAGGTCACGGCGTGCTGCTCGGCGATGCCGACATCGAAACAACGCGCGGGGAAACGCTCGGCGAAGCGGTCGAGCCCGGTGCCGCCGGGCATCGCGGCGGTGATGGCGACGATCTTGTCGTCGGCCTCGGCCAGCCCGATCAGCGTGTCGGCGAAGATTTGCGTGTATGTCGGCGCCTTGGCCTTGGCGATGGCCTGGGCGCCGGTGACGACGTCGAATTTGGCGACGCCGTGGAATTTATCGACCGATTCCTCGGCCGGGACGTAACCCTTGCCCTTCTGCGTCACGACATGGACCAACACCGGGCGCGGCTCGCGCGCGTCGCGCACGTTCTTCAGCACCGGCAGCAGGTGATCCAGATTGTGCCCGTCGATCGGCCCGACGTAATAAAAGCCCAATTCCTCGAACAAAGTGCCGCCGGTCACCAGGCCGCGGGCGAATTCCTCGGCCAGTTCCGCCGCGTGTTTCATCCGCCGCGGCAGCTTTCCCGCCACCGCCATCGCCATGTGGCGCAATGACAGATACGACTTGGACGAAATCAGCCGGGACAGATAGGCGCTCATGGCGCCCACCGGCGGCGCGATCGACATGTCGTTGTCGTTGAGGATGACGGTCAGCCGGCAATCGCGCCCGCCGGCGTTGTTCATCGCCTCATAGGCCATGCCCGCGCTCATGGCGCCGTCGCCGATCACGGCGATGACGTGGTTGTTCCCGCCCGACAGATCGCGCGCCGCCGCCATGCCCAAGGCCGCGGAAATCGAGGTCGAGGCGTGGGCCGTGCCGAAGGGATCGTATTGGCTCTCGCTGCGCCGCGTGAAGCCGGACAGGCCGCCGGCCTGGCGCAAGGTGCGGATGCGGTCCCGCCGCCCGGTCAGGATTTTGTGCGGGTAGGATTGATGGCCGACATCCCAGATCAGGCGGTCGCGCGGGGTGTCGAAAACATGGTGCAAGGCGACCGTCAGCTCGACCACGCCGAGCCCGGCGCCGAGATGCCCGCCGGTGCGCGAGACCGCGTCGATGGTCTCGGCGCGCAGCTCGTCTGCGAGCTGGCGGAGCTGGGGCAATGTGAAGCCGCGGATGTCGCCGGGCTCCCGCACCCCATCCAGCAAACTCGCCTGGCCGGTATCCTCCACGGCTTTTCTCCTAACGCCGGCGGCTGACCACGAACTGCGCCGCCGCCCGCAACACATCGGCCTTTTCGGCGAAGGAATCAAGATGAACGGCGGCCTGGGCGGCGAGCGCGCGGGCCTGCGCGCGGGCGCGATCGATCCCCAGGATCGAAACGAAGGTCGCCTTGCCGGCTTGCGAATCCTTGGCGACGCGTTTGCCCGTCTCATCGACGCTGCCCTCGGCGTCGAGCAAATCGTCGGCGATCTGGAAGGCCAGGCCGAGATCGTGGGCATAAGCGATCAACGCCTGCCGCGCCGTTGGCGCCGCCTTGCCGAGAATGGCGCCGGATTCGCAGGAAAAGCCGATCAGCTCCCCGGTTTTCAGGCGCTGGAGCCGCGTCACCGAGCCGAGTTCGAGGTGTTGGCCTTCGGCGGCGAGATCGAGTGCCTGGCCCGCGACCATGCCTTCGGCCCCCGAGGCGACCGCCAGACCGCGAATCAGATCGACGCGCACGGCCGGATCGGCATGGGTATCGGCATCGGCCAGCACCTCGAAGGCCCGGGTCAGCAGCGCGTCGCCGGCCAGGATCGCGGTGGCCTCGTCGAATTGGACATGGCAGGCCGGCTTGCCGCGCCGCAGATCGTCATTGTCCATCGCCGGCAGATCGTCATGGACCAGCGAATAACAATGCACCATCTCGATGGCGGCGCCGACCCGCGCGGCGCAGCTTTCGGCCACGCCGAACAGCTTGGCGCCCTCCAGCGCCAGGAACGGGCGCAGCCTCTTGCCGCCGCCCAGCGCGGCGTAACGCATCGCCTCGTGCAGCCGCACCTCCGGCCCGTTGCCGCGCGGCAGCAGGGCATCGAGCGCCGCTTCCACGATGGAAGCGGCCTCGGCCAGCGCCTTTTCGAGCGGGAGCGAGACGAGGTTCAATCGAATTTGGTCGGCACGGCGCCAACCGCGCCTTCGGGCCCGAGCACGATCGAATCGATACGAAGCTGGGCCTCGCGCAGCTTGTTGGTGCAATGGCGCTTCAGCGCCGCGCCGCGTTCGTAGGAACGGATGGCCTCGTCGAGTTTGCCCTTGCCGGCCTCGAGCTGCGTCACGATGCGTTGCAGCTCTTCCATCGCGTCCTCGAAGGACAAAGCGGCGATGTCCGGCGGGATGTCGTTCTCGGCCATGGATGCGCCCGTTGGGTAGGGGGAGGAAGGCTACTTTAGGACCGGCGCGTCTGCTTTGCCAGCGCCTCGACCTTGGCCAGGGAATTCTTGCGAAGCCGGGCCAGCGCCACCTCACCTTATCTTGTCGAGCTTGGGCGCGATCATCGCGTTAGCGGGTCATTCCCGCTCGCCGATCATGTCGTCGGGGCGGACAAGGGCGTCGAATTCCGCCGCCGTGAGCAGGCCGAGCGCGATCGCCGCCTGCCGCAAGCTCGTGCCCTCGGCATGGGCGCGCTGGGCGATGCGGGCGGCGTCGTCGTAACCCAGGCGCGGGGCGAGCGCCGTCACCAGCATCAGCGAATCCTGGACATGGCGGCGCAGGCGATCGGGGTTTGCCGCGATGCCGGCGATGCAATGTTCGCCAAAACTACGCACGCCATCGCTCAACAGCCGGATCGATTGCAGGAAATTGGCGGCGATCACCGGCTTGAAGGTGTTGAGTTCGAGCTGCCCGCCGGCATTGGCCGCTGTGATGGTCGTGTGATTGCCGAACACCTGCGCGCAGATCATGCCCAAGGCCTCGGCCTGGGTCGGGTTGACCTTGCCCGGCATGATCGAGGAGCCGGGCTCGTTTTCGGGCAGGGCCAGTTCGCCCAACCCGGCGCGCGGACCCGAGCCGAGCAACCGGATGTCGTTGGTGATCTTCATCAGCGCGGCGGCGAGCGTGTTGAGCGCGCCGGCGGCGGCCAGGATCGCGTCGTGGGCGGCGATCGCCGCGAATTTGTTGGGCGCGGCGGCGAAGGGCAAGCCGGTGAGCAGCGCCAGCTCCACGATGAAACGTTCGGCGAAGCCGCGCGTGGCGTTGAGCCCGGTGCCGATGGCCGTGCCGCCCTGCGCCACCAAATACAGCCCCGGCAGATCCGCGGCGATCCTGGATTCGCAGAACGCCACCTGCGCGGCGTATCCGGAAAATTCCTGGCCGAGTGTCATCGGCACCGCGTCCTGAAGATGGGTGCGGCCGATCTTGACCAGATCGCGGAATTCATCGGATTTGGCGGCGAGCAAATCGGCGAAATCGTGCAAGGCGGGCAAAAGGCCGCGTTCGATGGCAAACACCCCGGCGATGTGCATGGCCGTGGGAAAGCTGTCGTTCGACGATTGGCTGAGATTGACGTGATCGTTGGGGTGGACCGGCGATTTCGCGCCGAGCTTGGCACCCAGAATTTCATTGGCGCGGTTGGCGATGACCTCGTTGAGATTCATGTTGGTCTGGGTGCCGGAGCCGGTCTGCCAGACCGGGAGCGGGAAATGGTCGTCGAGCTTGCCGTCGATGATTTCATCCGCCGCCACGACGATGGCCGCGCCGCGCCGCAAATCGAGCGCGCCCAAGGCCATGTTGGCCCGCGCCGCCGCCTTCTTCTGCCAGGCCAAGGCGTGGATCAGGGCAAGCGGCATGGTTTCGTCGCCGATCTTGAACAGGCGGCGCGCGCGCTCGGTCTGCGCGCCCCAATACCGGTCGGCCGGCACCTCGATGTCGCCGAAGCTGTCCTTTTCCGTGCGGGTGGGGATTTTTTTCGTCAAGGCCGTGCCGTCCATGTCTACGCAAAAAAGGGAGGGGCGATACTATAGTCCAAAGCGTCTTTTCGCGAGAAGTTCTACCTCCGAATACTCTCACGCCGGGCGGGCGGCGGAGGTACAAAGACCCTCCGCGTTGTGCCGGGCTAGGGTGCTCACGGTGCTCACGGCCCGACCTTGCCGGGCGCCTGCGGTGGTTATACCCTTGCATGAGCAATCGGAGATCTCCATGTCGCGCAAGGATAGCTTCACCGTCGTGCTCGAACGGCAACCGGATGGCGGTTTCACCGTGACCGTCCCAGCGCTTCCCGAGGTGGTGACGGAGGGCGACACGGAAGACCAAGCCCTCCGCATGGCCGAAGACGCCATCGTTCTCGCGCTCGGCCATCGGCGGGAGAGTGGCCTTCCCATCCCCAAGGATTTGCCGCCGACGCTGCGCCGGGTCATCGTCGAAACGGCCGCATGAACCAACACCTGCCGGCGGTCACCGCCCGGTAGGTCGTGCGCGTACTTGAAAGGTCGGTGTTTGTCGTCGTGCGCACATCCTGCAGCCATTACCTGTTCGCTCGGCGCGATGACCGGTCCCGCACCGTCATCGTCCCCTATCACGGGAGCAGGGCTCTGAAGCCCGGTACGCTGCGCAGCATTCTCAAACAGGCCGGGATGACGGTCGAAGAACTGCGGCACCTTCTTTAATTGGGGCGCTCCAGATAATCGCCGTCGCCACTGCCGCCGCGCATGGCTATAAGGGGCGCCCATGTGGCAGGCACTGAAAAAACTCATCCCCCAGGACGCGCCCGCGCGGCGGGACGAAGCCGGGCTCGAACGCGCCTTCGCGGCGCTGCTCGTCCATGCCAGCCTGATCGACAGCCATCCCTCGGCGGAGGAAGCAAGCCGCATCGAGGATTTGCTGGCCGAGCGATTCGATCTGTCGCACGAAGAACTCCACACCCTGATGGAGCAAGCGCGCAAACACGAGGCCGAGGCCGTGGACCTCCACCGCTTTATCCGCGTGATCAACGGCGCGCTCGACAATGAAGGCCGCAAGGACATGGTGGAGATGCTGTGGGCCACCGTGCTTGCCGACGGCAAGCTCGATTCCTTCGAGCAACATCTGGTCTGGCGCGTCGCGGAATTGCTGGGTGTTTCGACAAGGGATCGCGTGACCTCGCGCCACAAGGTGGAGCGGCAGATCGCGGCGGCGAAAGCGGAAGAAGAAGCAAAGTAGTGGGGCCCCGCCGGCGAAGCCGGCAGGATTTCCGGAGGTAGTCGGGCTTCGCCGGACGGGGGCCCCCACGCCCCCAAATAAGACGGCGGCGAAGTTATACTCAAATTGCCGGCTGAGTATAAATCCTGCGCCAGGGTCGGGCGGGTTATGGTAATTATACTCATCTAGCAATTTGAGTATAATAACGATGGGCGCGGAAATTTCGCTGACATTGCAGACGGCCTATGCCGAACTCGTGGATCGGTGCGGATCGGATGCGTTTGCCTCCGCCTTCCCCGAGGACGGCTCGTTTACGTCGAAATCCATACGCGGACGGCGCTACTGGTACTTCCAGGTTTCAGAGGACGGCGCGCGAAAACAGCTTTACGTCGGACCGGAAACCCCCGAGCTTCTCGATCGCATCGAACGCCACAAGGAAGCGCGCGGCGATCGACGAGACCGTCAGGCTCTCGTCTCCATGCTCGTGCGGTCGGCGCACTTGCCCCGACCTGCTCCTGAAATCGGCCGGATCGTCGAGGCATTGGCCGGCGCGGGAGTCTTTCGGCTACGCGCGGTGCTCGTCGGCACGGTCGCCTATCAGGCCTACTCCGCGATGCTGGGCGTCAGACTTCCCGCCAGGGCCGCTCAAACGGGGGACGTCGATATCGCCCAGTTCAGGAATGTCTCGGTAGCGATCGAGGAAAAGCCCCGGCCCATGCTGGAGGTTCTGAAGAAGGCCGACGAAACATTTCGACCGATTCCCCATCTTCATCCGCGGCGGGCCGTAACCTATAAGGCGGCGAAGGGCATCCGCGTCGATTTTCTGACGCCAAATCAAGGCAAGGATTCCGATGCTCAGGCGGCGCTGCCGGCATTGGGAACCGACGGGCAGCAACTCCGGTTTCTGGATTTCCTCATATTCGAACCGGAGCCCGCGGTGCTTCTCCACGATGCCGGGGTTTATGTCCTGGTTCCCGCTCCCCATCGTTACGCCCTGCACAAACTGATCGTCGCCCGCCGTCGCTTGGCGGGCGCGGCGAAGGCGGAGAAGGATATCCAACAGGCCGAAGCGCTGCTCGACGCCTTGACGCGCAAACGCCCGCATGAACTCCGCCGGGTTTGGAACGACGCGTTCAATGGAGGAAAGAACCGCGGAAAGACGTGGAGGACGCTCCTAGGCGAAGGCCTGGGGCTGATCGATCCCGAAATTCGCGACCGCACCCTGGCAACGGTCAAGGCGCCACGCTCCGTCATTCCCGGGCTTGACCTGACATTCGCGGCGCCCGTGGCGCGCTACGATTTCGACCGGGATGTCGTGGAGTTTCGCGGCGAAGTTGGGGCGCATACCGTCCGCTGCGCCGTCAGCCGCGAAGCCCTCGAAGATCATTTCGGAGCGGACGGCAAGAATAAGGACGCTTGTCTGCAAATATTTCGCGACAAAAGGTCGGTGTTCGAGCGAATGGCGCGCGCCAAATATCTCCTCTGGCCGGTGGAGGAGCCGGCTAAGGTGCTGATCGGGACGGCGGACGTGAGGAAGCTCGGCAAGGAAGTGAAAAATAATTGAGCCCGTCATAGCTGTGGGGGCCGCGAGGCCCCCACGCCCCCGTTATTTCTTTCGGGGGCTCACCTTCGTCTTTCGGCTTGCGACGTTCTTTTTTCCGGCCCGCATCGAAGCGTCCACCCCGAGGCGTGCCCACTGGCACAGCTCGTCGCCGTCCTCCAGCGCGCTTTCCGGCGGTTCGTAATAGCCCATCGTATACGGGTTGGCGCTTGGCCCGCCGGCGAAGCCGGCTGACTCCGGATTCGGTCGGGCTTTGCCCGACGGGCGGTCGGGGAACGGTCGGAAGGGTTGGAGGTTGGCGGCTTCAAACACCTTGGCATTGGTCGCGTCGGATTTGAAATAGACGCGATCGGAGGCAAGCAGACCGAAGATCGCCCCGTTCAGATACAGGCCGTGGCCGCCGAACATCGCCCGCGTCGTGACCGCGCCGAGCGGACGCAGCAGGTCGAGGATGTGTTCGCGGAATTCAGGGGTGACGGGCATGGCTTTGTCTCGTTGGCCCCACCCTCACTGCCCTCTCCCCCCCTGAGGGAGAGGGTTCGGAGGAGGGGGATCAGGCCGCCGGTTTGGGGCCGAAGAAATCGTTGCCCTTGTCGTCGATGACGATGAAGGCGGGGAAGTCGACCACGTCGATGCGCCACACCGCTTCCATGCCCAGCTCGGCGTATTCGACGCATTCGACCTTTTTGATGCAGTCCTGCGCCAGCCTGGCGCCGGGGCCGCCGACGCTGCCGAGATAAAACCCGCCATGCTTCTTGCACGCCGCCGCCACCGCCGCGCTGCGGTTGCCCTTGGCCAAAGTCACGAAGCTGCCGCCCGCGGCCATGAATTGATCGACATAGGAATCCATGCGCCCGGCCGTGGTCGGGCCGAAGGAGCCGGACGCGTAGCCTTCGGGCGTCTTCGCCGGGCCGGCGTAATAGATGATGTGGTCCTTGGCATAGGCGGGCAGGCCCTCGCCGGTTTCGATGCGGGCTTTCAGCTTGGCGTGGGCGATGTCGCGGGCGACGATCATCGGACCGGACAGCGATAGCCGCGTCTTGATGGGATACCGCGAAAGCGTCTCCCGGATTTTCGCCATCGGCCAGGACAGATCGATCTTCACGACATCGCCGGCGAGTTTGTCCTGGCGGACATCGGGCAGGAATCGCGCGGGGTTGGTCTCCAGTTCCTCCAAGAACACGCCATCGCGCGTGATCTTGCCCATCGCCTGGCGGTCGGCCGCGCAGGACACGCCGATGCCGATGGGCAGCGAGGCGCCGTGGCGGGGCAGGCGGATGACGCGCACGTCGTGGCAGAAATACTTGCCGCCGAATTGCGCGCCGATGCCGTTTTTCCGCGTCAGCTCGAACACCTCGGCCTCCAGTTCGAGATCGCGATAGGCCTGCCCGATCTTGCCGCCCGCGGTCGGCAGCGAATCGAGATAACGGCAGCTCGCCAGCTTCACCGTCTTCAGCACCAGCTCGGCCGAGGTGCCGCCGATGACGATGGCGAGGTGATAGGGCGGGCAGGCGGCGGTGCCCAGCGCCTTGATCTTCTCGTCGAGGAACGGCAGCAGCGATTCCTTGTTCAGCCGCGCCGGCGTTTCCTGGAACAGGAAGCTCTTATTGGCCGATCCGCCGCCCTTGGCGAGGAACAGGAAATCGTATTCGTCGCCGGGCTTGGCGTAGATTTCGATTTGGGCCGGCAAATTGTCGCCGGTATTGGTCTCCTTATACATGGAGACGGGCGAGACCTGGCTGTAGCGCAGATAACGGCCGGTATAGGTCCGATGCACACCCTCGGCGAGCGCGGCCTCGTCCTCGCCGTCGGTCCACACCTGTTGGCCCTTCTTGCCCATGACGATGGCCGTGCCTGTGTCCTGGCACATGGGCAGAATGCCGCCGGCGGCGATGCAGGCGTTTTTCAACAGGTCATAAGCGACGAAACGGTCGTTGTCGGACGCCTCGGGGTCGTCGAGGATTTTGCGAAGCTGCTTCAGATGGCCGGGCCGCAGCAGATGGGCGATGTCGCGGAAGGCCTCGGCCGAGAGCAGCGTCAATGCCTCCGCCGCCACCTTGAGGATGTCCTTGCCCTCGAAGCGGGCGAGACCGACATGCTCCCCGGTCAGCCGGCGATAGGGCGTCGCGTCGTCGCCGAGCGGGAACAACTCGTGATGGGTGAAGGCCGCCATGGCTTGGTTATTTCTTTCGGAAGGCGTCGAGCGTCACGACCTTGTCGGCGGGATCGGATGGCGGCTTGGGCGCGGGCGCCGCGGATTCCGACCCGCTCGCCGCCAGCGCCGGCGCCGCGGCCGGGATCTCGCCCTCCTCGCCCTGGAATTGCAGCCCGAATTTCACGCTCGGATCGGCGAAGCCGCGCAGGGCGGAAAATGGAATGGTGAGCCGCTGCGGCGTCTTGCTGAAACTCAGCGAGATCGAGAATTTGTCCTCGTCCACCTCCAAATCCCAGAATTGGTATTGGACGATGATGGTCATTTCGACCGGGAATTTTGTGCGAAGGAATTCGGGGATGTCCACCCCGGGGGCGTCGGTGCGGAAGGTGATGTAGAAATGATGCGCCCCGCGCAGGCCGTGTTCGGCGACCCGGCGCAAGGCTTCGCGAACGACCCCGCGCAAGGCCCCATCGACGATCTTGTTGTAATCGAAAAGGTCCGGGCCCATCGCGTCTCCTGCCCATCGCCTTTTTGGAGGGGCCTGGTTAAGTGGGGGGCTTCTGTTGCCCGGTGCCCCCCGAACCGCGCTTACCTACTGCTAGGCAGCGAGAGCCAATTCATTATCATTGGCACTTCTAGGATTGGCCCGATAACGGCGGAACCATGCCGAACGAAGTTCTTACCTTTACCCGCACGTCGATCCTGGTTCGCCCCCATGAGCCGTGCCCGAACACGGGACGGTGAAACTGGTGGAGGCGCCGGGCACTGCCCCCGGGTCCGCATCGGCTATTACGTAAGACATTTATCGTCATAGTCGGTTTCCCGACGGGAATGAATATAGGCGCGCCGGCCAGGCAAGGAAAGGGGCGGGTGACAATGCTTTCCGCGACCGGTTAGATTGCGGCGGCGATTTCAGGGGGTGCGGATGGCGGCCAAGACGGGCAAGAAACAGAAGGCGGGCACGGGCAAGATCGCCGAGCCGGCCGTCGCGGCGCCCATCGCCGAGGACGCGCGGGCGGAGATCGACGAGCTGCGGTCCAGCCGCGCCATGACCCGGCGCGCCACCGTGGCGGCGATGGAGGAGATGCTCTATCAGCCGATCCCCGTGCTCGACCACGGTTTCATCCGCGTCATCGACTATCTTGGCGACGACGGCGCCGTGGTTCAGGCGGCGCGCGTGTCTTACGGCCGCGGCACGCGCAAGGTCAGCGACGACCGCAACCTCATCCGCTATCTCATGCGGCATCGCCATTCGACCCCGTTCGAGATGTGCGAAATCAAGCTGCACGTAAAGCTGCCGATCTTCGTCGCGCGCCAGTGGATTCGCCACCGCACCGCCAACGTCAACGAATACTCCGCCCGTTATTCGATCCTCGACCGCGAATTTTATCTGCCCGATCGCGGACCGATCGACGCCTTGAGCGGGAACCCGCCGCGCCCGAGCAAGGCCGATCGTTTGCGCAAGGAAGGCCAAGCCGATTTGCTCGACACCAAGGCGCTGGTGCCCGAGGGAAAAAGCCACCTCGCCGCGCAGTCAACCGACAACCGCCAGGGCCGCGGTCCCGTGCTCGAAGGCGACGAACGCATGGACGTGCTGCGCGCCATCCACCGCGAAAGCGCGCGCGCCTACACCAATTACATGCATCTGCTGAACGAGGATACCGACGGCGGCGCTATCGACCCCGAGCGGCAGGGATTGGCGCGCGAGCTCGCCCGCATGGTGCTGCCGGTCAATTATTACACACAGTGGTATTGGAAGATCGACCTGTACAATCTTCTGCATTTCCTCAGCCTGCGCGCCGACGCCCACGCCCAATACGAAATCCGCGCTTATGCCGAAAAGATGTGCGAGATCGTGGAAAAATGGGTGCCGCTGGTGTGGGAGGCTTTCCTCGACTACCGTCTGACCGGCGCCCCGCTTTCGGGCCCGGCGCTCAAGGTCATCAAGCGTCTCATCGCCGGCGAAGACGTCGCCCAGGAAGGCTCCGGCCTGTCCAAACGCGAATGGCGCGAATTGATGGACACACTCGGCCGGAAGGCGTGATGGCGAGGCCGACCGCATGGCTCGCCGAAAATCTTCGCATGTCGAACCCGACGCGATCGTCGCCGGGCACACTCCGCCGATCATGCGCTTGGCGGCGAAACTGCGGGCCATCGTCAAGGCTGGCGTTCCGCGAGCCCAAGAGACCGGCTATCCCGGTTGGCACGCCATCGGTTGTCGCCATCCCGAAGCCGGCTATTTCTGCGGCATCTTTCTCTATGACGATCACATCAAGGTCTATTTCGAGCACGGCCGCTATCTACCCGATCCCGAGAAAATCTTGGCGGGCGAGGGCGAGCAGACGCGATATGTCCGCGTCGGTGCCGCGCGCGATATCAAGGTTGCGGCGCTGAAGAGACTCTTGAAAGCCAGCGTCGATTTCAAAAGCAATCCGCCAAGGAATGCAGGTTAGTTCGGCAAAGAGCCAACCCAGACTACGTGGTCCGCGAGCGGACCGCGTCGGACGAGGGTGTGAAAAGCGGCATCCGCGGTGACCAAGCGGCAATCGCAGTCGACCGCAAGAACGGCATAGACGCAGTCGTAGATATTGTGCGGGAGGCCGCACGCAAGCTCCAAAGCAGCGTCGATGAGCGGCGCCATGGGGCGCAGGATCAAGCCGCTTGTTTGGAGAGCCCGCAACGCGGCCTGCGCCTTCGGCGGGTCCATCTCGTCGCGGCGCACGCGTTTCCACAAGGCGCTGCCGACCTCGGCGATTATCAATTCCGGCGCCAGCAATTCGTTGGAGGAATCGAGCAGGGTCAACGCGGCCTTGTCGTGGGGTTCGGGCAGAAGCCATTTGACCGCGACGCTGGCATCCACGACGTAGCGGCTCACCGCTCGCGATCCTCGCGGATCAACTCGGCGCTATCGGAAAAACGGCGGCCTTTGAAAAGCGCCCGCACCTTGTCGATGACGGCGCGACGGGAGGGGACCTTTCCCTCCGCGGCGTGTTCGAGGATCACCCGCACCTCGCCTTGTAGCGACCGGCGGTTTTGACGCGCGCGTGCCTTGAGGCGCTTGAGTACGTCGTCGGCGACGTTGCGAACCAGGACATCCGACATCGATAATCCTCCTGATGATATCAAAATGATATCGCAGGGCCTGGATTTCATCAACACCGACGCGCGTCGAAAGCGTGGGGTCGCTACTGAATCACGATCTTCGGCGCCGGGCGTTGCAGGGCGCCGGATTCGATCTTGGCCCAAACGCGGTCGGCGACGCGGCGGAAGGCGGCGGCCTGTTCGCTGTCGGGCAGGGCCGCGACCAGGGGCACGCCGGCATCCGAGGTTTCGCGGATGGCGATGTCGAGCGGGATTTCCCCGAGAAATTCCGTCTCCATGCGTTCGGCCTCGCGCCTCGCGCCGCCATGGCTGAAGATGTCGGCGCGGTCCCCGCAATTGGGGCAGATGTAGTAGCTCATGTTCTCGATGATGCCGAGCACGGGCACGTCGACCTTGCGGAACATGTTGAGCCCCTTGCGCGCGTCCAACAACGCGATGTCCTGCGGCGTCGACACAATGATCGCGCCGGCCAGGTTCACGCGCTGGGCCAGCGTGAGCTGCGCGTCGCCGGTGCCGGGCGGCATGTCGATGATCATGACGTCGATATCGCCCCAGGCGACTTCGCTCAACATCTGCTGCAACGCGCTGATCACCATGGGGCCGCGCCAGATGATCGGCTGCTCCTCATCGACCAGGAAACCCATGGACATGACCTTGACGCCGTGGTTTTCCAGCGGCGCCAAGGTACGTTTGTCGGCGTTGGTTCGCGGCCGGCCCTTGATGCCCAACATCCGCGGCTGTGACGGGCCGTAGATGTCGGCATCCAGCATCGCCACCCGCAACCCCTTGCCGGCCAGCGCCAAAGCGAGATTGGCGGCCACCGTCGATTTGCCGACGCCACCCTTGCCCGAGGCGATGGCGACGACAAAACGCACATTGGGCAGCGAAATCTTCGCCGTTCCCGTCGCATGGGCGTGCGCGGCCTTCGGCGGCGGCGCGGCCTGGGGTTTGGCCGAATGCGCGGCCAGAACTGCGCTCACCGACAAGACGCCGGGCAATGCCTCCACGGCCTTCTCCGCCGCGCGGCGGAGCGGCTCGAGCGCGGGCCCGCGCGCGGGATCGACTTCGATCGTGAAGCCGACATGGCCCGACTTGATCGCAAGGCCACCGATCATGCCAAGCGAAACCAGGTCGCCGCGGCCCTCGTCCTCGACGCCGCGCAAAGCCTGCAACACCTGAGCTTCGCTGAGTTCCGACATTTTCATGAATTCCCGGTCTGGGTGAAATTTTCGTGCCGCGACGCCGCGTACTTGTAACGCGCCGGTGGCGAAGCAATTTATTACAATGCCGCGGAGGAGCAACCTTGTAACGCCGCGGCGCTGTCGCCATTATGCCGGCAGCAGGATATAGGGCCGATAGCCGGCATATGAAAGGCCGGCGCGGCCCCGCCAGCGAAAGGGTTTCAATACATGCCTTGGCAGAATCAGGGTGGCGGCGGTCCGTGGGGCGGCGGTGGTGGTGGCGGGCGTGGCCCGTGGACGCCCGGGCCCAGCGGGGGCGGCAGCCAGCCACCCAATATCGAAGAGATGCTCCGTCGCGGCCAGGAACGCGTGAAGAAGATGATGCCCGGCGGCGTCGGCGGCGCCCGTGGATTGGGTCTTGCCGCGCTTGCCGTGATCGGATTGTGGCTGGCCAGCGGTTTCTACCGCGTGGAGCCGGACGAACAAGGCATCGTGATGCGATTCGGAGAATTCGTGCGCACCGCGACGCCCGGCTTGAACTACCACCTGCCCACGCCGATCGAAGGCGCGCTGATGCCCAAGGTCACGCGTGTCAACCGCACGGAGATCGGTTTCCGTTCGGCCGAGCCGCGGCGCACGCCGCAGGCGCGCGGGCTGGTCGAAGAAAGCCTGATGCTGACCGGCGACGAAAACATCGTCGACATCCAATTCGTCGTGTTGTGGACGATCAAGGACGCCAGCAATTTCCTGTTCCGCATCTCCTCGCCGGAGCAGACGGTCAAGGCCGTGGCGGAAAGCGCCATGCGTGAAATCGTGGGCCAAACCCCGGTCCAGCTCGTCCTGTCCGAACGCCGCGCCGAAATCGAGATCAGTACGCTCAAGCTGCTCCAGAGCGTGTTGGACACCTATGATAGCGGCGTCCTTGTCACCCAGGTTCAGCTCCAGGGCGTTGATACCCCGCCGCAGGTCGTCGATGCCTATCGCGACGTCCAGCGCGCGCGCGCCGATAAGGAGCGGCTCCGCAACGAGGCCGAGGCCTATCGCAACGACATCGTGCCGCGCGCCCGCGGCGAGGTCGCCAAGATTCTCCAAGAGGCCGAAGCCTATCGGCAAGAGACCATCGCCCGCGCCCAGGGCGACTCCGAACGTTTCATTTCGGTCTATAACTCCTATCGCAACGCCAAGGATGTGACCACGCGCCGCCTCTATCTCGAAACGATGGAAGTGATATTGCGCGGCGTGAACAAGGTCATCATCGACCAGCAACAGGGCGCCCAGGGCGTCGTGCCCTATCTGCCCCTGCCCGAAATTCAGCGGCGCGCGGCGCCTTTGCCCGTGCCCGGCTCGGCGGCGCCGTCCGCCTTGGGAGCGAAGCCATGAACCGTACGATCCTGACCATCACCGGCGTCATCCTCGCCGGTGCGGTCCTCTTGGGCTTGAGTTCGGTCTTCACGGTGTATGAAGGCCAGCAGGCGCTGGTCCTTCAATTCGGGCGTCCGGTGAAGGTGGAAAACACGGCCGGGCTCAAATTCAAGCTGCCGTTCGTTCAGAACGTCGTTTACTACGACCGGCGCCTGCTCGATTTCGACGCCGAAGCCTCGGAAGTCATCGCGCTGGATCAAAAGCGCATGATCGTCGATGCCTTCGTGCGTTACCGCATCGTCGACCCGCTCGAATTCTACAAGACCGTGGGCACAGAGGCCATCGTGCGCCAGCGGCTGGGCGCCATCGTCAACTCCAACCTGCGCAACGTGTTGGGCGGCGTGGTGTTTTCAACCGTCCTCACCGACCGGCGCGGTGAGTTGATGCAGACCATCCGAGGCCTCGTGCAGAAAGAATCCGTGCCCTTTGGCATCAATGTCGTCGATCTGCGGATTCGCCGGGCCGATCTGCCGACCGAAAACAGCCAGGCGATTTTCGCGCGCATGCAGAGCGAACGCGAACGCGAAGCCCGCCAACATCGCGCCGAGGGCGCGGAGGACGCGCAGCGGATTCGCTCGGAGGCCGAACGCGACCGCACCATCCTGCTCGCCGAGGCGCAGAAAAAGGCGCAAATCCTGCGCGGCGAAGGCGACGGCGATTCGGTCAGGATTTTGGCCGACGCGGTCAACCGCGATCCCGAATTCTTCAATTTCTACCGCTCGCTTCAGGCCTATCGGGTGGTGCTCGGCGATGGCAACGCCACCGTCGTGTTGTCGCCTGACAGCGAATTCCTGCGTTATTTCCGCGAACCGTGGGGCGGCAACGGCAACCGTTAGAGTCGGTTCCGAACGCTCGCCGCACGGAAGCGAATTCCGCGATGGTCTCGAAAGGCCGGGTGTTCACCGTATGGGCGCTCGGCCTTTTCTTTTTCGCCGTGTTCGGCTTTCGGCCGGTGCTGGGCCAGACTCAGGACGATGCCTGGTCGGCGGCGGTCAAGGACGCGATTGCGTGGGTCCGAGCCAATACGCCCTATACCGAACTGACCTCGCCGCGCTTTTGGGTCAGTCTGTCGCCGGACGACATGGCGGCCAAGGTGTTGGATCGCAACGTCACGGCTTATTATGTCTGCTCCGAAACCGCGCTCTACTACCGGACGGATTTTAACGTCCGCAATCTCTTTGGCGCATCCATCCTGATCCATGAACTTGTCCACCATGGGCAATGCATCACCCGGCGGGCGCGCAATTCCTGCGCCTGGGAGCAGGAATCCTATGCGATCCAGGCGAAATTCCTGCGAAGCTACAAGGCCAGGCAGGACGCGGCGAACGCCGAGCGCCTCGAACGCGTGGCCGTCGAGGTCGAACGAACGGCCAACCAAGCCTGCGATCAAATGCGCACCCGTTGATACGCGGCGGCCGCTAAAGCCTTTCGCCATCGGCCTTTTTTGCATCGCAGACCATCTTTTTCCTGGAAGTCCGCGGCCCAGTGACCGCCATCACTGTGCAAAGCCAGGTTTTCCCTTATTTCCATGCACAGATCCGCGCCGGGCTTCGGCGCGTCGAGGGTTAAAAGGCGGGGCGAAACATGTCGGCATCCAACTCCAAGACGACGCGTAATGGCACGTCGCGCGACGATGTGATCGTCGGCACGGCCGGGCGCGATACCATCAATGGCAAACGCGGCAACGATGTCATCGATGGCGCCGCCGGCAACGACAAGCTCAATGGCGGCAAGGGCAACGACCTCGTTCTGGGTGGGGCTGGAAACGACCGGATTCAGGGCGGCAAGGGCAACGATTGGCTGGACGGCGGTTCCGGCAACGATTCACTCGATGGCGGCAAGGGCGACGACCTGCTCGACGGCGGCGCCGGTAACGATGTGGTCGATGGCGGTGAAGGCAATGACCGCGCGGTCTATACGCTCGCGGAAAACACCGGGTCGCGCGACCGCTACGATGGCGGCAAGGGTTTCGACACGCTCCAAATCAATCTGACTGCCGCCGAATACGCCACGCACCGGGCGGAACTCGACGCGCTCGCCGATTGGATCGCCGATCACGCCGATCCGCATCGCAACGGCCCCGCCCTCACCACTAGCTTCGGTTTGAATCTGCGTAATTTCGAGGCGCTGGACATCCGCGTCATCGGCCCGGCGAACCAGGCGCCCGATGCCGCCGCCGACGCGGCAGCCGTCGGCGAGAATGGAGTCATCGCGATTGCCGTGTTGGCCAATGATACCGACGCCGATGCGGGCGATGTCCTGAGCGTCAGCGCGATTGATACCGCCGCGACACTCGGTTTGGTCTCGATCAACACCAACGGCACCGTCACTTACGCGACCAATGGCGCGTTCAATTATCTGGCGGCGGGCGAGACCGCGACCGACAGCTTCACCTATACGGGCAGCGACGGACATGGCGGCTTCGACACCGCGACGGTCACGGTATCCATCACCGGCGTCAACGACGCACCGGTGGCGGC
>CANFCX010000044.1 GCA_947445225.1 Rhodospirillales bacterium
CATCAGACCGAGAAAAGCGAGCACCGTCCGTAGGACGTTCTCCACGATGCGGTCCACAACGATGTCAAAAATCGACCCGGAGGCCGATGCTTCACCGCGCAACCGCGCGACGAAACCATCGAGCCCGTCCAAGGCGATGATGAGGATCAACAGGGGCGCGTTGATCAGTTGCCATGGGGGCGGCGCCTGCAACGCAAGCCCAACCAGGACGAACAGAAGCAGAAAGCGCGCCAGCGTGATGAGGTTGGCCATGACCGATCCGGAAGTCGCCCCCGGCATTATGACCGCGCCGGGTCACTGCGGCAACCGAGCGGCAAAGCGAGTTCCGCGCCCGAATTGTCGGCTGGTGGCCGGCGGTTGCCGGCCGGAAGCCCGAAAAGCCCGGGCAACCGGCGTGGCTGCCCCGCTATTCCGCGGCGGCGGCGTGCCTTGCCGTCGGCGCCGGCTGCGCCGTCTCCATGGCGCTGAGGCGCTGGGCGATGGCGTTGATCGGCCGGGTGAAGCGGGCGAGCATCAGGTAAAGCGACGGAATGATGAACAACGTCAGCACGGTCGACAGGATGATGCCGCCGATGATGACGGTGGCGATGGCTTTGCGGCCCTCGGCGCCGGCCCCGGACCCCACCGCCAGCGGCAAGGCGCCGAAGACGGTGGCGATGCTCGTCATCAGAATCGGGCGCAGCCGCGCCGCCGCGGCGTTGACGACGGCCGATCGGATATCGTGCCCCTGGTCGCGAAGCTGGTTGGCGAATTCGACGATCAGAATGCCGTTCTTGGCCATGAGACCGATCAGCAGAATCATGCCGATATGGCTGTAGACGTTAAGGCTCATGCCCGCGAAATACAGGCCGGCCAGCCCGCCCGTGACCGCGAGCGGCACGGCCAACATGATGATCAGCGGGTGGATGAAACTTTCGAACTGGGCGGCGAGCACCAGGAAGACGACCAGCAACGCCAGGCCGAAGGTGATGTACAGGCTGTTGGTTGTTTCCTTGAAGGTGCGGGATTGGCCCGTATAACGCGTGCGCGCCTCGGCGGGCAGCTCCTCGGCGATGATCTTGTCCATATAGTCGAGCGCCTCGCCAAGCGAGTAGTCGGGGGCGATGGACGCCGACACCGTGATCGAGCGCATGCGGTCGAAGCGGTTCAGTTCTTGCGGGCCCGCGGCTTCCTGGAGCATGACCAGGTTGCTCAAGGGGATCAGTTGGTTGGTTGTCGTCGAGCGCACGAAGACGTTGGTCAGGTCGTTGGGTGAGGCGCGATCCGGCGCCACGGCCTGCGCGATGATGGAATATTCCTCGCCGCGGTCGACGAAGGCGCTCATCGATTCGGCGCCGAAAAGAACCTTCAGCGTGCGGCCGATCTGGTCGATCGAGACGCCGAGGTCGGAGGATTTGAGCCTATCGATGGTGACGCGCAATTCCGGCTTATTTTCGCGGAAATTCGAATCGAGATTCACGATCTTCGGGTTTTCGGACGCGCGCAGGATCAGGCGGTCGCGCCATTCCTTGAGCGTATCGTAATCGGGCCCGCCCAGTGCGATCTGCACGCCCGCGCCGAAACCGCGATTGCCGAGGCTGGGCGGATTGGTCGCGGAAACGCGCACGCCGGGAACGGCCTGTAGCTTCGGCACGATTTCCCGAACGATGTCCTGTTGCGAGCGGGTGCGCTCGTTCCATGGCTTCAGCCGCACGATGAGGAAGGCCGAATTGACCTGCCCGCCCTGGCCGCCGAGCGTGCCGTAGACCATGGTGGCCACGCCTTGAGCGACGAGCGGCTGGACGATCTTCTCGACCTCGATCACCGCTTCGCGGGTATAGGCCAGGCTCGATCCTTCCGGCGCGTTGATCGGCATCACGAACTGTCCGCGGTCTTCCGTTGGCGCGAATTCGCGCGGAATGGCGGAGAACAATTGAACGGCAAGGAGCGAGGTGCCCACGCCGATGGCGAGTACGATCAAGTTGGCGTTCAGCGCCTTGCCGAGCATCCAACGATAGCCGTTAATCATCCCATCGAAGACGGGCTGGGTCAGCCGCACGAGTGTGCTTTCATGGCTATGGTCGGTCAGGAATTTCGAACACATCATCGGCGTCAACGTCAGCGACACCAGGCACGAGAACACCACCGAGGCCGCCAGCGATAGGCCGAATTCGCTGAACAGTCGGCCTGTGCTCCCCTCCATGAACGAGATCGGCACGAACACCGATACCAGAACCAGCGTCGTGGCGATGACCGCGAAGGTGATCTGCCGCGCCCCGCGAACCGCGGCGAGCAGCGGCGGTTCGCCTTCCTCGATGCGCCGGTGGATGTTTTCCAGCACGACGATCGCGTCGTCTACGACGATGCCGATGGCCAACACCAGCGCCAACATGGTCAGCACGTTCACGGAATAGCCCAGCGACGCCGTGACGATGAACGACGCGATCACCGAAACCGGGATCGCCACCGTCGGAATCATCGTGGCGCGGACCGAACGTAGGAAAATGAAAATGATGCCGATAACCATCACCAGACCGATGATCAGGGCCTCATAGACCTGGTTCATCGACTCGCGGATGAACACCGATTCGTCATAGCCGATATCGACATCGATGCCGGGAGGCAACGACGCCTTGAGTTTCTCCATTTCTTCCTTGGCGGCGTCGGCCACTTCGAGCGTGTTGGCGGTCGCCTGTCGGCTGACGCCGACGCTGATCGATGGCTTGCCGTTGGCGCGGGCCTCGCTGCGGTTGTCCTCGGGGCCGATCTCAACGCTGGCGATCTCCCCCAGCCGGACTTGGTAACCGCCGCGGTTCGCGACCACGATATTGGAAAGCTGGTCGGGCGTTCGCAGCCGCGTGTCCGCGCGGATCGAAAACTCGCGCGCCGTCGATTCGATGCGGCCTGCCGGCATTTCCATGTTCTGGCGACGGATCGACGTCGCCACGTCGTCGACGGTGATGGCGCGGGCCGCCATGGCATTGCGGTCGAGCCAGATCCGCATGGCCTGGCGGCGTTCGCCGAAGATGTTCACCTGGGCGACGCCGGGCAGGATGGAAAGCTGATCGACGAGCTGGCGCCCGACGATGTCGGACAATTCGATATGGCTGAAGCGGTCGCTGGTGAAGGTAAAGGCGACGATCGCCTGGGCATCGGCGTCCTGCTTGCGGACCACCGGCGCTTCCGCGCCGTCGGGCAGCCGGCCAACCGCGCGCGAGACCTTGTCGCGCACGTCATTGGCCGCCGATTCCATATTGCGGCTCAATTCGAATTCGATGTTGACGTTCGACCGTTCCTCGCGGCTCGACGACGTGACGGTCTTGATTCCCTCGATGCCGGCAATCGCCGATTCGACGACCTGGGTCACCTGGGATTCGACGACCTCGCCGGAAGCACCGCGATAGACGGTCTGGATCGATACGAAGGGCGGATCGACGCTGGGATATTCACGTACGGCCATGCGCGTATAGGCCGCGCTGCCGAGCACGATCAGCATGAGGCTGATGACCGTGGCGAAGACCGGCCGCCGTATCGAAATATCCGACAACACCATGGAAGGGACTCCTAGGCGTTAGGGCGAGGGCCCCGGGGGGCGCCGCCATTGGGATTGCCGCCGCCCGGGCCGCGGGCATTCGGGGGTTCCGTCGCTGCGCCGCGCACGATGACGGGCTGCCCGTCGCGGATCTTCTGAATACCGCGCGTGACCACCACATCGCCGGCGACGAGCCCGCTGGCGATCTCGATTTCGCCGGGCAGGCGCCGGCCGAGATGAACCTCGGTCTTGATCGCGCGCCCGTCGCGAACCGCAAACACATATTGCTTGATGCCTTCGGGCAGCAGCGCCTCCTCGGGGATCAACACGGCGTTCGCGCGCCGGCCCAGGGACAGCTCGACGGTCATGAACATGCCGGGCTTCAGCGCTTCGTCGGTGTTATCGAAGACGGCGTTGGTCCGCACCGACCGAGTCACCGCATCGACCCGGGTGTCGACTGTCGTCACCGTGCCGGTGAAGGTTCGGGCGCCATGGGCGGCCGTGCGGGCGACGACGGCGAGCCCAGGCTTGAGCGCGCCCAGCACCGTCTCGGGCACGGAAAATTCGATCTTGATCTTGGAAACGTCGTCGAGCGTGGTTATGGCCGTGCCCGGTTGAACCAGCGCCCCGGGACTGACCTGGCGCATACCGACGCGGCCTTCGAACGGCGCCGTCAGGCGAATATCGCCCAGGCGCGCCTCGGAGGCCTTCATCTGCGCATCGGCGGAACGGAATTGAGCGTCCAGCGCATCCACGGTCGCCTGCGACGCATTGCCGGCCGTGCGAAGTTGGCGGGCCCGTTCCAGCTTCTGGCCGACGTCGTCGCGTTGCGCCCGCATTTGGTCGAGATTGGCGCGCCTTTCCTGGGACTCGAATTCGATGAGGGGTGTTCCGGCTTTCACTTTTTGGCCTTCGGCGACCAGCACCGCGAAGATCGTGCCGGTCTGTTTGGCCGTGATGGTGACGGCTTCGTTGGAGCGAGCGGTGCCGACCGCCTCGATCGAATCGACAACCTCACCCACGCGGGCGGCGGCCGCCTCGACCTGAAGCGCCGGCGCCTGCGGCCTGCCGCCGCCGCGCGCCGCCACCGGGTTGGCGGCCGTTGCGTCCTGTTTCCAAAGGTACCAGCCGCCGCCAGCCGTGCCGACCAGGGCCGTCAAAATGATCGCTTGCGTCAGAATTCTCATCTTTCGTTTCGGCTCCCGGCCGCCTGCGTCAAACGACGCACAATACCTGCGTCAAATGACGCACGAACAAAAGTGCCAACCCTTCGGGCCGTTGCCTTTACGGTGCTGAATCCGACCGAACTCATTGCAACGATAACACGCGCGGCAACCATAGCTTTCCGGCGGCAATAGGGGAAGAGGGGGTGCCGTTGGCCGGGCCATTCTTGCACCCAAAACGATACACTAATGCGTTACACGAGACGCCAGGCCGAGTCCTGCGGCCTCCGAGATCCCGGCGCCGTCGCGCCTGCCCTTCCCGGCGCAGGCGGCGCTTCGGTGGTTCGGGCCAACGCCGGCCGCGCTGGCCTTGGACCCGGCGGCCTGGCAAAATAAGCCATGGCGACCCTGATTCTGACCCATCCGGCCTGTCTCGAACACGATGCCGGCCCCGGCCACCCGGAGCGACCGCAACGCCTGCTCGCAATCATGGAGGCGCTGGCGGAGGACGAATTCGCCGGGCTCACCCGGCGCGAGGCGCCGCGGGCGGACAGGGAGCTGCTTCGACTTGTCCATCCCGAAAGCCACATCGAACGCGTGCTGGGGGCCGTTCCGGCCTCGGGGTATCGGGCGCTGGACGGCGATACCGTGTTATCTCCCGGCTCGGGCGAGGCGGCCTTGCGCGCGGCGGGGGCGGTGGCGGCGGCGGTCGATGCGGTCATGGCCGGGGATTTCGTGAATGCCTTCTGCGCGGTGCGCCCACCCGGCCACCATGCCGAACCCAATCGCGCGATTGGGTTCTGCCTGTTCAACAACGTCGCCATCGGTGCCCTTCATGCGCGCGTTCGACATGGATTGGCGCGTGTCGCGGTGGTCGATTTCGACGTCCATCACGGCAATGGCACGCAGGCGATGTTCGAACGCGACCCCTCGCTGTTCTATGGCTCCTCGCATCAATCGCCGCTTTATCCGGGCACCGGCTCGCAAAGCGAACGCGGGGTCGGCAACATCGTCAACGTGCCGCTGCGCGCCCACACCGAATCGGCGGAGTTTCGACAAGCCGTCGCCGCGCGGCTGTTCCCCGCGCTGGAGTCATTCGCACCCGAGATGATCCTGATTTCAGCCGGGTTCGATGCCCATACCGACGATCCTCTGGCCGCGCTCGATCTGGTCGAGGCCGACTATTTCTGGATCACGGCCGAATTGGTTGGGCTCGCCCGGCGCCTGTGCCGCGGTCGCATTGTTTCCGCACTCGAGGGCGGCTACCACCTGCCGGCGCTGGCCGCGAGCGTCGCGGCCCATATCCGGGCGCTGATGGCCGCATAGCGCCGATTCCGGCGCCGATTGTTTTCAATCGACGCTGCTGGGTTCTCGCGTCGGGTGCCGCGCGACGCAGCGGCTCGCCGGGAAGATCGCCGTCACCGTGGTTCCCATGCCGACGGTGCTGGTCAGGTGCAATTCGCCGCCATGGGCGGCCACGAGCGCCTTGGTCAGGGGCAGGCCGAGCCCCGTCCCCGCATATTTCGTGCGCAGCGCGTTGTTGAGTTGGCCGAAGGGGGTCAGCGCCTTGGGTATGTCCTCTGGTGTCATGCCGATGCCTGAATCGATCACCGACAGCACGAACTCGCCCTCCGGGCCGATTGCGGCGTGCACGGCGGTTTTGCCGCCCGCGGGCGTAAATTTCACGGCGTTGGAGAGCAGGTTCAGAAGGATCTGACGCATCCGCCGCTCATCAACGATAAGGGGCGGCAATTCGTCCGATAGCGAAGCCGAAAGGCTGACATCGGCAATGCGGGCGCGGGGCTCGACCAGCCGCAGACAGGCATCCACGAGTGAGGCGATGTCGACCTCGGATTCCACCAGCTCCATGCGGCCGGCCTCGACCTTGGCGAGATCGAGAAGATCGTTGACCAGATCCAGCAGGTGGCTTCCGCTATCGAAAATGTCGCGGACATAGTCGCGATACCGTGGGGCGCCGAGCGGGCCGAACATTTCCCGCAACATGATTTCGGAAAAGCCGATGACCGCGTTGAGCGGCGTCCGCAACTCGTGGCTCATATTGGCGAGGAAGTCCGATTTCGTCCGGTTGGCGGTCTCCGCCTGTTCCTTGGCGGCCTGCAAAGCCTCCTCGAAGCGCGCCCGTTCGGTGACGTCGTTGTACAACGTGACGAAACCGCCGCCCGGCATCGGGCTGCGGCGCATCTCGAAAACGCGCCCGTCGTCGAGTCGGGTGGCCCGCACGGCGATGGCGCCGGGGTGCGCGGCGGCCAGGCGGCGGGCCACGTCGGCCTCGTCCTCGAATGTGTCGAACCGGCCATGCGCCGCTTGGAACCGCAGGATTTCCGCCGCCGGCGTGCCGACTTTGGCGATTTCGGCGGGCAGCGCGAAATAATCGACGTAACGCTGGTTCCACGCCGCGAGCCGTAGGTCCTTATCGAACACGCTCACGGCTTCGCCCATCGACTCCAACGTGGTTTCCAGCAGGGCGGTTTTCGCGGCCAACATCTGCTCGCGACGCTGGTGTTCGGTGATGTCGGTCCACACCGTGATCGTGCCGCCGTCGCTGGTCTTGGATTCGTTGATCCGCCACCATCGGCTGCCGTCGGCATAGCCGGATTCCCTGGGCCCCACCGGGTTCTTGTGCCAAGCCATCCGCGCCCGAAGATAGTCCTCGACCTTGTTCGAGCCGAGGTCATAGGTCTGCCGCTTGGCCACCGTGGCCAGAACGTCGCCATAGCGCGCGCCCGGCACCATCAAATCGGCCGAGGCCGGAAGCATCGTGTAGGAGCGCCGATTGGCGAGCACGAGCCGATCGGACGCATCCCACACGGCCAGGCCCTCGGGCAGGGATTCGATGATTTCCTGGAGCCGGGCCTCCGCGGCCGCCGCCCGCGCCTCGGCCGCGTCGCGACGTTTGGCGCTACGCCACGAGAAGAGGGCCAGGCCGGCGAACGCCAAAATCGCGCCGAGCGCCGTCCCTATCCACAGAGTCGAGCCGTCCGCGTCCATCCGCCCGTCATTCGTTGCAGGAGATCATTCGTCGTAGGAGATCAGCGAGCTAAAGGGCACGTCCAGCCGCGACCGGCCGTTGAGGAAGGCAAGCTCGATGATGCAGGCGGCCGCGCGGACATCGCCACCGACGCTGCGCAACAGCGACACCGCCGCGCTTAACGTGCCGCCCGTGGCCAGAAGATCGTCGAGGACGACAATCCGTTGACCCGGCTTCACGGCGTTGGCTTGGATTTCGATGGTGTCGCTTCCGTATTCCAGCGCGTAGCTGAACGGCACGGTCGGACCCGGCAACTTGCCGCGCTTGCGGACCATGATGAACCCGCAATTCAGGGCCAGGGCGAGCGGTGCCATGACCAGGAAGCCGCGCGATTCGATCCCGGCCAACACTTCCGGTCGGTGGGGCGCGACCAAGGCGGCGAGCCGGTCGATGGCGGTGCGCCAGGCGCCGGGGTGGGCGAGTAGTGTGGAGATGTCGTAAAACAGGATCCCGGGTTTCGGGAAATCCGGAATTTGTCGAATATGATCTTTGATGTTCATCCGTCGAACCATGTTGTGGGCCGCCTTGCGCGGCTGCGGACAATGCTATCGGCGGCTCACGTTTGGCACAACCACAAGCCGGCCTCGCGACCCTGCTCGATACTCCGTCGAGCTTGGGCACGCGGCGCTGGCGGCTCGTAATATGCCGCAAATTCCCCCCGGGGAGGGAATACGAAAGGATGATAAACCCTGGTTCCAAACCGGCGCGAAACACCTCACGATGCCGTGATCGGGGTGCGAAATTGGGCCCGGGCGCGCTATATCAGCGCGAACGCTTTCTTGCCTGAGGACAGCGATGACCTTGGCGCTATAATGTCACGGCGGTCGCGCCGCGACGCGCGCCGCGTCGCCGGTCGACACGCCGCGGAGAGAACGATGCAACTGACCGATCAATTGGCCGCGAAACTGTTGGCTCACATCATCAAGGAATTGGGCATGGCGTTGGCCGAAACCCTATGCACCCAACCGGACCGCAAGCTGGTCCGGTCCATGATCGATGGGGCAAAGTCCAATCTCGCCGAATTCGAGGACGCGTATTTCGGCGAAGAAGCGGGTGTCCGTAGTGACGCCGCGGCGAAGGCCTGACGGCCGCCGGGCGGGAATGGAAACGTGAAAGGCAGGAAATGATGGCGATCAACCGGATGATGACGTGGCTGGCCGCTTTCACCGTCGGCGCGCTGCTGCTGGCGTCGGGGCCCGGCTCCGCGGAGCCCTGGGACGACCATTTGACCGCGGCCGGGGCGGCGTTCCGTTCCGGCAAGCCGGCGGAGGCTGAGAAACACTATCTCAGCGCGCTGAAGGAGGCCGAGGCTTTCGGCCCGGATGATGTCCGTCTGGGCGCCACGCTCGACCAGCTTGCCGCGGCCTATATGGCGCAGGACAAAGCCGCCGATGCGGAGAAAGCGCTTCGCCGCGCCCTTCCGATCTGGGAGAAGATTTTCGGCGCGATGCCCGACATGCAGCCCGTCATCTCGGAAAAAATCGACCTTTTGATCGAGGCGCTCGACGCGCAGAAGAAATATGGCGATGTCGAATCCCTGGTGAAGAGATCGCTGGGGATCACCGAGGAGCTGCTCGGCCGCAACCATGTCCAGATGGCGGAAAAGCTCGAGACCTTCGCGCCCGTGCTGCGCGCCGCCGGCAAGGAGGCCGAGGCCAAGGCGATGGAAACACGCGCGAAGTCGATCCGCGTCGGCCGCGCCAACAATATCGGCGAGGATTAACCCCGGCTGGCTGCCGATTTCGGGCTCGGCCTCGATCGGCGCGCGGCCGCGCGCCGGGCGCCGATCCTGCATTGGGCCTTGACGGTGGCGGATTTAGGCCCCATGTATGGGCGGTACTGATTTCTCGCGATTGCGCGATCCGTCGCCCGAATCCTTGTGGCGGCCTTCGTCTCGAGACAATCCTCGAAACTTCGTCTTCCCCTAGCGCACGGGAATCGGCGACTCGCCTTTGGGCATCCCGCGTCATGGAATGACGCACGCCCCCCGGCGCATAAGGACCACCACCTAAGTGACAAATGTCTCCTTCCGCGAACTCGGCATCGCCGAGCCGCTTCTGTTTGCCCTGCAAGCCGAAAATTACGTCAACCCTACCCCCATTCAAGCCCAGGCCATTCCGCATTTGCTGGCCGGCAAGGACGTTTTGGGCATAGCCCAGACCGGCACCGGCAAGACCGCCGCCTTTGGGCTTCCCATCCTTCAGCATCTGGCGGCGACGCCGGGCAAGGTGGTGCCGAAATCGACGCGCGCCTTGATCCTGGCGCCGACGCGGGAACTCGTCCTGCAAATCGCCGAAAATCTGCGGACTTATGGGCGCCGCCTCCAGCTTCGCCACGCGGCGGTTCTCGGCGGTGTTGGCCTCTATCCGCAAATCAAGGCCCTGGCGCGCGGCGTCGATGTATTGGTGGCCACCCCCGGGCGGCTGCTCGATCTCGCCAAACAAGGCCATGTCCGCTTCGATCAGGTCCAGTTCTTCGTCCTCGACGAAGCCGACCGGATGCTCGACATGGGTTTCATCAGGGACGTACGCAAGATCGTTGGCGCCCTGCCGCGGACGCGGCAATCGCTGTTGTTCTCGGCGACGATGCCGGGCGACGTTACGGCGTTGGCCAGCGAGATGCTGCGCGATCCCGTGCGTGTGGCCGTGACCCCGGTGGGCGCGGTTACCCTCGACGCCGTCGATCAGCGCGTCTACTTCGTCGAAGCGGCGGCCAAGCTAGCGCTGTTGTCCCGGCTTCTCGCCGATCCCAGCCTGTCGCGGGTCATCGTCTTCACGCGGACCAAACACGGCGCCGATCGCGTGGCCGGCATCCTGGAAAAGGCCTCGATTTCCGTGGCCGCGATCCACGGCAATAAGTCACAGGGCGCACGCCAACGCGCACTCGACGGGTTCCGTTCCGGCGGCACGCGTGTCCTCGTCGCGACCGATATCGCCTCGCGCGGCATCGACATCGACGACGTCACGCATGTCATCAATTTCGAGCTGCCGAACGTGCCGGAAAACTATGTTCACCGGATCGGCCGCACCGCGCGCGCCGGCGCCAGGGGCATCGCCATTTCCTTCTGCGATTCGAGCGAACGCCCTTTTCTGCGCGACATTGAAAGCGTGACCCGCCGCCGGCTCGCCCGCCCGGAGGGCGAGCCCAAACAGGCCGCCCAGGCGCCGCGCCAGGCGGAACAACGCCATCAGCCGCGGCAGCCCGATTCGCAGCGGCGCCGCGCGCCGCATCGCGGGCAGAATCGCCGGTTCCACCCCGCGCCCTCTTCCCCCCAGGCCTAACGGAGAGACCGAGCCATGCTTGTCTATGTCCGTGACAATGATGTCGGCAGCGCGCTGCGCGTGCTCAAAAAGAAGATGCAGCGCGAAGGCACCTTCCGCGAAATGAAGCTGCGGCGCAGCTACGAAAAACCCTCGGAACGGAGGGTCCGCGAGGCGGCCGAAGGTGTCCGCCGCCGCCGCAAGGCGGCGCGCAAGCGGCTGGAGCGCGAGGGTTATTGAACGTCGCGGCCGTGGGCTTCGCCCCGGCCGTCTCTCCTGGGTTAGCGCAGGGTTGAGATTGCGCCAGCCCCGTGCAACGATAAGCGCATGAAACGGAGGGCGCGATGGCATTCAAACCCAATTATCGGCAGCAGCGCAACGAACGCGACCGCGCCAAAAAAGCCAAAAAAGAAGACAAGCTGAGGAAACAGCAAGAACGCACCGCCCAGCGCAGGTCCGGCGACGGCCCGATGGAGGGTGATGGCGATACGCCAGCCGGCGCCGACACTTTGGAAGAGACGGGCACGGTCTAAATCGCCGCTAAGCGGCCCTTCGCACTGGCTCCGGCCTAGGGCAACCGGCTCAGGCGCCGCCATTCCCAGGGCGGCAAGAACTCTCCCGCCCACAGCCCGATCCCGGCTAGGCGGGCAAGATCCTCATCGGCGAGAAAATCGAGTCCCAATTCGCGGATGGCCAAGGCCCAGCCGGCGCGGACCATGTGGCGCTCGACACTCTCGGCGCCGACATGGCAGCGCGCCGTGGACCAACCCGCGTCCAGGATTTCGAGGTGATCGCAGGCCACCGGGCGGTCGGCGATGAAGGCGGCCAAGGCTCGCGCCGCGGCCTGGCCGCAGCGATAACGCATGCGATCCTTCACGCAGCTTTGCGCGGTCTCCGGCGCATCGATGCCATAGAGCCGCAGCCGCAGCGGCCCAATCTCGATGGAATTACCGTCGATCGCGCGGGCCGGGCCCGATACATCGGCGGCATTGGCGAGAAGCGGCGCCAGGCAAATCCAGAAAAACGCGAGGCGGGCGGGCAATCGCATCGTGAACGCCTTATCCGCGAGACAGGTGCGTTGCACGATTAGCCCTTATCCGCGCGCCGCTCAAGTGCCCGACCCCCTACTTTCGTTAGGACGTTTCTTAATCATTCCTTTATCGCCAGCACGCGACAACCTGCGGCATCGGGCGAACCTGCCCGGCAGCACTTGGCGAGAAGGAATTTCGGCACTATGGCGGCGTGGAAGTGGATCAAGGGCACAAACGGTAATGACATGATCGTCGGCTCGGATGCCGGCGTTCGCATTCGCGGCCTGAACGGCAATGACTTTTTGGTCGGCGGCGCCGGCGACGACCGCATCCGCGGCGGGCGCGGCAGTGACGTGTTGGTCGGGGGCGGCGGATCGGACAACCTCAACGGCGGCGACGGCGACGACTATCTGTTCGGCGGCGACGGTAACGATCGCCTGTCGGGCGGCGCCAGCAACGACTACTTGAACGGCGGCACGGGCGAAGATGTCATGTCCGGCGGCGCCGGCAATGACGGCCTGGACGGCGGCGAGGGCAACGATCGCCTGGATGGCGGCGCGGGCGGCGACGTTCTGCTCGGCGGCAACGGCAACGACGATCTCGATGGCGGCGACGGCGTCGACTATGTCGATGGCGGAGAGGGCAATGACGATCTCAGCGGCGGCCGCGGCAACGATTGGTTGACCGGCGGGGCCGGCAACGACCGGTTGGCCGGCGGCGACGGCGACGACGGGCTGGATGGCGGCGAAGGCCGCGACGATTTGAACGGCGGCGCCGGTAATGACTGGCTCAACGGCGGCGCCGGCAACGATCTTCTGGCCGGCGGCGACGGCAATGACGGCATTGTCGGCGGTGACGGCGACGATCGCATCGCCGGCGGTGCCGGAGACGACGTGTTGCTCGGCGATCGCGGCAACGACGACATCTCCGGCGGCGAAGGTCGCGATCATCTCGATGGCGGCGAGGGCGACGACGTGCTGGAGGGGGGCGCCGGCAATGACTGGCTCCTCGGCCAGGCGGGCGCCGACCGGTTGGTTGGCGGCGCGGGTGACGATGGATTGGTCGGCGGCGCCGGCAATGACATCGCGACCGGCGGCGGCGGCGACGATCATTTTGTCTTCGAAACCGGCAACGGCATCGATACCGTCACGGATTTTCAGGCCGGGCGCAGGGGCGGCGACGTCATCGACCTGTCAACGTGGGGGTTCACCTCCATCGATGACCTGTTGGTAACCAACGACCGCGCCGGCACCCACATCCACCTCGACGGCGATCTGGCCGGTCACGACAAGGTCATCCTGCTCGGGGTCGGCGCGAATACGTTACAGGCCGACGACTTCATCTTTTCCTGAGAAACGGGCGGCGCGAAGTTTAGGCTCCGCGCCGCCTGCCTCGTTCGACGCAAATCCCTGAGCGCCGAGCCCGGTTGCGTGGACGCCGGTATACGCGTACTAGGTTCGCGGCATGAAGACGCCCAAACCCCCGGCGCGAGAAGGTTCGGCCCGGCCCAAGCGGAAGGGGTCGCCGCGCGAGGCGGCGCCGGTCCTTGCCCCGCATCGTCTGCCCGCGATCGGCGAAAAATTGTTCGGCCCGGATTGGCGCGTGCCGATGGCGCGCGTTCTCGGCGTGCAGACGCGGACAATCCGGCGTTGGGAACGGACCGGGACGCCTTTGTCGCAGGCCGTGGCCAATACTCTGTGGTTACTGGCGCGGGTGCATCAGCTCGAGGCGGAATTGACGACCGCGAGACGCGCGGCCGGGCTGTTCGACTTCGACCCGACCATCGGCGGCAAACCTTAGAGCCTCAAGTTAATTCGTAGGCTACGCCCCGGTAGAAGACCGGACGCCTTAGTGCGACTCCGGCGGACGTTGTCGGGCCGCCCCAGCGTTGTAATTATCGTATATTTGCTATATTGGCCGCCGATGCTCGCCCTTGCCCGGGCGAAGGAGGTGCAGCCGTGACCATCTCGTTCCGGAAACTCAAGGACGAGTGGATGAAGGACCCGGCGTTCCGGGCCGAGTACGATGCGCTGGCGCGTGCCTTGATCGAGGCGCGCGCGAAGACCGGAATGACCCAGGCAGAAGTCGCCGACCGCATGGGCACCACGCAATCGGTGGTGGCGCGGATCGAAAGCGGACGGAACCCGCCCAATCTCAAGACCCTGGAGAAATATGCCCGGGCGATCGGCAGTCGGATCGAGTTGAAGCTCGTCCCCGCGGCGTCAACCCGGATCGGGCGCTATCTCAGGTCGGAATAGGGCACGAGAATTTATTGGAATCCGCAGGCCAGCGGCCGTCCCAACCGAGAGTTAGAGACTTTTTTTCTAGGCGTCTGCTCGCCGAGTGTTCGTTGTGGTGCTCCCAAATCGCCTCGCTCGGGCGGGAATTCCTTTTGTCCGAATTGTTTACTTCGCGCTTTACGAAACACGACGGGCACCCCAAAGGTGCCCGTTTCCTCGGCCTACAACACCGTCTTGATTATTTTCCCTGTCCCTGAAACAAGCTCGAGTACCTCTTCGTTTGTTGGTTCTCGATCCTTTTTATGACCACATAGGTTCCGGATATCGCCCAATCTTTGAATCATTCGCCAGGTAGGAACGTCGACAACGGAATGCTCCTTTAGCAGCTCATTGAAATCGCTAATTGTAGGATGCTTCTTTTTCAACGATATGCTGTGATCAGTGCAGACTTTGGCCATATGGCGCTCCAAGACTACGCCACAGATGACTCCGGCAGCTCGACCAAAACCTACCTTCACAAGCGCTTCGGCGGATTCCAACTCTGAGTCGTATAGGTCGGCTTGAACAACTTGGCGAAGGTCGAACAGGGCGCTATCAAACCGACCTTCAGCCGATTCCAGAATTAGAAATTGCGTCTTTAGTCGCATAAACACCGCCGCAACGTCATCGAAAGCCTTCTTGCCGTAAATGTCAGGGGCGACCCGCACACCCGTTAGGTAATCCTGGATCGTAAAAGTCGCGACATTTATGTCGGAAGGTTTGCGGCGCGGCTCGCCTCTATACAAGGCTTCAAACTCATTCAATCTTTGCGGCAACAACTGACGCACAACCGCGACGGCTTCGGAATACCAGCGCTGGTAGCTGTCGTCGAACGAATTGGAACGTTCGCCCTCAGCTTTGTCGGCTGGCTTCTGGGCCTCGCTGCTGTGCAGCATGCTCAAGTCTTGCAGCATTAGGCCGCCCAGTTCTAATAGGCGCTTCAGAGCATCTCGGTATTTTGTGAGATTAGAGGACAGAAAGCTGTTCCTCCTGACAAACCCAGCCAACCGACAGGCGGGTATCTGGGTCGTTCCACCGTACGTCGGCACCTCAGCCTTCGTAGTACCCTTCGGTTCGCCGTTGGTCGGAGTGAGAGGATTCGAACCTCCGACCCCTGCCTCCCGAAAGCAGTGCTCTACCAGGCTGAGCTACACTCCGACAACCGGCCGGGTCTTATAACCCCCCTTCCCGGTGGCGGCAAGGACGGGACTATTTGAGCTTGGTCTTGGCCTTGTTCACGGCGGTCGCGCATTTGGCGAGGTCGCGGGTCCGCTCGGCCTGAAGTGCCGCGGCGTATTGGGACAACGCCGCGCCCTTTTTGGCCGCGTCCGTTTCCCGGTCGATCCGCATTTTCAGCGCGGTGATGTGGGTCGTGCAGTTGGCCCAAGCGGGCGGCGGCGCCAACCCCAATACCGACAAGACCGCAATGATCACGAAAAACAAGCGCATGACGCTGTCCTCAAGTGACGCCGACTGCAAGTCTTCAGTAGGCGCGCTCGATCGTGAAATCGACGAGATCGACCAGCGCGCGTTTTTCCCTGCCATCGGGGAAAACGCCGAGCGCGTCGCGGGCGATCGCGCCGTAATGGCGGGCGCGGCTCACGGTGTCGCGCAGGCTGCCATGCCGTTCCATCAATGTTTTGGCCTGTTCGAGGTCGCCATCCTTCTGGTCCAAATCTTCCATGGTCCGGCGCCAGAATCGACGTTCGGCTTCATCGCCGCGCAGGAAGGCGAGCACGACGGGAAGCGTGATCTTGCCTTCGCGGAAATCGTCGCCGACGGCCTTGCCCAGAGTCGATTCCACCGCGGAATAATCGAGCGCATCGTCGACGAGCTGAAACGCCACCCCCAGATTTTGACCGTAACTTTCGAGCGCCTTTTCCTCGATCGGGGGCCGCTCCGCGACCACCGCGCCGACACTGCAGGCGGCGGCGAACAACACCGCGGTCTTCGCCTTGATCACCGCGAGATAGGCCGATTCGCTGGTCTCGGTGTCATTGGCGGTGACCAGTTGCAGAACTTCGCCCTCGGCCATCATCGCCGAGGCCGTGGACAGGATGTCCAGCACGCGGAGCGAGCCGTCCGCCACCATCAATTGAAAGGCGCGGCTGAACAGAAAATCGCCGACCAGAACGCTGGCCTTGTTGCCCCACAATGCGTTGGCGGTCGCCAGGCCGCGGCGCAGGCGGCTTTCATCGACCACGTCGTCATGGAGCAACGTGGCGGTATGGATGAATTCGACGCAAGCGGCGAGCGCGATGTGACGGTCGCCGGTGTAGCCGCACATTCGCGCGCTGACCAAGGTGAGTAGGGGCCGCAGCCGTTTTCCCCCGGCGGCGACGATGTGGCCGGCCAAGGCCGGGATCAGGCTGACCGGGCTCTGCATGCGGCGGATGATGGTTTCGTCGACGCGCTTCAGATCGTCGCCGGCAAGCGCCATCAACGGGGCCAGCGATGGCCGCTGTGCCTTGCGCTCGCTTTCGAGGTTGACGACGACGGCCATGCGTTCTTGTCCTCTCCCTCATTTCCTGGATCGCCGGCGCGAACGCCGGAAGCGGACAGCGAGCATAAATGGCTGCGCGATCCGGTCAAGCCCGGCGCCGATGCGGGCCGGGCGGAAACAGCGTCTTAAATCCGGTTCCTTGACGCGAGCCGTCGCGGCGGCGACCATGGCGCGATGAAGGAATTGCTGCGTACCAACGATGCCGTGTTGTTGTCCTGGCTGACCGCGCTCCTCCAGGATTCCGGAATCGAGGCCTCGGTGCTCGATGCCCACACCAGCATCATCGAAGGCAGCATCGGCGCGCTGCCGCGCCGGCTCGTGGTCAGCGAAGCCGATTACGAGGAGGCGCGGCGCCTGGTCGAGGATTCCGGCGCGGTGTCGCTCGCCGCGACCAAACCGGAAAGGTCCAGGCCGCCTTCCGCCTGGGGCTGGTTCCCGGGCTTGCGAAGGCGCTGGTCCTGAACGACGCGATTAGCCGCGACACGCTGCTGGGCGGTCGCGTGCGGCTGGCGCAAGCCGAACGCGGCTATCGCGTGGCGATCGATCCGGTTTTGCTCGCCGCGGCCATTCCGGCCAAGGAAGGGGACGTCGTGCTCGACCTCGGCTGCGGCGTCGGCGCGGCCGGTCTCTGCCTCGCCCGGCGTGTCGGCGGGTGCCGTGTCTTGGGCGTGGACATGGACCCCCGGGCGGTTTCTTTGGCCCGCGAAAACATCGAGGCCAATGATTTCGCCGATCGGATGGAAATCGTGGAAGCGGATTTGCTGCGTCTGCCCAAGACGCTCAAGCCCGGCAGTTTCGATCACGCGATGGCCAACCCGCCGCATCTGGCCGCTTCCAGCGCCCAGCCATCGCCGCGGGCGTCGCGGGCTCGCGCCATGGTCGAGGGCGAAGCGACCCTGGCCGATTGGATCGCGGCCGCGTTGCGCCTGCTGCGGACGAAAGGCAGCCTGACCATGATCCATCGTGCCGACCGGCTCGACGAACTTCTCGCCCATCTGCATGGAAAAGCCGGCGGCGTGGTTGTTTTCCCGCTGTGGCCGATGCGTGGCCGGCCGGCCAAGCGGGTGATCGTGCAGGCCACCAAAGGCTCGCGGTCGCCGGCGGTGTTGGCGCCGGGCTTGGTGCTGCACCGCGATGGTGGGCTCTATTCGCGCGCGGCCGAAAGCATCCTGCGCCGGGGCGTCGGGCTCGCTATTTAGGGGGCGGTCTATCGGCGCGGACGGTTCATCGGCCGATTCGGCGTGATAGGGTGCCCCGGTTTGTCGCCATCGCCCTTTGGAAGTTCACATGAAGATTCAAGAACTCCTCGCGGAACTGCCCATCGAGCGGTTCCGTAATCCGCCGCCGGTGGTGGCCGTGGTTCGGTTGAGCGGCGTCATCGGCCAGGTCGGGCCCTTGCGCGGGG
>CANFCX010000045.1 GCA_947445225.1 Rhodospirillales bacterium
CGCCGCCAGTCTCCGCCAATACCTTCGTAATCGCCGCAGTCAGCGTCGTCTTCCCGTGGTCAACGTGCCCAATCGTCCCCACGTTGCAGTGCGGCTTGTTCCGTTCAAATTTCGCCTTCGCCATGGCCTTGCTCTTCCGATATCAGTTTTTTTCGGTCGCCCGTTTCGATCGTCATCCGGTTCAAGCGTCGATTGACCGGCCGACGCCTTCCGTATTCACACACCTCATCCCACCCACCGGCCGCGACCTGTTATCCCTCGGTTTGGGCCGAGCGCTGGAGCGGGTGATGGGAATCGAACCCACGTGTCCAGCTTGGAAGGCTGGCGCTCTACCATTGAGCTACACCCGCCCGTATCGCTCGCCATCGGCTGGCCCGTCCTGCCCTCGCTCGCTGGTGGAGGGGGTAGGATTCGAACCTACGTAGACGTACGTCGGCAGATTTACAGTCTGCTGCCTTTAGCCACTCGGCCACCCCTCCGCTATGTCACCGACCAGCGGGCATAACAGGACTGCGCAATAGGAGGATTCACCCCTCTTTTGTCAATGACCAAAAGTGCAAACGGCCCCGTCCCCAACCGGCGTTAGGTTCCGGCAGACGGGGTTGCTTGCACCCATATCTCTAGGCCGATATTAAGACCCCCCATGACCAAAAACAAGCATTCCTTCCGCGGGCGGCGTGGACCGACCCAAGATTCCGAGCGCCGCCCGCCCAGCGCCGCGGGGGCGGGGGTGTGGCTTTACGGCTTACATTCGGTCGAAGCCGCGCTCGCCAACCCCCTCCGCCGCTGCCGAAGGCTGCTGTTGACCGCCGAGGCCGAACGGACTCATGGCCCAAGGTTGCGCGCGGCGCGCAAGGATGGGCCGCCGGGGACCGTGGTCGAACGCGACGTCATCGAACGCATGTTGCCGGGCGCCATTCACCAGGGAATCGCCCTGGAGGCCGATGCCTTGCCCGATCTCGGCATCGAAGATTTGTGCGAAATGGCCAAAGCGCAGCCGGATATCTGCCTGGTCATCCTGGATCAGGTTACCGACCCTCACAATGTGGGCGCGGTCTTGCGATCGGCCGACGCCTTCGGGGCGGCGGCGGTCGTGGTTCCGGAACGCCACGCTCCGACCGCCACCTCGGCTCTGGCCAAGGCGGCTTCGGGTGCGTTGGAGCGTGTGTCCCTGGTTCGGGTGACTAATTTGGCCCGCGCCATGGTGGCTCTCAAACAGGCGGGTATGTGGTTCATCGGGTTGGACGCTCAGGCCAAGACGTTGCTCAAGGATGCCGATCTCAGCGGGCGCATTGCCCTCGTCCTCGGTGCCGAAGGCGAAGGGCTGCGGCGATTAACCCGCGAATCCTGCGACCACCTCGCCCTCATTCCCATCAATCGGCAGATCGGCAGCCTTAATGTCTCCAACGCCGCCGCCATCGCCCTTTATGAATGGACGCGACGACGTTGATAACGCGGGCGGCATCTGTTGCTTGCCGGTATGGGACCCTACGTTTATCGTCAGTCTGCGGCGGCCGGATTAGCTCAGTGGTAGAGCAACTGCCTTGTAAGCAGTAGGTCGTCGGTTCAATCCCGACATCCGGCTCCACAGATCGCAACGAGGCAAAGGCGGGCGGTCCGCCACCGCGCCTCATTTTGGAGCGCCCGATGCAGAAGGGCATATTCGGCCGCGTGGCGCTGGTTTTGTGGTTGGTCGCCGTCGCGCCGGTCTTTGCCGCGCGCCAGGAGGAATCCACGGCGATTTCGCCGGCCGAGCCCGGCCTTATCGCCGCCCTCGTCGCCAACATACAGGAGGGTTTGGCGACCCTCGGCTTCTATACCGCGTCCGGCCTGGGCGACATGGACACGACCACCGCCGCGGCCATTCGCGCCTACCAGATCGCGTGGCGCCTGCCGCCCGACGGGCTGCCGACGGTGGCGCTTCTGGAACACATCGGAACTTCGGTGCGGATGCGCCGAATGACCGATCAGCTCGAAGCGCGCGCCGTGCCCGACGATGCCGCCGCCCGCGCCGCGCTGCTCCAAAGCGCGGAGACACGGGACCTGGTGAGCCCAAAGTCGGGGCCGGCCCGGTCCCCGGCCCCCGGTCTCGAACTTTGTCTGGCCGCGCCGAGCGCGGCTTGCCTGCTCGAAGCCGCGGTCAACAGCGCGGCGGTCGAACGGGCGAGTTGGCTTCGGGATTGGGCCTTTGGCGAAATCGTCGCGGTCCAGGCCCGCGCCGGCTTGAGCGACGAGGCGCGGGCCACGCTGCGGCGAATCACCGATGCCAGGCTGGTCGTTGTTTCACTGGGCGACATGGCCGCTGGGCTGGCGCGCGGCGGTCGCGTCGTCGAGGCCGAGGCGACGGCGGCGACGGTGCCCGACATCACCCATAGGCTGCGCGCCTTGCTCGAAATCGCACATGTCGAGACCCCCGAGGCCGCGCGGGCGATCTTGCTTCGCGTTCTCGGCGACGCTGCCTCGATCGTGGACGCCACGCAACGGTTGAGCACCATCGCCGCCACCGCCATCGCTCTCCACCGCGCCGGCGATTCCGCGGCGGCCGCCGAAGCGTTATCCGCCGCGCGGCGGCTTCTTGAAACCGATCGGACCGTTGCCGACCGCGCCGGCGCCGCCGCCGCCATCGCCACCGCATTGGCCGACATCGACCGAACCAACGACGCCATCAACCTGCTCTCCCAGGTCAGCGACGGGAGCATGCGGAGCCCGGCTTTGCTGGCCATTGCCCGGGCCGAGGCCCGAGCCGGTGAAACCGACGCCGCGTTGGCGACGCTCGATGGCGTCTCCGAATCCGGCTTCCGCGCCACCGTCTTGGCCGACATCGCGGTGGAGCGATCGATGACAGGCAATCTGGACATCGTCCGCAAACTCTTGGTGCAGTCGCTCGATGCCGGCGCCGCCATCGGCGAGAGTTTCGCGCGGAGTTATGCCGTCGCCGCCGCAACCCGCGCCATGATCGACCTCGACTGGATCGACGACGCCACCAGGCTGGCGCGCTCGATCGCCGATCCCGGCTTGCGCGCGCAATTCTTGTGGCGGATCGCGGCGATCCAGGCGAAGGGCGGGATGAAGGAAGCCCCGACAACGGAGTTGCAGGCCGTCGTTGCGACCTCGGCGGTCGAAAGCCGTCTTACCCGTGTCTGGGTCTTGACCGAGGCCGCCACCGCCCGTATCCGCGACGGCGACCGCGAGGGCGCGCGCCGGCCTCTCGACCGGGCGATCCGCGAAGCCGACGCTATTCCGGTGGGGTGGACCAATGCCCGCGCGCTCGCCCGCATCGCCGATGTTTTCATCGAACTGCAATAAACAATTCACACCGCGGGTCGAACCGACAAGGCGGTGCCGAAGGCGCGTCGAAAATTCATTACGAACGGCTGGACGCCATGTTAGCGTGCGCGCGATTTTTCGTTGGCGGGTGACCCCGCCGAAATCCCGTATTTTACGAATCGCGGTAGGCCTTGGAACTCGAACAGATCATTGCTGACTACGGCGATTTCGTTTACGCGATCACCTTCATCTGGACCTTCCTGGAAGGCGAAACCTTCGTTATTTTCGCGGGGTTCGCGGCGCAGCAGAACCTTTTGAGTCTGCCCGGGATCATCGCCGCCGCGTGGTCGGGTTCTTTTGCCGGCGATCAGTTCTATTTTTACATGGGTCGCCATTTTGGTCCCCGGCTGCTGAAGAAATTTCCGCGCGCGCGCCCAGGCGTGGAAGCCGCACTCGACTGGCTGCGGCGTTACAACACCATCTTCATTCTGTCCTTCCGATTTATCTACGGCGTGCGCACCTTCAGCTCCTTTGCCATCGGCATGGCGGGAGTGGCACCCTTGCGTTTTCTGGTCCTCAATTTCGTTGCCGCCGGCGTTTGGGCAACCAGCTTCGCTGTCACGGGTTACGTCCTGGGCAACGCGTTCGAGGCCATTCTCGGGGAACTCGTGCGCGGCTTCGGGCTGGTGATGCTGGTCGTGCTCGCGATGTCGGTCTGGATCGTGACGTTCGTCCATCGCCGGCAACAGCGCAAGATGTCAACGGCGGCGGGGCTGCCTGCGCCCACCGACACAGGCGCCGCGCCGCCCTAAGTGCTCAGGCCGCTTTTTTCAGCTTGAAGAAAAAGACGCCGGAATCTTCACGCCATTCCAGGAACTCGTTCCCGCTGGTCTTGCAGAACGCCTGAAAATCGCCGACCGTGCCGGGGTCGGTGGCAAAGACCTCGACGATTTCTCCCGCGGGCACGTCACGCAGCGCCTTGCGCAGCCTGAGCACCGGCAACGGACACTTCAGGCCTTTGGTGTCGACGACGACTGCCACGCGGAAGATCCTTCAAAAGGTCGCGGCGGAACTTAGCGTCCTCCCCGCGGGGCGGCAAGGCGCGGCTTGTCTTGACACCCCGGCCGCCGGGTCCCAGAGTTCACGCATTACGGCTGGGGTGTCCGTGTGCGCCGTCGGCGCGAAACGGGCTGAGAGCACACCCATCGAACCTGAACTGGATCATGCCAGCGAAGGGAGCCGTCGCGCCGAAGTACCTTCATGCGCCGGCGCGGCGACTCCCGCCAAAGGGAGACCCGTATGAGACCCATCCAAACGACTATCGCAATGATCGCCCTGGCGGCCGCGGTCGCCCTTATCCATCCCGGGTTGATCGGACCGGCGATGGCCCAGACCGGAGCGATCCGTATTCCCGTCCTGGTGCCGCTGACTGGTCCGCTTGCCCTTGAAGGCACGAGCCAGCGCAACGGGGCGGTCATGGCCCTCACGGACGCTCCCGTGGGCGTCCGCATTGAGTACGAGGTACTGGACACGGGTGCGGCGCCGGAAACGGCGGTGAATGCGCTCGAGCGCGTGTTGGCGCGCGGCGGCGTTAGCGTCATCGTCGCCCCCATCTTCGGCGCGCAGATGCTGGCGATGTTGCCGATCGCGGCCGAACGCAAGGTTCCCTTGATCACAATCTCCGGCACCGCGCAGCTGACCGAGATGGGCAACCCCTACGTCTTTCGTTTCTTCCCCAACGATTCTGTCGCCAAGACCGCGCACGCCCTTTATGTCGTCGAGGCATTGGGGAAGAAACGCCCGGCCGTGTTGTTCCAGACCACGGCTTACGGCCAAAGCGGGCGTCAGCATCTGGCGGCGAATTTCGCCCGCCTAGGAGCCACCGTCGTTTTCGAGGAAGGGCTCGATATCAACCTGAAGGACTTCCTGCCCGCCCTGATCAAGGCGAAGCAGGCGAACGCGGACGCCCTTGTCTTGCAGCTTCACGCCGCCCCGACCGCTTTGCTGCTTCGTCAAGCCGCATCGATGGGATTGGGCATACCCATCGTCGCCGGTTCGGCGATGCACCAGCCGACGACCGCGGCGTTGTTGCAGCCCGCCGAGCGAAAAGGCGTCTGCGCCGAAAGCGCCAGTTCGCCGGTATCCTCCATCGACCCCGCGGTCGAACGCTGGGTTGCGGCCTATCGCCGCGAATTCGGCGCCGAGCCCGACGATTTCGCGCTCACCCAATATGACGCCGTGCGGATGGCGATCGACGCCGCGGTCCAGGGCGCGCGCGGCCCCGAAGAGATGCGCGCGGCCCTGGCGTCGGGGAATTTTACCGGCCTGGCCATGACGTACAAATCCGATGGCATGGGCAACATGGCTCACGACGCCATTATCATGTGTTACGACGACCAGGGACGCCCCCGCATCGACCGGCGTTATCCGCGCCTCGGTTAGGGACAAATCGCAGGGGAGCCGGCTTGCGTGTCCGCCATCCAGCTCACGGCCAACGGCCTCGCGCTCGGCGCATCCTATGCACTGGTTGCGCTCGGGTTCGTGCTCATCGTCAATGCGACCGGCGCGGTCAATTTCGCCCAAGGTGATCTGGCGGTCGCCGGCGGCTTCCTGACGGTCGCACTGGCTGGTGTGGTGAACCTGCCGGGCGTCGTCCTTCTGCCGATCGCGATGGTGGCCATGGCGGGTTTCGGCGTCGCTTTCGCGTATCTCGCTTATTTTCCATTGCGCCATCAGCCGCCAGCGACGGTTTTCATCAGCACGATCGCGTTCGGGATCGTACTTGAAAACGGCGCCAATGGCCTGTTCGGCGCGGCGCCACGACTCGGACCGCCGCTTCTCCCCGGCGGTCCCGTGGAATTGAGCGGCCTGATCCTGCCGCGGCAATCGCTCGCCATTGTCGCGGTGACCTGCGTCCTGATCGCCGGTCTGCAATTCGTGCTCATGCACACGCAGTTCGGCCGAAGACTGCGTGCGACCGCGCAGGACGCCGAAATGGCGCGGGCCGTCGGCATCCCCGTGGGGGCGATGATCGCATGGACCTTCGCCCTGGCCATCGGACTGGCCGGCGCGGCCGGGATGCTGCTGTCGAATCAGTTCTTTATCGCCCCCGGGGATGGCACGAACTTGATGCTCAAGGCCTATATCGCGGTCACGATCGGGGGCTGGGGTCGGATTTGGGGTGCCGTCGCCGGGGCGTTGATCGTGGCATTTTTCGAGACAATCCTCGCCGTCCTGTTGTCGCAGTCCGCCGCCGAAATGTTCCTGTACCTCGCCGTCCTTGTCGTGCTCGGTCTGCGGCCGCGGGGCCTGCTCGGCGAAACCATCGGGCGCCGCGCCTGAGCGCCGTGCCGACGGCTTGGCGGAAAAACGCGGCTCGGGCCGCCGCAGGGCTGAACCCACTTTATGCGGCCGGCACGGTTTTTCTGGTCGTCTACGCCCTGGTCTTTGCCGATTCCTATGACCAGCGCATTCTCGCCATCGCCGGAATTTATGCGTTGCTGGTCATCGGGTATCAGCTTGTCTTTGGGCATGCTGGCGCGATTTCCCTAGCCCAAGCCGCATTTTTTGGGCTCGGCGCCTATGTCACCGCGCTGCTGGCAACACGGCTGGGGTTGCCGTTTCTGGTGACATTTCCGGCGTCGCTCGCCGCGGCGGCCGCGCTCGCAGCCCTGGTCGCGCTGCCCGTGCTGCGGCTTGAGTCGCATTATTTTGCCCTGGCCACCCTCGCCATCGGCCAGGCGGCGCTGGCCGCGGCCGTAAATTGGGAATCCTTGACCGGCGGCGGCGGCGGTTTGGGCGGTGTGCCGCCAGTGTCACTGTTCGGCTTCGCAATCACGCGCGGAGTCTGGCTGCTTGCACTGATCTGGGGTTTGGTCGCGGTCGGCGGAGCAGTCGCCTGGCTGTTGATCCGCGGCCCCCGCGGGCTTGCCATCCGCGCGGCTCGCGAAGCCCCGATGGCCGCGGGCGCCGTCGGCATCGATGCCGGCCGCATGCGTTTTACCCTGTTCGTTCTCGGCGCGGCGTATGGCGGAGGCGCTGGCGCGCTCCACGCGCACCTTTTGGGCGTCGTCTCCCCGGAAGTCTTAAGGCTTCCTGTGATGGTGTCGTGCCTGGCGATGACAATCATTGGCGGGCGGACTCGTGTCGCCGGAGCGATTATCGGGGCGTTGCTCCTCGTCCACCTTCCGGAATGGTTTCGCTTCGCCGAACGTTTCGGCCCCCTGGTCTATGGATTGGCGTTGCTGGCGACGATCATCGCAGCCCCGGATGGGCTAACCGGGGCAGCCGCGCGCCTGCGACAATTCCTGTGGCCGGGGGCGCCGCCACCGCCGCCCGAAATCCCCCCGCGCGCAGGCAGCCTTTCCCATGCGCCGGCCTCGACCGAACTCAAGGTCAGCGACCTGTCGAAACGTTTCGGGGGCGTGGCCGCCGTCCGCGATGTGAGCTTCACCCTTCGCGGCGGGGAAATTCTCGGCCTCATCGGGCCCAACGGCTCCGGCAAGACGACCATCCTCAACCTCATCACCGGCATCGAGCGGCCCGATGGCGGCCGGATCGTCTTGAATGGCGAAGACATCGCCGGCTGGAATCCCCATCGTATCGCGCGGCGCGGAATCGGGCGGGCGTTTCAGACGCCGATGCTGGTGGAATCCATGACCGCGTTGGACAATGTCGCACTGGCAAACCAAACCGCGTTGAACGCCAGGGCGTATTACCCCGGTCGCCGATTGGCGGACGCGCGGGCGGAGGCAGCCTCTTTCCTTGACCGGCTTGAGATCGGATCGTCGGCGATGCATCGCCGGGTGGCGGAACTGCCGCATGGCGCGCGGCGGCGCGTGGAAATCGCGCGGGCGCTTGCCGCGCACCCCCGCATCCTTGTACTCGACGAGCCGGCCGCCGGCCTCGACGAAAACGAACGAGAGGCTCTTCGATCAACCCTACGCGACCTCGCGGCTCAGGGGATGGCGTTGATCGTGATCGAGCACGATTTCCACTTCCTGTCCGGGTTGGCCAGCCGGCTGATCTGTCTCGATGCGGGTCAGGTCATCGCGCAAGGCACCGCGGACGCCGTCCGCCGAAACAGACTGGTCGTGGCGGCTTTTTTTGGACCCACCCCCGGCGAGGATGGCGCTCCGTGACCGGCGCGTTGCTTTCCGTCGAGGGTCTCGTCGTCGCATATGGGCCGATGCCGGCTCTTCGTGGCGTCACTTTTTCGGTCGGCCCAGGCGAGGTGTCCGCATTGTTCGGTCCCAATGGCGCGGGAAAATCCACGCTGCTGAAGGCGATCATCGGTTTGGTTCCGATCCGGGCCGGTCGCATCCGGTTCGACGGGCAAGCGATCGAAGGAATGGCGGTCGAGCGGCGCGTGGCGCTGGGACTTGGCTATGCACCGGAAGGACGGCGCGTCTTCGCGGGCATGACGGTACGTGAAAACCTCGAGGTCGCGAGCCCGGCCGCGCGGCCCGAACGGGCGCGACGGATCGCCGAGATTTACCGGCTTTTCCCCGCGCTCGGCGAAAACGCGACCGCCAATGCCTGGCAGCTTTCCGGGGGACAACAGCAAATGTTGGCTGTCGGCCGCGCCCTGATCGCCGGTTCACGCCTTTTGCTCCTCGACGAGCCATCCTTGGGATTGGCACCGAAAACGTCGCGCGATTTGCTTGCATCCATACGATCGATCGCGGCCGCGGGCACCTCAGTCTTGTTCGCGGAGCAGAAGGTTCCCGCGGCTCTCCAGGTGGCCGACCACGCCGTTGTCCTGCGCGCCGGGGAAATCGTTCATGCCGGCCGCGCCGATGCCGCTTCCGCGCAAACCATCATGGAGCGCTCTTTCCTTGGCGCCTGATCAATGCTAATGCCCTGTCCGAATGTCGCTCCTCGCGGACCCTGAATTGCGTGAGATTTGACGCGCGGCAGCGTTCGCCGAGGGCAACCATTGTTCTGATGCCGATGATGAATTCGAGAATGATGAAACGCCCGATCCTTGCCACGATTATCGCCCTGGGTCTCGCAAGCCCGCTTTCGGCCGGCACGGTCGAAGGCCTGTCGGCATTCGCCCGCAACGATTTCGCCGGCGCCTTCCGTGAATTGCTGCCGGAAGCCAAAGGCGGCGACGCCGAGGCGCAAATCATGCTCGCCATCCTTTATGCCGAGGGCAAAGGTGTCCGCAGGGATGCCGCCGAGGCGGTGGTTTGGCTGAAGCAGGCGGCCAAGGTTCAGCCCGACGCCGACTATGTGCTGGGCGACATCTATAGCCAGGACCCGCAGCTTCGCGACGATGCCGAGGCGGCCCGCGCCTATCGCCGCGCCGCCGATCAGGGATTCGCGCCCGCGTTCAGCAAAATCGGCATGATCTACCTGAGCGGCACCGGCGTCGCCATCGATCCCGTGGAGGCCGTCGTGTGGCTATCCTTGGCGGCCGAGCGTGGTGCCCCGGAAGTGGCGGCCGCCCTGCAAAAGGCGCGCGCCGGTCTTTCCCCGGAGGAGCAGCGCAAGGCCCAGGACTTGTTCACGCAAAGGAACCGGCGTTAGGCCGATCGCTTCCTCGGCGTCTTCTTCCCGACGTCGCCCCGAAATCCGGCAGCGCTTCGACTGTTCGCCCTGGCGGTGTTAACATGGTTGCTTAGGCCCATGGAGGCACCAATGCGGCGTTTATCAATCCTCGTTGCCCTTGTCGCGACCGGCCTGATGTTGGCGTCGGCGACACCTTCCCTTGCCCAGGGCAAGGAAGACCTCGTCATCGGGATGTCGCAATTCCCGGCGACGATGAATCCGAATATCGAGGCGATGGCCGCCAAGAGTTTCGTGCTGGACATGGCGCATCGTCCATTCACGACATTCGACACCAAATGGCAATTGATCTGCATGCTGTGCGTCGAGCTGCCGACGGTCGAGAACGGCTTGGCAAAACTTGTCGACCTGCCGGCCGACCAGATTCAGGCGCCCAAGACCGCGGGAACCGGCGTGTGTACGCCCGTCCATGACAAGGGCATCACGCTCACCTACACAATTCAACCGCAGGCAACCTGGGGCGACGGCACGCCGGTGACGACCGATGACGTCCTGTTCACCTGGCAAGTCGGCCAGGATGAGCGGTCGGGCGTCACCAATCTGGAACTCTACCGGCGCATTACGAAGATCGATGTGAAGGACAAGAAGACCTTCACCATGCACGTCAACAAGTTGACCTTCGATTACGCGGGGATCAACGACTTCCTTCTTCTGCCCGCCCATATCGAACGGGCGAATTTCGCCGAGCCCACCGAATACAAACGCCGCACGGCCTACGACACCGACCCGACCAATCCCGGGCTGTATTTCGGCCCGTACCGCGTGACCCAGTTCGTGCCCGGCTCCCATATCGCGCTGGAGCAGAATCCGACTTGGTGGGGAGCCAAGCCGCATTTCAAGCGTATCGTCGTGCGTGTCATCGAAAACACCGCCGCGCTCGAAGCCAATCTTTTGTCGGGTTCGATCGACTACGTCGCCGGCGAGCTTGGCTTTCAATTCGACGAGGCACTGGCCTTCCAAAAGCGCTTCGGCAGCCGCTTCGACGTGATCTTCAAGCCGGGCCTGGTTTACGAACATATCGACCTGAACCTCGACAATCCCATCCTGGCCGACAAACGGGTTCGCCAGGCCCTGCTTTTCGGCGCCGACCGCGAGGCGATCAGCCAACAGCTTTTTGAAGGCAAACAGCCAGTCGCGCATTCTTTCGTCAGCCCCTTGGATTGGGTGGCCACGGACGATATCCCACGCTACGCCCACGATCCGGCGAAGGCCGGCGCCTTGCTCGACGCGGCCGGTTGGAAGGCGGGTCCCGACGGCATTCGGGTGAACGCGACCGGCGAACGTCTGACCTTTGAGTTGATGACTACCGCCGGCAACCGCACGCGCGAACTGGTCGAGCAAGTGCTGCAAAGCCAATGGCGAAAGGTCGGCATCGACATCAGAATCAAGAACGAGCCGGCGCGCGTCTTCTTTGGGCAGACGGTTAGGGAACGCAAATACAGCGCGATGGCGATGTTCGCCTGGATTAGTTCGCCGGAGAACGTTCCCCGTTCCACCCTGCATTCCAGCGAAATCCCGACCGCCGCCAACAATTTCGCCGGCCAGAACGACACCGGGTTCAAGAATGCGCTGGCCGACGAGTTGATCGATTGCATCGAGGTCGAGTTCAACCGGGAAAAGCGCCGTGCCCTCTGGCAGCGGATTCAGGCTCTTTATGCCGAGGAATTGCCGGTCGTGCCCCTCTACTACCGCGCCGATCCTTTCGTGTTTCCAAAGTGGCTAACCGGGGTCGAACCCACCGGCCACCAATATTCGACCACACTTTGGATCGAAAACTGGAAGGCCCGATAGAGACAAAGGGGCGGCTTGATCGACTGTCCGCGTCGCCCGTGAATCCCGGTTCGATGACGTCGCTCGACCCCGCCGCCCCGACCGCGGAAGACGAGGCGGTAGGCGCAACCGGCGCCGGGATGCTCCTTGAGGTGCAAGGCCTCGAGGTCACGTTTCCCACGACACGGGGTCCACTCAAAGCCGTCGATGGCGTTTCCTACAGCATCGCGGCTGGGCAGACTCTGGGTGTCGTCGGTGAATCCGGCTGCGGAAAATCGGTCGCCGCGCTCGCGATCCTCGGCCTGCTTCCCCCGCCCGGAGCCGTTACCGCCGGCCAGGTCCTCTTCGCCGGCGCCGATCTGGTGCGGCTCGACCGGGGCGCCCTGCGACGGCTGCGCGGCGACCGGCTGGCGATGATCTTTCAGGACCCGCTCTCGGCTTTGAACCCGGTCGTGCCGATCGGCGACCAGGTGGGCGAGACGTTGGTCATCCATCGCCAGGTCGCGCCGAGCCTAGCGCGGAAGGAAGCCGCCGCGCTTCTACGGCGTGTCGGCATTTCCGACCCGGACCGGCGCATCACCGAATATCCCCACCAGCTTTCCGGTGGCATGCGCCAACGCGCGGTCATCGCCATGGCGGTTGCCTGCCGCCCAGCCCTGTTATTCGCCGATGAGCCGACGACGGCTCTCGACGTGACCGTTCAGGCCCAAATTCTCGATCTGCTCGACGAATTGCGCGCGGACACCGGCATGGCGATGCAGTTCATCAGCCACAACCTCGCCGTCGTGTCGCGTCTGGCCGACGAGGTAGTTGTGATGTATGCCGGCCGCATCGTCGAAAGGGCCCCGACAAACGAACTCTTCCGGCATCCCGCGCATCCCTATACGCAGGCGCTGATCGATACGGTTCCGGTCAAGGGCCGCCGCCCGCTCGGTTCTCCGCCGACGAAGTTGGCGTCCATACCCGGACAGGTCGCTGACATGCGAACGGCGGGCCCGGGCTGCCGCTTCGCGGCGCGGTGCCCCCAGGCCGCTTATGATTGCCGCGCGGCGGAGCCGCCGCTTCGGGAAGCGGGAAAAAATCACTGGGTTGCTTGCTTTCGGGCCGCGACATGAACGGGGCCGCGCTCTTGAGCGTCGAGGGCCTGGTTAAACATTTCCCGGTCCAGCGCAGCCTGTTTCGGCTGGGACGCGGCACCGTCGTGCGCGCCGTGAACGGCGTCAGCTTCGAACTCCGCACCGGCGAGACGTTGGCGCTCGTCGGCGAAACCGGCTGCGGAAAGACGACCGTGGCGCGCGCCGTGGCCATGCTCTACCGGCCGACCACAGGGCGGGTTCGCTTTCGCGGTCAGGACATGACTCGCCTGCGCCGCCGCGGCCTCAAGGCCGCCAGACGGCATATCGGACTCATATTTCAGGATCCTTTGTCTTCGCTCAATCCGCGATTGTCGGTCGCGCGGCTCATCGCCGAGCCGCTCGCCATCCATGGGATCGGATCGAGCCGGCAGCGCCGCGAGCGCGCGTTTGAATTGGCTGCCGCCGTTGGCATCGCCATCGGCGATCTCGATCGTCACCCCCACGCCTTCAGCGGCGGCCAGTGCCAGCGCATCGCCATCGCCCGTGCGCTCGCCTCCGACCCCGCTTTGGTCATCGCCGATGAGCCTGTATCGTCTCTGGACGCTTCAATTCAAAGCCAAGTCCTCAACCTCCTGATCGACATGAAGGAGCGGCGGGGCCTTTCCTATCTGTTCATTACCCATGACATCGCGGTCGCCGACGCCATCGCCGATCGCGTCGCCGTCATGTATGCCGGGCGTATCGTTGAATTCGGCGGCCGCGACGAGGTCTTTCACCATCCCGTCCATCCCTACACGCGCGCCTTGCTGGATGCCGTTCCGCAGCTTGGCGGCGACCGCGGCAAGGCCAGGTCTGAACCAACGGAGCCGCCAAGCGCCACCTCATCGCCCTCCGGCTGTCCGTATCACCCGCGATGTCCAAAGGCGCAGGCCCTGTGCAAGGAGACTATGCCGGACCTGACGTCGCCAGGCGGCGGGGGCGCCACGCTTGCTGCCTGCCATTTTCCGGACTGATGGGCCGATGACCCGCTTCGCCGTCACCCGCGCGATCGAAGGGCTGATCGTCCTCCTGGTCATGTCCTTCGTCGTTTACGGCCTGATCGGATTGATGCCGGGCGATCCCATCGACTTGATGATCGCGTCGAACCCCAAACTGACCTCGGCCGACGCCCAGCGGCTACGCGCCTTGTACGGTCTGGACCGCCCGATACTTGAACGCTACCTCAATTGGTTAACCGCGGCTCTTCAGGGCGATTTCGGATATTCCCGGGCCTTTGCCCGGCCGGTCCTCGAACTGATCGGACCGCGGCTCGTCAACACCCTGGTCCTCATGGTCGCATCGTTGACGGTCGCCCTGATCGTCGGCCTCGCAGCCGGGCTTTACGCGGCGCTTCATCCGCGATCCCTGATCGACGACTTGATCGGCTACCTTAGCTTCATCTCGATTTCGACACCGACCTTCTGGCTCGCACTGCTCCTGATGATGCTTTTCTCGGTCGTGCTCGGCGTGTTGCCCGCCAGCGGCATGCCCGTGGGAGCGGACACCGGCCTCGGCGAGCGGCTGCGCCATCTGATCCTTCCCGTGGCGACGCTGTCATTGGCGTCGGCGGGCGGCTACACGCGGTATATGCGCGCGGCGATGATCGAGACGCTGGGTCAGGATTTCATTCGGACGGCGCGCGCCAAGGGAGCTTCCGAAATGCGCGTGGTGCTGCGCCACGGACTGCGCAACGCCCTCATCCCGGTCATTACGGTCATCGCCCTGGATTTCGGCGCGCTTTTTTCGGGCGCGTTGATCACGGAGACGATGTTCGCCTATCCGGGGATGGGGAAGGCGATCTATGACGCGATCATGGCCAATGACTTCAATCTGGCCCTCGTAACCCTGCTTTTCGCGACGTTGACGACATTGGTCGGAAATTTCGCCGCCGATCTCGGTTACGCTTGGCTCGATCCTCGGATCAGCCTCGCGGCGGGCCGGGCCGGAACATGACCATGCCATTGCTGTGGGGCAGGCTTTTGCCGGGCGGGGTCTTGGTCTTGCTTGCCGCTCTGGCTCTTTCCGCGCCGATCTACGAGGCGGCGTGGGGGATCGACCCCAACGCGGTCGATTTGAGCCAACGATACGGCCAGCCTTCCCTCACCCATCCGCTGGGCACCGACGAACTCGGCCGCGACCTTGTCGCGCGGTTGCTGCGCGGCGGTCGGGTATCGCTTTCGGTTGGCCTGGTCGCGGCTCTGATGGCCACGGCGATCGGCACAATGATCGGTCTGCTGGCGGGTTATTTCGGCGGCAAACTCGATGCCCTCCTGATGCGGCTGACGGATTCGGTGATTGCCCTGCCGCTGCTGCCGCTTCTGATCGTGTTGGCGGCGGTCGATCTGACCAAATTGGGCGTGCCGGCGGCGATCGCGCAATCCGAGGACGTCAGTCTTTACCGCATCGTCATTATCACCGGGCTGGCAAGCTGGACGACGGTCGCCAGGCTGGTCCGAGGCGAAACGCTCGCGCTGCGCGAACGTGAATTCGTGTTGGCCGCCATCGGCCAGGGAGCGGGCGCGTTTCGCGTCATGTTCGTTCACATTTTCCCCAACGCGCTGACGCCGATCATCGTCGCCGCGACTTTGTCCGTCGGCAATGTCATCCTGTTCGAATCGGTTCTCAGTTTCCTTGGGCTCGGCATCCAGCCGCCGATCGCAAGCTGGGGCAACATGTTGACCCACGCCCAGGAAACGATCTGGAGCGCACCGGCGCTGGCGATCTATCCGGGTGTTCTCATCTTGATCGTGGTCGCCAATTGCAACCTCCTCGGCGACCGCCTCCGCGACAGTCTTGATCCGCGCTCAGTTGGGCGATGACGATGCCGGGCGAGATGGCGCCAATCCAAGGGTTGGCGCCTGCGCCGGAAATGGGATAGCAAGGCGGCCATGGCCAAGCCGCCCGCATCCCCCGGCACCCCGCGCATTCATCCCGTCGTCCTATCCGGCGGCTCGGGAACACGCCTGTGGCCCATGTCGCGCGAAAGTTTCCCGAAGCAGCTTCTGCCGCTGGCTTCGGCCGACAGCCTTCTGCAGGAGACGGTCCGTCGCGTGCAGGGCGCCGATTTCGCGCCGCCGCTGATCGTCTGCAACAACGACCATCGTTTTGTCATCGCCGAGCAGCTCCAGCGCATCGCGGCCACACCACGCGAAATCGTGCTGGAGCCAGCGGCCCGCAACACCGCACCGGCGGCCATTGTCGCCGCGCTCATCCTGGCCGAATCCGATCCCGACGCACTGATGTTGGTGTTGCCGTCCGATCATTTGATTCGCGACGTCCCCGGCTTTCACCTTGCGCTCAAGCAGGCCGCTTCTGTCGCACGCAGCGGCATGCTCGTCACTTTTGGCGCCAAGCCGTCGAAGGCCGAGACCGGTTATGGATATATCCGTCGCGGCGCGGCGCTCGATGGAGCCAAGGGATGTTATCGCGTCGATCGATTTGTCGAGAAACCGGATACGGCGCGCGCAGCGGCCTTTCTGGCCGAGGGCGGCTGGTATTGGAATAGCGGCATGTTCATGTTTTCCGCCCGCCGTTTTCTCGAGGAAGCAGGCCAGTTCGAGCCGGCGATGTTGGCCGCCTGCCGCCGGGCCGTTGCCAAGGGACAACACGACCTCGATTTTCTGCGCCTGGGCGTCGAAGATTTCGCCGCCGCGCCCGCGCGGTCCATCGACCATGCGGTGATGGAACACACCGACTCCGCCGCCGTCATTCCCGTCGATATCGGCTGGAGCGACGTGGGTTCCTGGTCCTCCCTGTGGGACATCGGCGATAAGGACGAGGCGGAGAACGTGGTGGCCGGCGATGTCGCCCTCCACGCCGTGCGCCGATCCTATGTGCGCGGCGAAGGGCGCCTGGTCTGCGCCCTGGGCGTCGAGGATTTGATCGTCGTCGCCACCGGCGATGTTGTTTTGGTGGCCGCGATGGATCGCGCCCAGGAGGTCCGCGGCATTGTCGAAAGACTAAAGGCATCCGGCCGGAGCGAACCGATGAACCATGCCTGGGTCCATCGGCCGTGGGGCAGCTTTCAGACCATCGACTCCGGCGACCGCTTTCAGGTCAAACGCCTTTCGGTGAAACCGGGCGCGCGCCTGTCTTTGCAAAGACACGCCCACCGCGCCGAACATTGGGTCGTCGTCAATGGAACCGCCCGCGTCACCCGCGGCGAGGAGACGCTCACGCTCGTCGAAAACGAATCGACCTTCATCCCGCTCGGCGTCGTTCACCGGCTGGAGAATCCAGGCCCCGGCCCGCTCAACCTTATCGAAGTCCAGTCCGGCGGCTATCTGGGCGAAGACGACATCGTGCGCCTGGACGACAATTATGGGCGAAGCTGACCGGCCCGACATCCCTGCCGGCGTGGTTCATGCGCCGGAGATCGGCCTGCCCGGTCTCGACTGGTTCAATGTTTCGGCGCCGCTGACGCTGGCGGCTCTCCGCGGCAAACTTGTCATCCTCGATTTCTGGACGTTCTGCTGCATCAACTGCATGCAGGTGCTGCCGAGTTTGCGCCGTGTCGAGGACGCCTTCCCCGAGGACGTCGTGGTGATCGGCGTCCATTCGCCGAAATTCGCGGCCGAGCGAAACGCCGGGAATGTCGCCGCCGCCGTCGCCCGCTACGACATCCGCCATCCGGTGGTGAGCGATGCCGATTTTCGCATTTGGCGAAGTTATGCCGTGCGCGCGTGGCCGACGCTGGTTTTCGTGTCCCCCACCGGCTACGTCGTCGGTCAGCATTCCGGCGAACCCGACGCGGACCGCCTACTC
>CANFCX010000046.1 GCA_947445225.1 Rhodospirillales bacterium
CCAAAGGAGGGCACCATGGCAAAGGCACTGATTACAAGCGCGCTTCCCTATATCAACGGCGTCAAGCATCTGGGCAATTTCGCGGGATCGCTGCTGCCTGCCGATGTCCATGCCCGCTATCGCCGTCAAATCAGCGATGAGACGTTGTTCATATGCGCCACAGACGAGCACGGCACGCCCGCCGAATTGGCTGCAGCCGAAGCCGATATCGATGTGTTCGACTATTGCAGCAGGCAGCATGAGGCACAGAAGGACATCTATCGGCGTCTGCATCTGTCGTTCGACCATTTCGGACGGTCGTCATGTTCGCGAAACCACGCGCTGACGCAGCATTTCTTTCACCGTCTCGATGACCGAGGCTTCATCGAGGAACGTACGATTCAGCAAGTGTACTCGCCCGTCGATGGGCGCTTTCTGCCCGACCGATATATTGTCGGCACCTGTCCGCATTGCGGTTTTGGACGGGCGCGGGGGGACCAGTGCGAAAGCTGCACGCGCACCCTCGATCCGATCGATCTAGTCGCGGCGCGATCGGCCCTATCCGGAAGTGCCGCGCTCGAGATTCGGCCGACACGGCATCTCTTCTTGCGCCAATCGGCGCTGGTCAATGAACTGGAGCAATGGCTCGGTAGTCGGAAAGGTTGGCCGCACCTTGTTACGTCGATTGCGCGTAAATGGTTGTCGGAGGGCTTGAATGATCGCTGCATCACGCGGGACCTTTCCTGGGGCGTGCCGGTGCCGAAGCCCGGCTACGAGGGCAAGGTCTTCTATGTCTGGTTCGATGCGCCGATTGCCTATATCGCCGCAACTCAGGAGTGGGCGGATGTCGATCCGGAGAGGCGCGACTGGCGTGCCTGGTGGTGGAAAGCGACGGACGTCGAATACATCCAATTTCTGGGCAAGGACAACGTCCCCTTCCATGCCGTGAGCTTCCCCTGCACGCTGATCGGATCGGGAGAGCCGTGGAAGACCGTCGACGTCATCAAGGGCGTCAATTGGCTCACCTATGAGGGAGGCAAATTTTCGACCAGCCAAAAGCGAGGAGTGTTCCTGGATCGGGCGCTCGATCTACTGCCTGCCGACTATTGGCGCTGGTGGCTGGCGGCAAACGCGCCGGAAAGCAGCGACACCGATTTCAACTTCGAACGTTTTGCTGCGGACGTGAATAACGATCTAGCCGACAATTTCGGCAACCTAGTCAATCGCACGCTGCAATTCCTGGCCGCTCGCTACGATGGCGTCATCCCGCATGGCGGTGTTCCCGGCGAAGCGGAAGGCCGGTTGATCGTCCAACTGGACAAAAAATTGGGTGCATTGCGCGCTCATCACGGCGCATGTGCATTGAGGAAAGCCGCTCATGAGGTGCGATCGATTTGGAGCCTCGCCAATGCCTATCTTGCCGCCGAAACGCCATGGACGGCCTTCAATAAAGACCCGGTGCGGGCATCCGTTGTTGTGAGGACTGGCATCAATCTGGTGGCTTTGGCGGCAACGGTCGCCGCTCCATTCATTCCGGAATCCGCAGGCCGCGTGTTGGACGCGCTGGGCGCGTCATTGATGGAGCTGTCTTGGCCCTCGGCGCGAACGGCGCTCGCCAGGGTTAAGGCGGGCGAGCGGATAAATGCCCCGCCGCCGCTATTCGCCAAACTGACGCCCGAGTGGGTCGATGCGAGAAAGAGGCAATTCGCGGGTGATTTGGCGATGTAGCGCCGCATTCCGATTTCCGGTCAGGCCGCTGAGCTCCAGTCGATCAGAGCGACGTCGTGGATCGGGCCGAAGCCGCGGTTGACCGTGTAGGTCCGTGAACGATAGGTGATGCCCATTTCGCCCAATATGTCGGCGATGGCGTGAGCGCGTTCCCTTTCCATGTGCTCTCCGTCGATGGAGACGGCCAGGGGCGCGGCATAGGGGTTGCCGATCGTCTGCACCAGAATGACATGCCGCCGCGCGGCCTGCTGCATCCGGCGAAGACAGGCCACCATGTCGCGGACGCGGTAGACGGCGTTGGCGCTGAACAGCACGTCCGCCCGGAGGTCGGGACAGTCCTCCCATTTCCGGGCGACCACATCCAAGGGCGTCGACGAATTCCATCCGTCGAGCAAGACCGAACGCATGGCGGCCGAGGGTTCCACGGCGGCGATGCGACCGACATGGGGAGCCAATCGCTTCGTGAAGGCACCCGTGCCCGGTCCGATTTCAAGCAAAGTGTCGCCCTTGGCGAGCAGTGGAACGATATCGGCCAGAAGGGCGCCGGAATTCTCGGCCAGTGGGCTTTTGACATCATAAGCGGGGGCCAGATCCTGCCAGAACGCCTCCTCTCCGGCATCGCTGCTGATTCTCGGATTGGTCGCCGCGGCCTGTTCCCAGGCGAGCGTCCAGAATTGCGAAGGCGGTATCGGCGAGCGAGACGGCATGGCCTTAGTCTTTCTTCAGATAATAGCGGAACGCACTCACAAGGCGCTTGGTGTAGTCGTGTTCGGGCGCATCGACGATCTTCGCCGGCGGACCCTGTTCCAAAACCCGGCCTCGATACATCACGGCGATCCGGTCGCTGACCGCGGCGGCCAGGTCCAGGTCGTGGGTGATGAACAGATAGGTAAGGCCATAGCGTTGTTGCGCGACTCGCAACAGCGAAACGACCTGTGCCTGAACCGAAACGTCGAGCATGGAGGTCGGTTCGTCCAGGACGATGAATTTCGGATCGAGTGTCAGCACGCGGGCTAGCGCGATCCTTTGCAACTGACCACCGCTGACCTGGTGTGGGTATCGGTCGAGAATGTCCGCGTGAAGACCCAATTCCACCGCGAGCCGGACCGCTTTTTCCCTGGCCGCCGCGCGCGGCGCCAGAAGGTGAAGACGCTGCGGCTCGATCAGGCTGGCGATCAGGGTCTTGCGCGGATGAAACGACGAATCGGGATGCTGAAAGAGAATCTGCATCTTTTGGCGGAGCGGACGAAGCGCGCGTTGGGAAAGGTCGGTGATGTCGGCTCCATCGAATTTGATGCGGCCCGAATCGCCCGCGATGAGACGGAGCAAGAGGCGGCCGAGGGTCGATTTTCCGCAACCGCTTTCCCCGATCAGGGCGAGCGTCTCGCCTTCGGCCACCGCCAACGAGACATTGTCGACCGCGGCGACGCCCGCGCCCCGCGCCCCGAAATGCTTGGTAAGCCCGATCGCTTCAACCAGCATGGAGCCGGCACCTCACCTGCGCGCCGCCGTTCATGCCGCGCATCGCTTGGTCCTCGCCGCAGGCGATTTCGACCAGCCCACAGCGTGGGGCGAAGACGCACCCGGGCGGCCGGTCGAACAACCCTGGGGCAGTGCCGGGCAGGGGCACCAGACCCTTCCTCGGCGTCGCGTTCAGCAGCGCCTTCGTATAGGGGTGCTGCGGGGCGGAAAAGAGTCGCTCGGCGGTTTGAATTTCCAGAATCTTGCCGGCATACATTACCCCCACCCGATCGCAGAGCTGCTCGGCGACCTGGAGGTCGTGGGTGATGACCAGCATCGATGCCTTGGTTTCGCGCGCGGCCTTATGGAGCGTCTCGATGACCTGGCCGCGGATGATGGCATCGAGTCCCTTCGTCGGTTCGTCCGCGATCAGTAGAGCCGGTTGGCCGGCGATACCGATGGCGGTCAGCACGCGCTGCCGCATGCCGCCGCTGAGCTGGAAGGGATATTGGCGCGCTGTTTTTTCCGGTTCGGGAAGACCCATCCGGTCGAGAAGGTCGTGGACCACTTGCCCGGCCTCGCGGCCGCTCACGCCGCGATGGAGACGGACGGCCTCGCCAATTTGGGTGCCGACGCGGAGCACGGGATTGAGCGAGGAGCCCGGATTCTGCGGCACCAGGCCGATCGATCCGCCGCGCAGACGCCGCGTGGCCTCCGGGTCGAGCGTCAGGATATCGATCCCCTCCAACATGATCGCGCCGCCGATGCGGGCCGAATTCGGCAGAAGCCGCATCACGGCCATGCCTAGGACCGATTTGCCGCTGCCGGTCTCGCCGATCAATCCGAAGGTCTCGCGTTTGCCGATCGAAAGATTGACATCGTCCACGGCCATGACGGTGCCGGCGCGGGTGGGAAATCCGACGCTGAGACCGCGGATTTGCAGAAGCGGGTCGGTGGCGGTCGCCGTGCTCATAACACGACGGGATGTCCATCCATCCTGGTGTCGAGCCGGTCGCGCAAGGAGTCGCCAAGTAGATTGATCGCGAACGTCGTGATGGCGATGCACAATCCGGGCGCGATCATCAAGAGGGGCGCGGAACGGAAATAGGGCCGTGAATCGCTGATCATGATTCCCCAATCCGCGGTTGGCGGCTGCAGTCCAAGTCCGAGGAAGCTGAGCGCCGCGATCGCCAAGATCATGCGCCCGATCTCGACCGTGAAAAGTACGACCATCGGCCCGATCAAATTGGGGACGACATAAAACGTCATGACGTACCCGGGGCTGGCGCCAAGGGCGCGAACCGCCTCGATATATGGCTCCTCGCGGATCTTGAGGGTTTCGGCGCGCACGATGCGGGCGAAATCGGCCCATGACGTGACCACGACCGCGATGAAAAGAGTAAACGGCCCGGGGCCCATGACTCCCGCGATCGCCAACATGAAGCTGATCCGGGGCAGGCCTTGGAAGAGCAGCACCAGGCTTTGTATGGCGTGATCCACCTTGCCGCCGAAATAGCCGGACACGGCGCCAAAGACGATCCCGACGCCGAGTGTCGCCGCCGTCGCGATCACGGCGAGAAGGATCGTGCTTCGCCCGCCATGGAGCAACCGGCTCAGTTCATCGCGCCCCAAATGATCGGTGCCGAGCGGGTGTGTCGGTCCGAACTCGGCCAGGCGGTTGGCGATGTCGAGGGCGTTGGGATCGAACGGCGCGATCCAGGGGGCCGCGAGGCTGGCCATGGCGATCGCGGCCAGGACGCCAATCGCCATGGCTTTCATTTGATCCCGCCGCCGAACCGAATCTGCGGATGTATCAACGTGTAGAGAAGGTCGATGAGGAGATTGAAGGCGATGTAGACGAAGGCCGCCACCAGGACGTAGCCCTGTATGACGGGATAGTCGCGCTGGAAAATTCCGGAAACGGCCAATCGGCCGAGCCCCGGCAACGCAAATATCACCTCGACGACGATCGCCCCCCCGAAAATCTCCCCGGCATGGTTGCCAATCACGGTCACCAGCGGGATCAGCATGTTGCGCAGGGCATGGCGAACCACGATGACCGGCTCGGAAAGGCCCTTGGCCCGGGCCGTGATGATGTAGGGCTGGCTCATCACCTCGAGCATCACGGCGCGCGACAAACGCATCAACATCGCCGCGGTACTCGATGACAGAACCACCGCGGGAAGAATCATTTGCTGCCAGGTGCCGTAGCCGCTGGTTGGCAGGACTTGAAGGATTTCAGCAAAGACAAGGATGAGCAGAATCGCGAGCCAGAAACCTGGAATCGACAACAGCGCCAGGGAGAAGACGCGGCCGGCATGGTCGATCGCGCCGCCATGGAAATAACCCATGACCATGCCGCCGCCGATCCCGAAGAACGCGGCGATAAACACCGCCCAGGTCGCCAGCTGAAGCGTCACCGGCAGCCGGCGCAGCAGCTCCTCCGCGACCGGCTGGCGCGTGATGTAGGATTGGCCGAAATCGCCCTGGACGACCCGGCCCAGCCACGCGGCGTATTGCACGGGCAGCGGCGCGTCGAGGCCGAGCTGTTCGCGCATCGCCGCGAGCTGCTCGATGCTCGGCTCCAAGCCGCCGCCCTGGCTGAGGGCCTCGCGTGCCGGGTCGCCGGGCGCGATCACGCCCAGCAGAAAGGCGATCAGCGTCGCCCCGATCAGAACGGGCAGCGCTGTCGCCAGTCTCCCGCCGATATGGGCGGCTATTGCGCCCAACGGACCTCTGGAAGTGTCGTGCCATAGACGGTGGCGCGATACCCCGTGATCTGTTTGTTGTAGGCGATCAGGCTGGTGTCGTTGAACAGCGGGATCGTCGGCATATCCTGCAAGGCGAGATCCTGCAGCTCCTCATAGGCCTTGCGGCGTTGTTTGATATCGACCGCCACCGATGCTTCCTGGAGGAGTTGATCGACGCGCGGATTGCTATATCCGAAGCTATAGAGCGCGTTCGACGATCCCTTGGTCGCCAAATAATTGTTGAGGAGCGTGAAGGGATCGGAATTCGGCAGGCCTTGGGTGGCGAGCGCGAGGTCGTATTCACCCTCGGTTTGCGCCTTGCGATACGCGGCCGCGTCGAGAATGCGGATTTCGGCGTCGAGCCCCAGGGGAATCAGAGTCGCCTGGATCAGTTCGGCCTGTGCCTTATAGGGATAGCGGTCGATCCCGTAGGAGGGCACGATCATCAATATCTTGGCCCGCTTTCCGGCCAGTGCCTCGCTCGCCAGCGCGGCGGCCCGCTTGGGGTCGTGCGGAATCGCGATGGTCTTCATGAAGGGCGAGGTGAAATTGAGGATGTTGACGGTGGGCGACGGATATCCCCGATAGAGTCCCTTGACGATCGCTTCGCGGTCGATGGCCATGCTGACCGCCTGACGGAGGCGGACATCCTTGAAGATGCCGCTCTTCCCGTTGGGATGGAGATAGTGGGAGATCGTCGATTTTTCCCAGGACAGGGCGAAGCGGTTGTCCTTGGCCAGTTCGTTGGCCTGTTCCGGCGGGATCGCGCCCAAATCCATGACTCCGAGAATCTCGCCCGCCTTCATCGCCGACAGACGAGTATCCGGGGCCGGAATGGTGCGTACGCGGACGAATTCCGCCCCAGCCTTGGCGCCGTGGTAATCGTCGTTCCGTTGCAGCAACAGCGACACATCGGGCCTGTGTTCGACCAGTTTGAACGGGCCGGTGCCCTGCGGGAAACCCTTGAAATCGCCATTGGCCTCGAAATTCTTCGGGCTATAGATGGGACTGCCAAAACCGACCATGGCATAGATCAACATGGGCTGCGGCTGACTGAAGACCAGGCGGATCGTGTGGGTCTCCACTTTTTCAACCTTGGTCAAACCGGGGAAGGTTTGGTCGATACTGAAGGTCGTAAAAGGCGAGGCCTTGGGACTGATTTTGCGGTAGCGATCGAAATTGGCGATGACAGCGTCGGCGTTAAACGGCTCGCCGTCGTGAAACCTCACGCCTTCGCGCAGCTTGAGCGTCCAGGTTTTGGCGTCCTCCGACAGGCTCCAGGACGTCGCGAGTTGGGGTGCCGGCTCTCCGTTCTCGCCGTTGATGACCAGTGGCTCCCAGACATAGAGAATTGGGTTCGTGTAGTAGGGGTCCTTGGGGCCGGGGGCGAGGTCGCGGGGCGCGGCCAGGACGATTTCCTTCGGCCGTGGCGCCGTCGTCTGCGCCCAGGACTGCGCGACGGGAGTCAACGCCAGCGCGAACGCCGGCAGCAGAACCCGCAAGACCTTGTTCATCCGAGTCATGATAGCTAATCCTCCCTGTGTCATCGGAGCTTTTTGCTCCGTTTTCCGCGAAACAGGCGCCCAATATTCGGGATTTTTGTTTCAATGCAAGTAGGTAATAGGCCCCCATAGGCCCCCCTCCTATCGGCGATATACCCCCCCATACTATGTGCTTTCTGCGAACATTGGCCGAAGGGACAGCCGAATATTCAGCAATGAATAGGGTTGAACAGTCCTTACCCAAAAGAAAGGGGCGGACCCGAAGGCCCGCCCCTTTTGTCGCGATCGAAATCGAACGTTTAGGCCCGCAGGATGACGATGGCCGGCGCGTCATCGCGCAGGATGTTCAGCGCCATCGGGCCGGTGCCGCTCGCGGTCGCCTTGGATAAATCGTCCAGGTTGCGGACCGGCTTGCGGTTGAGCGCGGTGATGAGATCGCCGGTGCGTAGGCCGGCATTCCAGGCCGGGCTGTTCTGCTCGACGTCGGTCACCAGCACGCCGTCTTTCTTGCCGAAGTAGGGCGAGCCTGGCATGACCGGGCCGAACTCGGCGCCGGCGAGTTTTTTCATGGCTGGGGTCTCGGCGGCCGCCTGTTTCTGTTCGGTCTGGATGCGCGCCTTGACCGATAGCTTTTCCGTGCCGCGGACAAGATTAAGATCGACCTGCTCGCCGCTGCGGACGAGACCGACCATGCTGCGTAGCTGGCCGCCATTGACCACCGGCGCGTTGTTCAGCGCGACCACGACATCGCCGACTTGAATTCCCGCCTTCGCGGCGGCGGAGTCGGGTTCGACGCGTGTCACAACCGCGCCTTGGGTCGCCGATGTTCCCAGGGCTTGGGCGACATCCGGCGTGACGTCCTGTATTTCGATGCCAAGACGGCCGCGACGCACTTCGCCGAACTCGACGAGGTGGGTGATGACACCTTGGGCCATCTTCACGGGGACAGCGAAGCCGATGCCGACATTGCCGCCCGCCGGACCAATGATGGCGGTGTTGATGCCGATCAGCTCGCCCTTCATGTTGATCAACGCGCCGCCGGAATTGCCGGGGTTGATCGAGGCGTCGGTCTGTATGAAGTCTTCATAACCTTCGATGCCCAGACCGCTGCGGCCGACCGCGCTGACGATGCCCGCGGTCACGGTGCCGCCGAGACCGAAGGGATTGCCGATGGCGACGACGACATCGCCGACCAGAACTTGACTGGAATCGCCAAGCCGGATCGCCGTCAGTCTCTCAGCCGGAATCTTAAGAAGCGCGATGTCGGTGCCCTTGTCCTTGCCGACCAACTCGGCCTTGAACTGGCGCTTGTCCTGCAGGGTCACCGAAATGTCGTCGGCTGAGTCAACGACATGGTTGTTGGTCAGGACATAACCCTTGGCGGCATCGATGATGACGCCCGAGCCGGCGCTTTGCCGCTGACGTTGCGGCTGTTCGCGATTGGAACCCGGGGCCTGCGGCCGGCCGTCGAAGAGGCCGGGAGGCAGGCGGAAATCCGGAAGTCCCTGCGGCAAGTTCTCCAGGGCGCCGAGTCGTGTCCGGGTGGTCGAGGCGATGCTGACGACGGCCGGGGCCACGTCCTTGACGATGGCGTTGAAGGACGGAACACCCCTGACCGGGTCGATCGGCGCCGCGAACGGCGCACCGGTCAAGACCGCCGGTGCGCCGCTCGGCGCGGACCCAGCGGGGTCGAGGGCATAGGCCGCGGCGCCGAGCGCCATGAACGTCACCGCGCCCGCGGCGATGGTACGAGGTAGACTGCGCATTTGTTTGATCTCCACTTGTGCTGCATGTCCCCGAAAGGGGGGATGGCGCGGATGATGACGGGCCGACGCTGAATAGGTCATGACGCCGCCGTTCATTTGACGTTCAGCAAAGTCACGCCCGCGTGAGTGGGAAATTCGCCTGAATTCGCTTAATCTCTATGGCGCGGAAACCACCGAACAACAGGAATTTCATTGCCGGCACCCTGGCGCGACCGTTCAGGCCGATTCTCCGCATTGAAGGCCGCGACTTTCGCCGCGCTGCTGATCCCCGGCATCGCCATTGCCGGTGCTTACGCCCTCGATGAACTCGGCGCCCGCCCCATCGAGGAAATCATCCATGAAACCGGGCAATGGGCGCTGCGGTTTCTGTTGATTTCCCTGGCCATAACGCCGGCCCGACAGATCTTCCAATTGCCGAAGCTTGTCGCCATCCGTCGGATGATCGGCGTCGCCGCCTTCGCTTATGCGGTTTTTCACCTGGTTGGGTTCGCCGCCGACCGCATGTTCGATCTTTGGCTTGTCGGCTCGGAGATCGTTCTTCGTTATTACCTCACGATCGGGGCAGGCGTTTTGCTGACCCTGGCGGCGCTGGCCGCGACCTCCACCGATGCCATGGTCCGTCGTCTGGGCGGGAAACGTTGGCAATCGCTCCATCGGCTGGCCTATGCCGCGGGACTTTTCGCCGTCGTTCATTTCTTCATGCAGTCGAAGCTCAACGTCACCGAGCCTATCGTCATGGGCGGCTGCTTCATCTGGCTGATGGCCTTTCGAGTCCTGGCGCGGCGGAGCGGAACCCAAAAGGCGGCTTCGCCGCTTGTGCTCGCGGCTCTCGGTCTCGCCATCGCGCTCACGACGATGCTGGGCGAAGTCGCCTATTACGGCCTATTCACGCGCATCAAGGCAATCGCGGTGCTCCAGGCCAATCTCGACCCTGTGAATGGCCTGCGGCCCGCGGGTGTCCTATTGCTGGTTGGGCTTGGGATCGCGCTTGTCGCGGGTGCAAGATGGGCGTGGGAACGGTACCGGGCCGCCGCGGCGCCATCGCTGTCGCAGCCGGCGCAGTGAATATTTTCCAGTTTCCGGTGTTTATGTAACGGACTGCTCGACGACCCGCATTCGCGGAAACGCCGGCAGCCACAGTCTAGGAGAAACGCCATGAGAATTTCGCGACTGGTTGCCGTCGCCGCCGCCCTTCTGTTTGGGGCCGGGGCCGCGATGGCGCAAATGGGCGATATGGGCCCGTTCAAGATGGGACAGACTTCGGCCGGAATGATCATGGTCGATGCCAAAGGCATGACGCTTTACACCTATGATCGCGACACCGAAGCCAACAAATCGTCCTGCACCGGAACCTGCCTCACCAACTGGCCGGCGGTGATCGCTGCGGCCGACGCCAAGGCGGTCGGCAAGCTCACGGTCATCACACGCGAAGACGGCGTGAAGCAGTGGGCCTATGGCGGCAAGCCGCTGTACTACTTCGCCCGGGACATGAAGGCTGGCGACGTCGTCGGCGACAACCCGGCGGGCGTCTGGCACGTCATCAAGAACTAATACGGCGCGGCGGGGAGGGGGCCTCGGCGCCCTCTCCCTCCGGCAAACCGCGCAATCAAGGGTCCAAGTGCCGCGATAGGGCGTGCTCTATTCCGCGGCGTCTCGCAAACGCACCGGAGCCGCGGCAACCATCGGCTCGGCGATCGGTGTCTGACCGAAGACGCGGCGCCGCCAAGCCCCGACGTTCTCCTGCACCATCAACGCACAGGGCGTGAGCACAAGGGTGAGGATGGTCGAGAAGATCAACCCATAAACGATGGCCTGGGAGAGCTGAATCCACCATTGGGTCGACGGCGCGCCGATGGTGACGTCGCGGGCGATGAAATCGATGTTGATCCCAAAACACAATGGCAACAGGCCCAACACATTGTTCATGGCGGTCAGCAAGACCGGGCGCACCCGCTCGGCGCCGGTGATGAGAATGGCGTCGAGGGCGCTTCCGACGTCCTTGCGGACATGGGCATAGGTATCGAGCAGGACGATATTGTTCTGCACCACGATGCCGGCCAGGGCCACGATACCGATGCCGGTCATGACGATGCCGAATGTCTGGTTGGTGATCAGCAGGCCGAGCACGACGCCCGCGGTCGACAGCACGACACCCGACAGGATCAGGAAGGTGTAATAGAAGTTGTTGAACTGCGCGATCAGGATCAAGAAGATCAAGAAGATGGCCGCGCCGAACGCCTTGCCAAGGAAGGCCTCGGCCTTCTTCTGCTCCTCGTCCTGACCCTTGAAGCGCACGCCGACGCCGTCCGGCAGCTTGCTTTCGGCGAGCCACGCTTTGATTTCACGAACTTTGTCGTCCGCCAGGACACCCGTCTGGACCTCGGCCTTGATTGTGATGACGCGGCGGGCGTCGGTGCGATTGAGGGTGCCGGAAAGGGGCTCGGCCTCGCGCTCGACGAAATTCGAAATCGGCACCATGCCCTGCCGCGTCTGAACCCGCATCCGGTCGAGTTGTCCAATGGTGCGGTACTCGGGCGGGAAACGCACGACGATGTCGATTTCCTCGTCGGTATCGCCGGGACGCCACACGCCGAGCTTCAAGCCGTTGGTGGCGAGCTTCAGCGCCTGGCCGACAAGTGTGATGTCGCCGCCGAATTTCGCGCTCTGGGCGCGGTCGACCGCGATTGTCCACTGGATGCCGGGAAGGGGACGCGTGTCCTCGAAATCGCGCAGCCCGGTCATCGTATTCAGGTGATCGATGATGGTTTCGACGCTCGGTCCCAGCAACGCCGGATCGCGCGCCGACACCTCGAGTTGCACGGCCTTGCCGGTGGGCGGACCCGATTGCTCCTTGGTCACTTCGATGACAACCCCGGCGACATCGGCGGTTCGCCGCCGGATATCGTCGAAAATCACCGTCGCCCGGCGCCGGGTCTGCCAATCGGCGAGTTCGACCTGGACGACGCCGATCACGTCCGGCGCCGCATTGTTCATCCCGCCCTTGAGTTTGCCGGTGCGGGTATAGACCGAGGCGAATTCGCCGCGTTCGCGGCCCAGGGCGAGTACGCGATCCTCAACCTCGCCGACAAGCCGGTCCTTTTCGTCGATCGACAAATTGCCGCGGCCCGACACCTGCACGATGGCGCGATCCGGTTCGATATCGGGAAAGAATTCGACGCCTCGGCCATATTGACCATAGGCCCACCACACGCCGATCAACAGAACGACGGAGCCGGTCAGGACAAGACCCGGCCGGCGCAGGGCCATCCGCAGAGCCTTGATATAAAGGCCGACCGAGCCGGTGGCGCCAACCGCCTGGCCGCTTCGGATAGCGGCCACGGTGTCGACCGCGGCGGTGCCGCCGCCCGATCCGCCGAACATGCCGCCCAGCGCGGGCACGAAAATCATGGCCATCAGCAGGGCCGCAAACATGGTCACGAATTGCGAAATCGGCAGGAATTTCATGAATTCGCCGACCAGCCCCGGCCAGAAGACCAGGGGTAGGAAAGCCGCGAGGTTGGTCGCGGTCGAGGAGATGATGGGCCCTGACATACGCCGGACCGCCAACGCATAGGCATCGAGGCGTTTCATGCCTTCGGCCATGCGGGCATCGGCGTATTCGGTGATGACGATGGCGCCGTCCACGACATTGCCGGCGGCGAAGATCAGCCCGAACAGGACGACGATGTTGACCGTGTAGCCCATGCCCGACAGCAACAGGATACCGCCGAGGAACGACCCCGGCACCGCGACGGCGACCAACGTTGTCGTCCGCCAGCCAAGGGTGGCCAGCACGACGATCAACACGAGCAGAATCGCGACCGCGAGGTTATTTTCAAGATCGCCGAGCATTTGCCGGATGTCCGCGGATTTGTCTTGGCTGAAGCCGATCTTGACCCCCGTGGGCCAGCCGGCACTTTCATCCATGACCGCGGCGCGAACCGCCGCCACCGTGTCCAGGAGGTTCTCGCCGACGCGTTTGGAGACTTCCAGCGCGATACCCGGCTTTCCGTCGATACGGGCGTAACTCGCGCGATCCTTGAAGCTGCGCTGCCCCGAAGCCACGTCGGCTACGCGAACGACGGCGTCGCCGGAGACCTTCAGCGGCATTTCCAGAACGTCCGCGACGGTCTCGTACAGACCCGGCACCTTGACCGCGAAACGCCCATGCGCGCCCTCGAGCGCGCCGGCCGGGACGACCTGGTTGGAACGGCCGACAAGCGAAATGACGTCCCCAATCGACAACCCATAGGCTTCGAGCCGCATCGGATCGACGATGATTTCAAGCAGCTCTTCGCGGTCGCCGGCGATGCGGGCTTCGAGAACGCTGGGGATCTGTTCCACGCGATCGCGCAGGTCGCGGGCGAGGCGGACGAGCGTCCGTTCGGGCACATCGCCGGCCAAGGTCACGACGAGAATCGGGAACAGGCTGAGATTGACCTCGTGGACCTCGGGTTCCTTGGCCCCGGCCGGAAATTTGCCCTTCGCCCGGTCGACCTTTTCGCGGACATCGGCGAGCGCTTTTTCCGAATCGAAACCGGCATCGAATTCCAACAGGACGAATCCACCGCCCTCAAAGGCGGAGGACCGCATTTCTTTCACGCCCTCGATCGGGCGCAGCTCGGTTTCGAGCGGCTGGACGAGAAGGCGTTCGGCATCCTCCGGGGCAATGCCGTCGAGCGACATCTGCACATAAACAATGGGAATTTTGACGTCGGGCTCGGCTTCCTTCGGAATGTCGCGCCATGCAATCGCACCGGCGCCAAGGATAAAGATCAGCGCCGCCACGATCAGGCGCGTCCGGCCAAGCATGGTTGCGGCAAAACCGGTCATCGCGATGACTCCCCGGCGCCGGCTAGGTCGCGAACCGCGCCGACTTTTTGGCCGACGCGCACATATTCCTGGCCCACGGTGATCAAGGTTGCGCTGTTCGGCAGACCCATGATCGACACGTCGTTTCCGACCTCGCCAACGATCCGGACCGGGACGAAGCGAACGATACTTTCGTCATCCAACAGTTTGACCCCAATTGCGCCGTTTTCGCCAAGCGTGAGCGCCGAAGCCGGCACGACGTGAGCCACGATCTCGCCGAGCTGAAGCTTAACCTCGGCTGTCGTTCCTTCGGGCGCTGCGTGCCCGGCGTTGGCGGCTTCGATGTCGACGCGATAGGTGCGGGTGGCGGGGTCGGCCATGGAGGCAACGAAACTGACCTTGCCCGTGAGCCGCACACCCGTCGACAGGCGCGCCTCGCCCGGCGTGCCGATGGCGATCTTGCCGATGTCCTGCTCCGCGATCTGCACGACAATCAGCATGGGATCGAGATCGACGACCATGGCGATCAACGCACCCTTGCCGAGATAGGAGCCGAGTTCGACCGGCCGCTGTTCGATGACGCCCTCGAACGGCGCGCGGATAATGGTCTTTTGCAATTCGACTTCCATGCGCGTGACCGCCGCCTTCGCGGAATCAAGCCTGGCCTTGGCGTCGGCGAGGCTGACATCGGCTCGGAAACCCTGGGCGTTTAGCCGAGAGGCGGCGTTGTAATCGGCCTCGCGAGCGGCGAGCGCCGCTTTGGATTCGGCGAGTCGGGCCTGCCGGTCGTCCTGCTCGATGCGCGCGATGACGTCGCCGCGTTTGACCTGGGTACCGCGTGCAACCGGCAAGGCGGCGACGGTGCCTTCGATTTCGGAGCGCAACTCGACCTTTCTGGACGACATCGTCGATCCGTATAAGGCCAACTCACGCGGCAAGGACACAGGTTGCAAAGGGCGCACCCTGACCGTCATCGCGGGTGCCACCGGCGACGACACACCCGCGGCCGGGCGTTCGTCGGCACCGGAATCGAAAGCGCCGGACGCAATCCAAGCAATGGCAGCAACGATGACTATACCGGTAGCAATGTAGGAGCGGTTCATGCGTTCCCCACTTTGAGGTGGCGGACGTCGCCTTCAACCGCGGCCGTTGTTGTCGCGGCGAGCGCCGGGCGCTTTTCTTCGAGGAAAGCCAGGGCAGCCCGATAAACGGCGAGCCCAAACTGCCGCACCATGGCGTGACCGAAAGGTGTCTCGCCAGCGGAGGCGGCGCAGGCTTCCAAGCGGGCGATGGCCCCGCGATACCATGCGATCCTTTGGTCGATCAGGCGTCCAACCGCTTCGGCCGGCATCAGATCGGCGAAGAAGAGAGCGAACAGGAAATCCGAATGGACCACATCTTCACCGGGCGTGAGCTGGAGCATGGTCTCCAGCCGTGCCGTCCCGGTGGGCGTGATCCTGTACAGGGTCTTGTCCGGTCGGCTTTGTTGCGACAGGGCGCGGGCCTCGACGGCTCCTTCGGCGGCCAAACGCCGCAACGCGGAGTAAACGGCGCTGAAGCCGGCATGGCAGAAATGATTGTACGGAGGCCCCTCGATCTTCTTGGTGATCTCGTAACCGGAAGCCTCCGATCGGCTCAATATGGCAAGGCAGACGATCGACAGGTCCATGGTGGTCTCGGTGTCTTCGGGGTGAACGATGGTTAAGTGAAATATTACACTTAGCTATATATGGAGTGAATGGCTCGTTTGTCGAGCCCACCCAACCCCAGTTTCTATCATTGTAAGAAAGATATATTTATACCAATAGGTTGTATGTCTATCGTTATGTTGAAAGTTAAATTCATACATCGCCCCGCCGAAAACAAGTGGGGCTGCTGATTGGCCTCCCGGTGAAAATGCTACCCCGGCGCGCGTCCATCCGCTTCCCGGCTTCCAGGTCGACGAACCCCGCTTCGCCGGCTCGTCCGTAACCTCACAAGCCGGAAAAATCCGCAGGGATTCACTGTATGATACGTGTGTAGACTGGCCATCTCACCGACGATTGTGAAACCGATTTTCCGGCGAGTGCCCATGCCCCGAGATACCGATCGATCCGGTGCCACCTCGATCATGCCCTTTCTGTCCTGGCTCGCCATTCCACTGCGGGTGGCGTTCGATTGGGGGCGCCGCCACCTTAAGATCGCCGCCGCCGCCGTCGTTGCCGTTGTTGCGGCTGGGGCGGCCCTTTCGTTTTGGGGCGGCCCGGACGTGCCGGTCTATCGAGTCGCCAAGGTTGAACGGGGCGCGATGACTTCGGTGGTGTCGGCAACGGGGACGTTGGGCGCCACGGTGACGGTCAATGTGGGTTCCCAGGTCTCCGGCCAGGTCAAGGAATTGCTCGCCGATTTCAATTCGGTGGTGCGCCGCAACGACGTGATCGCGGTAATCGACCCGGCGATGTTCGAGGCCCGAGTGAATCAGGCGACCGCCGATCTCGACGTGGCTCATGCCGCCGTCAATACCCAAAGGGCGCAGGTGGAACGGGCGCGCGCCGATCTCGACAATGCGCGGGCAACGCTCAACGCCTTCAAATCCCAGACTTCCCGCAATGAATTGGCAGCCGCCGAAGCCGAGCGCGACTATACGCGGAGGCAGCCCTTGCGCGACCGCGGCATCATCAGCGACGCCGAATTCGAAAAATCGAAAGCCGCCTACGAATCCGCCCAGGCCCAAATGCGGGCAACCCGGTCCCAGGAAGAAGCACAGGCGGCGTCGTTGAAGTCCTCCGAGGCGCAGTTGAAGATCGCCATGGCGCAGCTTGGCAATTCAGAGGCGGCCGTCCGGCTGAAGCAAGCGATGCTGCGCCAGTCCGAGATCGATCTCGAGCACACAACCATTCGCGCGCCGGTCGACGGGGTCGTCATTTCCCGTGACGTCGATGTCGGAACGACCGTTGCCACCAGCCTGCAATCGCCGACCTTGTTCACGATCGCGCAGGACCTGACGCGTATGCAGGTCGAGGCGAAGGTCGACGAGGCCGATGTCAGTCGCATCTTCGCCGGCCAGCGCGTGGAATTCACGGTCGATGCCTTTCCCAGCCGGTCTTTCAACGGCGAAGTCGTTCAAATCCGTAAGGCACCCAAGATCTCGCAGGGCGTCGTTACCTATGTCGTCGTTGTTTCCACGGCCAACCCCGACCAAAGATTGATGCCGGGCATGACCGCCAATGTCCGCTTCATCGTTGAACATCGCGACTCCGCGATGAAGGTAGCCAGCGCCGCGTTGCGCTTCCGTCCGACACCGGTCTCGTCCTCCGCGCCCAGGCCCGACCCATTGCCGCAGCCGGGGGCCGGCTTGGGTCCGGGCGGCGGTCGCGGCGTCGGTGGGGGTTTCGCCGTGGGTGGTGGACCCGTGCCGCGTGCGCCTGCCGGCGTCGGCGGTGCCGGAGGTGGAGCGGGTGGCGGCGGCCAGGCCCGCAACCCGAGGGCGCAACAGG
>CANFCX010000047.1 GCA_947445225.1 Rhodospirillales bacterium
CGGCCTATGTCGTTTTTTCCCGGCTCCGCGAGGGAAGTCTGTCGCTGACCGACACGCTGCCCGTCAGCGAGCGCGCCTGGCGTACCGGCGGCTCGAAAATGTTCGTCGCGGTCAACACGCGGGTGAAGGTTGAAGATTTGCTGCGCGGCATGATCGTGCAATCGGGAAACGACGCCAGCGTCGTTCTCGCCGAGGGACTCGCTGGAACGGAGGAGGCCTTCGCCGAGGTGCTGACGCGCAAGGGCCGGGAAATCGGGCTGCGGAGCAGCGTGTTCAAGAATGCCTCTGGGCTTCCCGATCCCGATCACGTGATGACGGCGCGCGATTTGACGGTTCTGGCCTGGCGCCTGATCGAGGACTTCCCAGAATACTATCATTACGATGCCGAGTTGGATTTCACCTATAACGGCATCAAACAAGGCAACCGCAACCCGTTGCTCTACAGAAATATCGGCGTCGATGGGTTGAAGACCGGACATACCGAAGCCGCCGGCTATGGCCTGACCGCTTCGGCGGTGCGCGACGGCCGCCGGCTGATCATGGTGTTGAACGGCTTGCCCAGCATCAGATCCCGATCGGAGGAATCCGAAAAGCTGCTGGAATGGGCATTCCGCGAATTCGGAAATTATTCCCTGGCAAAAGCCGACGCGACTGTGGAGACAGCCGATGTCTGGCTCGGCAACGCAACGACCGTGCCGCTGGTCGCACCCTCCGATTTCGTGGTCACCTTGCCGCGCCGCATGCGTCCGCAAATCAAAGTCTCCGTCGTGTATGACGGTCCGATCGCGGCGCCGATCGCAAAAGGCACCGAGGTCGCCAGACTCGTGGTCTCCGGCCCGAACTTGCCCGCGCCGATGGAGCATCCCTTGGTCGCCGGCGCCGACGTCGGTCGCCTGGGTTTCGTGGGCCGGGTCGGGAACGCCGCGGGTTACTTGCTTTGGGGCACGGTGAAATAGGGGCGGTTTCTTCATGCCCCGCGGGCGGTTCATCAGCCTTGAGGGCGGGGAGGGGGCGGGAAAATCCACTCAGGCGCCGCTTCTTGCGGCCGCGCTTGGCGCGGCCGGCATCGAGGCTCTGGTCACCCGCGAACCGGGCGGCTCGCCCGGAGCCGAGCAAATCCGGGGCCTTCTCGTTCAGGGTGATCCCGGCCAGTGGGAGGCGATGAGCGAGGCATTGCTGCATTACGCGGCGCGGCTCGATCATTTGGCCAAGACCATCCGTCCGGCATTGGCGAAAGGCTTGTGGGTCATCACCGACCGTTTCGCCGATTCGACCATGGCCTATCAAGGTTACGGGCACGGCCTCGGCCGTGCCGCGATCACCTCTCTCCATCGCCTGACATTGGGTGATTTCGTTCCCGACCTGACATTGATCTTCGACCTGCCCGTGGACCTTGGGTTGCAGCGCGCCGCGGCGCGGCGGGGGGGCGAGGACCGTTACGAACGCATGGACCGCGATTTTCATCGCCGCCTCCGCGAAGGCTTTCTCGAAATCGCCCGCGCCGAACCCGGTCGTTGCGTCCTCATCGATGCCGGGGGCGACATCGGGAAAACAACGGCATCGATCTTCGCCGCGGTCCGCGAGCGCCTCGGCGTGGCGGTCGGATGACCTCACCCGGGGACCTCGCCGCGGTTTCGCCGCGCGTCAATTCCGAGCTAATCGGGCAGGACGCCGCCGAGGCCGCCTTGCTGGGCGCCTGGCGCAGCGGCAAGATTCACCATGCCTGGCTGATCGCCGGTCAGCGCGGAATCGGGAAGGCAACTCTGGCGTATCGTTTCGCGCGGTTCGTTCTGGCGGGCGGCGAGGGTGAAAGCGGGGGGCTCTCCGTGCGCCCAGACCATCCGGTCGTGCGCCAGGTCGCCAATGGCGCGCATCCCGGCCTGATGGTCATCGAACGCGCCTACGACGAAGACAAGAAGGAACAGCGCGGCGAGCTTCGTGTAGAGGAAGCGCGCGCGATCGGCCATTTCCTGCACATGACATCGGCGGCCGGGGCCTGGCGTGTTGTTATCATCGACAGCGCAGACGACCTGAATCCAAACGCCGCCAACGCCATCCTTAAGATCCTGGAAGAGCCACCGGCGCGGTCACTTCTGCTCCTGATAAGCCATGCGCCTGGCCGGTTGTTGCCGACGATTCGATCGCGGTGCCGCCGTCTGGCGGTGCCGCCGCTGGCCGCCGAGGATTTCGCGACCGTTGTCCGGCGACACCTTGGCGATATCGGCGATTCCGACCTGGCCAACCTCGTGGATCTGGCCGATGGCAGCCCGGGCAGGGCGCTGGAGTTATGGTCGGCGGGGGGGCTCGATCTGCATCGCGAAATGATGGGCCTCCTGCAGACGCTGCCGCGTCTGGATGCGGTCGCGCTGCATGGGGTGGCCGATCGCCTCGCTCGCCCGGGTGCGGCCGATTCCCGGCGGCTGTTATACGACCTGCTCACCGCATGGCTCGCCCGCCTGATCCGGCGAATGGCGGAGAGGCGCCCAGCCGCCCCGGCGAGCGACGATGTCACCGATCGGCTCGCGGCGTCTTCCACCCGGCTTGATCCGTGGTTGGAGACATGGGACAAGATCGGCGCGCTTGTTCGCCGCGCCGACAGCCACAATCTCGACCCCCGGCAGGTGTTGCTGAACGTCTTCCTGGCCGTGGAAGCAGCGGCGCGGTCGTGATACATCGGCCCCGGCGCCAGCCGGAGCTTCACATCGACGCGGAGACGACGAGGATGGCCGGGCCACCGACCTATTACCTGACGACGCCCATTTATTACGTCAACGACGTTCCGCATATCGGGCATGCCTATACGACGCTTGCCTGCGACGTGCTGGCGCGGTTCATGCGCCTGGACGGCCGCCGCGTCCGATTCCTGACCGGCACCGACGAACATGGCCAAAAGGTGGAGAAGTCCGCTTCCGCCGCGGGAATGGAACCGCAGCTTTTCGTCGATCGCGGCTCCGCCAATTTTCGGCAGCTCACCGCGGCCATGAATTTCAGCAATGACGATTTCATCCGCACGACCGAGCCTCGGCATATCGCCGCGAGCCAGGCTCTGTGGCGGAAGCTGCGCGACAACGGCCATATTTATCTCGGCGGTTATAAGGGCTGGTACGCGGTCCGCGACGAGGCCTTCTACGCCGAGGATGAATTAAAGGAAGGGACGGGGGGCCGCAAATTCGCGCCCAGCGGCGCCGAGGTCGAATGGGTGGAGGAGCCGAGCTATTTCTTCCGCCTGTCGGCATGGCAGGACAAGCTGCTCGCCTTCTATGGGGCCAATCCCGATTTCATCGCTCCGACAAGCCGGCGCAACGAAGTGATGAGTTTCGTCAAATCCGGGCTCCAGGATTTGTCGATCTCGCGCACGACCTTCAAATGGGGCATTCCGGTGCCCGACGCGCCCGGTCATGTCATGTATGTCTGGCTCGACGCCTTGACCAACTACATCACGGCGGCCGGTTATCCCGACGTCGATGGCTCCGAATTCTCCACTTTCTGGCCGGCCGATTTGCACATGATCGGCAAGGACATCCTGCGATTCCATGCCGTGTATTGGCCGGCGTTCCTGATGGCCGCCGATCTGGCGCCGCCGCGGCGCGTCTTCGCCCATGGCTGGTGGACGAACGAAGGCCAGAAGATTTCGAAATCGGTCGGCAACGTCATCGACCCCTTTACCCTGGTCACGAAATATGGCCTGGACCCGGTGCGTTATTTCCTGTTGCGCGAAATGCCCTTTGGCGGCGACGGCGATTTTTCGCACCGCGCCATCGTCAACCGCATCAATGGCGATCTCGCGAATGATTTCGGCAATCTCGCGCAGCGTGTTCTGTCGCTGATCCTCCGCAATTGCGCCGGCACCGTGCCCGCGCCCGGCGATCTCCAGCCTTTTGACCGCAACCTGCTCGGACAGGCCGCCGCCCTGTTGGCTCGGCTGCGCCCGCATCTCGCCGATCAGTCTTTCCACAGGGCGCTCGATGCCCTGTGGGAAGTCGTTGGCGAGGCCAATCGTTATGTCGACGGCCAGGCGCCGTGGACGCTGGCGAAGACCGACTCGGCGCGGATGAAGACGGTGTTGTGGGTGCTGGCCGAAACCATTCGGCACATCGCGATCCTGGCCCAGCCCTTCATGCCGGGGACCATGGACAAGATGCTGAACCAACTTGGCGTGCCCGCCGGTGAGCGCAGCTTTGGCAGCCTCGATGCCAAATTCGCCTTGAAGCCGGGCACCGTTCTGCCCAAGCCGGAAGGCGCCTTCCCGCGTTACGTCGAAGCCGTGGTGGTGGAGGGGCGGTGATGCTCGTCGACACCCATTGCCACCTCGATTTCCCCGATTTTGCGGGCGAACTGGGCGCGGTCAAGGACCGCGCCCGCGCCGCCGGAGTCGGGGCCATGGTGACAATCGGAACGAAGCTTTCGCAATTCGCCGGCGTGCGCGCGATCGCGGAGGCGCATGAAGACGTTTTCTGCTCCGTCGGCGTGCATCCCCATGAGGCGGAGGCCGAGTCGATTCGGTGTGAAGACCTGTTGGGTTTGGCGGCTCACGCCAAGGTCGTCGGCATCGGGGAAACCGGGCTCGACTACTATTACGACAGTGCACCGCGGACACTTCAGCAGGCCAATTTCGACGCCCATATCGCAGCCGCGATACAGAGCGATCTCCCGTTGATCGTGCATAGCCGAGACGCCGACGCCGACACCATCGCGATGCTGCGCGAGGGCCGGAAGCGGGGGGCGCTAAAGGGCGTGTTGCATTGTTTCAGCTCGTCCCGGGAACTGGCCGAGCAGGCGGTCGAGATCGGCTTCTATATATCGCTGTCGGGGATTCTGACATTCAAGAGCGCCAGCGACCTGCGGGAGACGGTTCGGGCCTTGCCGCTGGATCGCCTGTTGGTCGAAACCGATTCTCCTTATCTGTCTCCCGTGCCTATGCGCGGGAAGCGAAACGAGCCCGCTTTTATCGTTCATACGGCCGGGTTGCTCGCCGAATTGAAGGGTGTATCCAAGGACGAGGCGGCGCGGGCGACGACGGCCAATTTTCTGCGCCTGTTCGACAAGGTAAGCCTGCCTTGGGCCGCATCCGCGTAACGATCCTGGGCTGCGGCGGCTCCGGAGGCGTGCCGGTGATCGGCGGCGATTGGGGCGCCTGCAATCCGGCCAATCCGAAGAACCGTAGGCTGCGAGCGTCCATCCTCGCTCAGACCGACCGGGCGACGGTGCTGATCGACACCTCGCCGGATCTGCGGGAACAGCTTCTGGCGGCCGGGGTAGGCGCCCTGGACGCGGTCCTCTACACCCACGCCCATGCCGACCATGTGCACGGCATCGACGACCTACGCTGCGTCAACCGCATCATCGGGCGGCCGGTCATGGCCTATGCCAGCGCCGAGGCCATGGCCCAAATCCAGGAACGCTTCGGTTATGCCTTCAAGCCCCAAGCAGCGAACCGCTTCTTCCATCGTCCGGTCTTAACCGGCGTCGAAATCAGTGGGCCTTTTGAAATCAATGGTTTGAGCGTCATTCCTTTTGAACAAGATCACGGGATAGCCGGCCGCACTCTGGGTTTTAGAATGGGTGGAATCGCATACTCAACTGATGCATTGGATATTCCTGATAGCTCGTTGGAAATATTAAAAAATGTCGATACCTGGATCGTCGATTGCGTGCGCTACGAAAGCCATCCGACCCATGCCAATGTGGAGCGGGCGCTGGCGATGATCGACAAGGTAAAACCCCGCCGCGCGATCCTGACCCACATGACGGAAAAACTAGACTACGACAAACTCGCCGCCCAGTTGCCCAGCGGGGTAGAGCCGGCCTACGATGGAATGACAATATATGTTAGTTAACATGTTTATATTATGGGATATTCCTATATTTCCCATAATATATATTATGCGATAATCTGGTGTCGGTTTTGCCGCCATCCCCGGCCGTTGCCCGGCTGCTCGACATCATGATCCGGCTGCGGGATCCGACGCTCGGCTGTCCCTGGGATCGCGAGCAGGATTTCGCTTCGATCGCGCCTTACACCATCGAGGAAGCATATGAAGTCGCCGACGCCATCGCGCGTGGCGACCTGGGCGCCCTCAAGGAAGAACTCGGCGACCTTTTGTTTCAGGTCGTGTTTCACGCCCGCATGGCTCAGGAAGCCGGCGCGTTCGATTTCGAGGCTGTCGCCACCGCCGTCGCGGACAAGATGGTCCGCCGCCATCCTCATGTCTTCGGCACTGCCCGGATCGCCGATGCCGATGCTCAGACCGTGGCCTGGGAGAGCCACAAAGCCGAAGAACGCCAGGCCAAGAAGCCCAAAAGCACCCGGCCGAGCGTATTGGACGATGTGCCCCTCGCCCTTCCCGCGCTGCTCCGCGCTCAGAAACTCCAGAAGCGCGTGGCGCGGGTGGGCTTCGACTGGAAATCCGTGGAGCCGGCCCTCGAAAAAGTGGAAGAAGAAATCGGAGAACTGCGCCAGGAGCTGGCCGGATCGTCGTCTGAAAAATTGGCCGAGGAAATCGGCGATCTCCTGTTTGCCTGCGTCAACGTCGCTCGTCATGCCGGCGCCGACGCGGAAAGCGCCCTGCGCGCCGCCAACGCCAAATTCGAGCGACGGTTTCACTGGATCGAGGCCGCGCTGGCCGCTCGCGGCAAAACCCCGGAGCAATCCGACCTCGACGAGATGGAGGCGCTTTGGGAAGACGCCAAGCGCTCGGAGAGAGCCAAACCGCCCGGCACCGGCTAAGACTCCTCCTCGCCCGCAAGAATCGCCCGGATTTCCGACCAACTCTCCCGGTCGGGCGCCAGCAGATACGGCCCGGCGTTAACAACCGGGGTGTAGGCGCCGCCATCGAACAGGGCGGCGTGTCCGCCGGCCTCCCGATGCAGCAACGAGCCGGCCGCGTGATCCCAGGGCAATAGCCGAGTGTACTGGGCGAAATGCAGCTTGCCGCTGCACAACGCGAGATATTCCTGCCCGGCGCAACCCAGTGTGATGAGTGGGCCCAGGCGGTGACATCGCGCCGCCATGCGGGTGACGATCGTTCGATCGCCATAACGGAAATTCAGGACCCCACGCATCCGGGCCGGCTCGGCGGCAGTGGCAACCCGCATGCGTTTTCCGGCCATCCACGCTCCCGCGCCGATTTCGGCCAGGGCCATGCGGTCGCCGAGGGGATCGTAAATCCAGGCCGCGGCAACCTTGCCGTGAACGGCAAACGCGACAATGACGGCAAACATCGGCAGACCGCCGGCAAAATTGGCGGTCCCATCCAAGGGGTCGATGATCCAGGCCGATTGCGCCTCCCCCAACCGCGACAAGAGACCGCGGTCGGAAAACGCACCTTCCTCGCCGACGACGAGGCTCGACGGCGAAAGCTCGCCGAGTTCCGCTTCGAGGCGGCGTTCCATGGCGCCATCGGCGACGGTCACGAAATCGCCCGGCGCCTTTTCGCTGATGTCGCCGGCGGCGAGCCGGCCATAACGTGGCAGAAGTTCTTCGGCCGCGGCGGTGCGAATGATCGCGGCGACACGATCGAGATCGGGATTGGGCATGGCGGCGATGGCTGTTCCCGGGGAAATCTCGCGGCGCGGCTGGGTCAGGCCGGAGAACCGGCCGGGGAGTCCGCTTCGCCTTCGTGTTGGCGCCGTTCGAACCGCGCCTGATCGGCGGGGTCGAGGCGGACGCGCAAATGCGTTCGTTCTCCATTGTCATGGCGCTCGACGATTTCACCCCGGCGATACAGCCATGACAAGGCCGCGCCGTCGCTCAAATCGAGGTCGATATCGACGATGTTGCGCGCGGCGTTGAGCGCCGCCTCGATGCGCTGAAGGAGTCGTTCACAGCCCTCCCCGCTTACCGCGGACACCGGCAAAAAAGCGGGATCGCGCTCCGCCTGATGGAACAAGAGGCTGCGTTCGTCCTCTGAAAGCCGGTCGACCTTGTTGGCCGCCTCGATCAACCCGGTCGCCAAGGCTTCGCCGAGGCCGAGCCCGTCCAGAACCGAAAGGACATCGGCTTTCTGCGCCTCGTTGTCGGGGTTGGAGAGGTCGCGGACATGGACGATCAAATCGGCGGTCCGCACCTCCTCCAGCGTCGCGCGAAAGGCGGCGACCAGATCGGTGGGCAATTCCGAAATGAAACCGACGGTGTCGGATAGGATGATGCGGCGGCCCGAGGGCAGATCGACGGCGCGCATCGTCGGGTCGAGCGTCGCGAAAAGCTGATCCGCCGCGGTTACGCGCGCGCGCGTCAGCCGGTTGAACAGGGTCGATTTTCCGGCATTGGTGTAGCCGACCAGGGCGACCACCGGGTAGGGCACGCGTTTTCTCGCGCTGCGGTGAAGTCCGCGCGTGCGTTTGACCCCTTCCAAGTCTTTCTTCAGGCGGGCGATGCGCTCGCCGATTTGGCGCCGATCGGATTCGAGCTGAGTTTCGCCGGGGCCACCCAGGAAGCCGAAACCACCGCGTTGACGTTCAAGGTGGGTCCAGGATCGCACGAGCCGGCTGCGCTGATAGGTCAGCGCGGCCAGTTCAACCTGAAGGCGGCCTTCGCTGGTCCGCGCGCGGGCGCCGAAAATTTCGAGAATGAGGCCGGTGCGGTCGATGACCTTGCACTTCCATTCCTTTTCGAGGTTGCGTTGTTGAATGGGAGACAAGGTGCCATCGACGACAACGACGTCGATGTTTTCGGCGGCGACCAGTCCCGCGAAACGTTCGACGTTGCCCTTTCCGAACAACGTCGCCGGCCGCGGCGGCCTGGCGCGCACGCCAAAACCGCCCACGGTCTGGAGCGCGATGGCACGGGCCAGGGCTTCGCCCTCGGCGACGCGCGCCTCGACGGAGCGGGCGTCCTCATGGGTCGAGGTTAGGACGGGATGAAGAACGAGGCAGCGACCGGTGGGTCGACGGCCGTCGGCGCCACCCTCCCCCACGCTCAGGCCTCGGCCTCTTCCTTGTCGCCGTCGAAGAGGGAAATCGCCACACCTGGCATCACGGTCGAGATGGCGTGTTTATAGACGAGCTGGGAATGCCCATCGCGACGCAGCAATACGGAGAAATTGTCGAACCAAGTGACGATTCCCTGGAGCTTGACGCCATTGACCAGAAACACCGTCACCGGGGTCTTATTCTTGCGTATGTGGTTCAGGAACACATCCTGAACATTCTGTGACTTTTCTATGGTCATCTTTTTGGTCCTATGTTGTTTCTTGATTTGCGGCGCAGCTAATGACGGTCCAAAAAATCGGCCCGCGCGTCGCGGTCTGTCTATTACTTAGTTCGCCGGTCGCAAATTGCCAGTTGGCACGGCCAAAACAACCCCGGCGGGTAGGCCAAAATAAGTACGCCGCAATTCGCCGGTCAGCAATCCGGGTGCTCCATTTCCAACAGGCGCGTCGTCGATGCGCACAACCGGCAGGATTCCGACGGTGGTGCTGGTCAGGAAAGCTTCGCGGGCGGCCTTGGCCTCGGCAAGTGTGAATGTTCTTTCCACGACATCAATGCCCTGCTCGCGTGCGAGCCGCAAAACCACTTGTCGTGTCACTCCGTTCAATATGGCGTGATCGGCGGGGTGAGTCACTAATCGTCCTGTCTTGTCGACGATCCAGGCATTGGACGAGGTGCCTTCGGTGACCACGCCTTTGTCGTCGGTCAGCCAGGCCTCATAGGCGCCCGCCTCGCGCGCTTCTTGTTTCAAAAGGGCGTTAGGCAAGAGTGCGATGGATTTGATGTCGCAGCGTGCCCATCGAATATCGGGTCTGGAGATGACGGCGACGCCGTTTTCGATCGCGTCCGCGGCGGGCGGGCGCAGCCTCCGGCCGGTCACGACGACGGAGGGCCGCACATTGGCCGGGAACGCGTGATCGCGCCGGGCGACGCCACGGCTTACCTGGAGATAGAGCATGCCGTCGCTCAACAGATTCCGGCGGACGATTTCTGCGAAAATCGTCGTGATCGCGGTTCGGCCGAACGGCGGCGCGATACGAATTTCTCGCAACGAACGGTCGAGCCGGTCGAGGTGGAGTGTTTCGTCGACCCGTTGCCCGGCCTTGACCGCCAACACTTCATAGACGCCGTCGGCGAATTGATAGCCGCGATCCTCGACATGGACCATGGCCTGGCGGTGTGGGACGTAACGCCCGTTCACATAGGCGATTCTCGACATGGCTAGGACGGCTCAGGTCGTGCGTGGACCGCCGCGCGCGCGGGTACGGCGCTCACGCCTCGTATCCCTGGGGCCGGTCGCTGCCATGCACGCCCAGCGCCTTGAGTTTACGGTGAAGGGCCGAGCGCTCCATCCCGACAAAGGTGGCCGTGCGCGAGATATTGCCGCCAAAACGCGTGATCTGGGCGAGCAGATACTGGCGTTCAAACAGCTCACGGGCGTCGCGCAGCGGCAGCGTCATGATTTCGCTGCTCTTGTCCATGTGCAACGTCGCCGGGGCGGAATTCCGAAGTTCCGTGGGCAACATCTCGGCCCGCACCGGGTCCTTGGTCTCGCCCGAGGCCATGATCAGCAGCCATTCAACGACGTTGCGCAACTGGCGCGCATTGCCGGGCCAGTCATAGGTCTGGAGAGCGGCCATGGCGTCGTCGGCGATCGGTCGTGCCGGAATCCCGGATGCCTCGGCCGTGCGTTTCATGAAGGCACGGGTCAGCGGCGGGATGTCCTCGCGCCGCTCCCGCAACGGCGGCACGCGAATGGGCACGACGTTCAGGCGGTAGAAAAGGTCCTCGCGAAAGCGGCCCGCCGCGATTTCCGCGGGGAGGTCGCGATTGGTCGCCGCGATCACGCGCACGTCGACTTCAATCCGCATGTTGCCGCCGACCGGCTCGAAGGTCTGTTCCTGCAATACGCGCACGATCTTGCCCTGGGTTTCGAGCGGCATGTCGGCGACCTCATCGAGGAACAACGTGCCCTCATGCGCCCGTTCCAGCGTTCCCGGCTTGCGTGGCCCGGTTTCCCCATCGCCGCCGCCGAACAATTCGCGTTCGACGTGATCGGGGCGCATGGTCGCGCAGTTGAGCGCGACGAACGGACCCGCCGCCCGGCGGGAACGCGCATGGATCAGGCGGGCCACGACCTCCTTACCGACGCCGGCGGACCCGGTGATCATGACGCGGCTGCCGGTCGGCGCCACGCGGTCGATGGCCTGCCGCACCTGGTTGATCGCGACCGAAGCGCCGGTCAGCTCCAAATCGCCGCCGGCCCGCGAGCGCAGATCCTCGTTTTCCCGCCGCAGTCGCGCGGCCTCGATCGCGCGCTCGACGAGCAGCAGCAAACGGTCGGTCTTGAAGGGCTTTTCGAGGAAATCATAGGCGCCGCGCTTGATCGCGGCGACCGCGGTTTCGATATTTCCGTGGCCGCTGATCATGACGACGGGTGTGGCCGGGTGTTCCCGCTTGATCGCGTCGAGCACCCCCATACCGTCAACGTCGCTTCCGTCCAGCCAGATATCGAGGAGCACAAGGCTCGGACGGCGCGACCTGAAGGACGCCAGCGCATCGGCCGCCGCGCTGGCCGCGCGTGTCTGATAACCCTCGTCGGAAAGAATGCCGCCAATCTGGGACCGAATATCGGCCTCGTCGTCGACGATCAGGATGTCATGAACCATGGGCAGCCTTGAGGCGGTAGACGGTGGGCTTGGACTCGGTGGCGCTGTCCGTATCATTTCTTCTGAAAATCATGCGAATGCAAGCGCCGCCGCCTTCGCGGTCTTCCAGGGTCAGCTCGCCGCCATGGTCCTCCATGATCTTCTTGACGATGGCCAGGCCCAACCCGGTGCCCTTGCTCCGCGTCGTGACATAGGGTTCGGTCAGGCGATCGCGTTCGTCGACGGGCAGGCCGCGGCCGTTATCCTCGATATCGATGCGGGTCTCGCCCACGCTGGCGACGACGCTGACGGCGATGCGTCCGCGCGGCAGGCTGCCTGGTTCACCTTCGCCGACCTGGCCTTCGCGCGCTTGGATCGCCTCAACGGCGTTCTTCAGCAGATTCGTCAAAGCCTGACGAATCTGACGGGCGTCGCAGGGCAGCAGGACCGGTTGGGGAGGCACAACCATGGCGAATTCGATCTCGGGGCTGCCCTGGTGTTGAAGAAAGATGGCCTGGCGGCATAAATCCACGAGGTCCTCGTCGCGCATGACCGGCGCGGGCATGCGGGCGAAGGCGGAAAATTCATCGACCATGCGGCCGATATCGGCGACCTGCCGCACGATGGTCTCGGTGCACTGCTTGAACGTCTCGGGGTCGCTGACGATCTCGCTGAGATAACGGCGCTTCAGGCGTTCGGCGGAAAGCTGGATCGGAGTGAGCGGATTCTTGATTTCATGGGCGATGCGCCGGGCGACATCCGCCCAGGCCGCCTTGCGCTGCACCGCCAGGATTTCGCTGACGTCGTCGAAGGTGACGACGAAGCCGACGGTTTCGCGTTCGTCGCGCTCGGCGGCCACGCGCACGAGGAAGGTTCGCTGGCGGCGGGCGCACATGATGTTGATCTGACCCTGGGCCAGGCGCGCCGGCGCGGCGGCAGCGGCCTCGACCAACGCTTCCATCTCCGGGACCACCGCCGGCAAGGCCTCGCCGATGCGGCGATCGAGATCGGTGGCGAGCAATTGCGAGGCGGCGCGATTGAGCAAATTGATGCGGCCGCTGCGGTCGAGTCCAATGACGCCGGCGGAGGTCCCGGCCAAGACGGCCTCGATGAAACGGCGGCGTTCGTCGATCTGGCGATTGGCGGCGACCAACTCCTCGCGCTGATGTTCGAGCTGGCTGGTCATGCGGTTGAAGGCGCGGCTCAAGGCGCCGATTTCATCGTCGCCGGGGGGTTCGCCGACACGGGCGGCGAGATCGCCGCTGCGGACGCGTTCGGCGGCGGCGATCAATTGGCTGATCGGATGGGCCATGCGCGTCGCCATCACCAGGCCCATCCAGACGGCGGAGAGAAGAAGCAGGAACGCAACCACGCCGAATATCAGCGCGAAGGTGATCTGATATTCCGAACGTTGTCCTTCGAGGGTTTGATAAGCGGTGACGGCGCGGCGGGTGCGATCGGCGTGTTCGACCACGCGCGCTTCGATGAAACGCCCGACCAGTAGATAGACGCGCTCGGCCACGTCGTCGAGCCGCACGAGGGCGCGCACGCGATCGTTGCGCGCGGTCGTGGTGTCGTCCGCATCCGGGTTGAAGATGACGACCTCGCTGGCATCCGCCCTTTCGACGGCCCCGGCGGGAACACCTTCCAATTCAAGCGTCCAAGTGAGCCCGGCGCGGGCCAGAACGCGACCGCGGCCGTCGAACACGACGGCTTCGGTCAGCGAGCGCAAAGCCGCCTGTGCCACGACAAGCTGTCCGAAGCGGCGTGGATTGGCGATGGCGTCGAACCCTTCGCGGCCGAGGTCGTTGGCCATGGCAAGCACGTCGGCTCGGATATTCTGGCGGTGCTCCTCGACATAGGCCTCGGCGACCGCGCGCGATTCGTCCAACGCGGTGCGAACCTTCTCGCTGAACCAGGCCTCGATGCCGAGGTTGAAGAAAAGGACGGAAAAAACCGCGACAACGATCGCCGGCGCCGCCGCCAGGAAACCGAACAACACAACCAGCCGAACATGAAGCCGCGAGCCGGCCGACCCGCGCCGCCGCTCGCTCCACAGTCGCACGATCCGCGAGGCGACGACGGTGCCCAGCATCAACATGAGCGCGAGATCGAGTACGAGCAGAAGCTGGACCGTGTTCGGATCGGCGGTGAATTGCGATTCGGTCAGGGCGGCGTAGGTGGCGAGGCCGCTGAGCACCGCCGCCGCGGCCAGAAGAACGGCCAATTTCCGGCGCAGTCCGATCCGATCCGACCAGGCCCGAAGCCGCCGTGACAGGGGCGGATTTTCGGCCGTGCTCTCGCGCGTCATTGTCTCAGCCAAGAATTCTTCGACCTCCGCCGCACCGAAGCCCGGCGCAAGAACCAAGATCCATCGGGCCGCCGATTGTCGCAAATTTTCAGGACTTCGCCACTATACCATTTCCTTGCATGACGATGCGGAAAGCGGCGTGCGCAATTGAGCCTTGAGCAGCCGCGAGGCGCGCGGCATCGCTGAACAAGGCATCAAGGCTGGATGGATGGACGCATGGAGCGTGCTGCGTGCGCCCGCGATGCGGTCGATCGCCATTCTTGGTGTCGTCCTGATGGCGATCTTCGTCGCCTGGCTGTACACCGCGCAAGTCGTGATGCCGATTCTGGGCCATGCCAGCTGGCACCTCTATCGCAAGGCCGTGGAGCGCTGAGGAACGGAGGCGAGCAAATCGCTCGTAGGGTAGCGGTCGGCCACGCGCTGGTTGCGGCCGTCCGCCGGCCTTATTTGAGGCCGCGCAGCACCTGGATGTCGAGTTCGCGGATTTTCTTGCGCAGCGTATTGCGGTTGATCCCGAGCACATCGGCGGCTTTGATTTGGTTGCCGCGGGTGGCGGCCAGCGTTAGCGAAATCAGCGGGCGTTCGATTTCCCGCAACACGCGGTCGTAGAGACCGGCGGCCGGCAGCATGTCGGCCTGCGCACCGAAATAATTGCGGAGCTGGCGTTCGACCGCCGCGCTCAAGGATTCCTCGGCGACCGGGGCCGAGGCCGGCGGCGCGGCCTCGGCCAGTTCGGCCTCGATCACGTCCAGCTCGATGACCTCTTGCGAATAAAGCGCGGCGAGCCGCCGCACCAGATTTTCCAATTCGCGCACATTGCCTGGCCAGCGATGTGTCCGCAGCCTTTCCATCGCGGCCGCGTCGAGCGTCTTGACCGGCAATCCCTGCACCGATGCCAACGCGAAAAAATGGCGGGCGAGCGCGGGGATGTCTTCGGCGCGTTCTCTCAAGGGTGGCAGGCGGATCGGGACGACGGCAAGGCGATAGAACAAATCCTCGCGGAACAGCCCCTGGCGCACCAAGACGCGCAAATCGTTGTGGGTGGCCGCGACGATGCGGACATTGGCCTTGATCGGCGTGCGCCCGCCGACGGTCGTGTATTCCCCCTGCTGCAACACGCGCAGCAGCCGGGTCTGGGCCTCCAGCGGCATGTCGCCGATTTCGTCGAGAAACAAGGTGCCGCGTTCGGCTTGTTCGAAGCGGCCGGCATAACGGGCGGCGGCGCCGGTGAAGGCGCCTTTCTCGTGGCCGAACAACTCGCTTTCGATCAGATCGCGCGGGATCGCCGCCATGTTGATGGCGACGAAGGGGCCATTGCGGCGTTTGCCGTAATCGTGCAGGGCGCGGGCCACGAGTTCCTTGCCGGTGCCGGATTCGCCGGCGATCAGCACGGTCAGATCGGTGCCCATCAGCCGCGCGAGCACGCGATAGATTTCCTGCATCGCGGGCGAGCGGCCGATGAGCGGAAGCTGTTCTTCACCCTCGACGGGCTCGCTCGCGACCGGCGTGGGGCGCACGCTGAGCGCGCGTTCGACCACGCTGATCAGCTCCTTCAGGTCGAAGGGTTTGGGCAGATATTCAAACGCCCCCCGCTCCGTCGCCTTGACCGCGGTCAGCAACGTGTTCTGCGCGCTCATCACGATCACGCGCAGATCGGGCCTTATCTTGCGGATGCGTGGAATGAGGTCGAGGCCGTTTTCATCGGGCATGACAACATCGGTGATGACGAGATCACCCTCCCCGTCCTCCACCCAGCGCCAAAGCGTGGCGGCGTTGCCGGTCGTGCGGACATCGTAGCCTTGGCGGCCGAGCGCTTGTGTCAGGACCGTGCGGATCGCGCGGTCGTCGTCGGCGACGAGGATGGTGGACGCCATTATTCGTTCCCGGAGACTGAATGCATCGGCAGCATGACGCGGAACACCGTGCGCCGCGGCTGGCTGTCGAATTCGATGACGCCGCCATGATCGCCGATGATCTTGGCGACGAGCGCCAGGCCCAGGCCGGTGCCATTATTCTTGGTGGTGACGAAGGCGTCGAACAGGTGGCCGCGGACGTCCTCGGAAACACCCGAACCGTTGTCCTGGACGCTGATGCGGAGCGGCAGATGGGTCAGCCGATCGCCGCCCGGGACCGTCAGGCGGACGCCATGTTGATAGGCGGTGGACAGCACGATTTCGGCGCCCTCCTCCGGGCACGCCTCGGCCGCGTTCTTGACCAAGTTCAGAAAGACCTGAACGAGCTGGTCGCGATTGCCAAACACCGACGGCAGCGACGGATCGTATTGTTCGATGAACCGGACGCGCCGCGCGAAACCGGTTTGCGCGACCTTGCGGACATGTTCCAGAACCCGATGGATATTGACCGGGCCGCGATCGATCGGCCGCCGGTCGGAGAAAACTTCCATGCGATCGACCAGCCCGCAAATTCTGTCGGTTTCGTCGCAGATCAGGCGAGTCAGTTCGCGGTCGGCGGCCGAGGCGTTCTGTTCGAGGAGCTGGGCGGCGCCGCGGATACCGGAAAGCGGGTTCTTCACCTCATGGGCGAGAATGGCGGCCATGGCCGTGATCGAACGCGCCGCGTTGCGGTGGACGAGTTGGAGGTCGATCTTGCGTGCGATCGAACGTTCGTGGATGGAGAGCAGGACAGCCTCGCCGCCATCGCCGAGCGGCGCCGCGCCGAGGGTGACGAAGTGTGAGCCGATCCGCCGCGCCTCCAAGGTCACGCCATCTTCGGAGACGCTGTTGCCGGAGGCCCGCACCTCGCGCAACAGGGTGAACACCGCGCTATCGAGAGGCAACAGATCGGCCAGCGACAGGCTGCAAAGCTGGGCTCGGCTGGCGTCGAAAAACTGCTCGGCCGCCGGATTGGCGAAGCCGATGCGGTCGGCTTCGTCGATGACCAGAACCGCGTCGGGCAAGGCGCCGAGAATTCCGACCGCGCCGATGCGATCGGCGACCGCGCTCATGGACCGGGTGGAGGCGCCCAAGACCGGTCCCGCCGATTTGGCCATCAGGCGGCCGCCGCCTTCTCCACCCCGGTGAATGCGTCGCGGATCGCGGCGCGAACCGCGACGGGGTCGGAGAGATGATTGACCCTGGCCCGAAACTCAGCCGCTCCGGGCAGGCCCTTGCTGTACCAACCAATATGTTTGCGCGCGGTTCGCATGCCGGTCTCGGTGCCGTAATGGAGAAGCATGTCTTCGTAATGGTTGAGCAGGATGTCCATGCGCTCCGCCTCCGACGGGTCGGGTAGGCGGCGTCCGGTGCGAAGAAATTCGGCGACCTGCGCCAGGAACCAGGGCCGTCCATAAGCGCCGCGGCCGATCATGACGCCATCGGCCCCGGACGCGGCGAGCATGGCGGCGGCATCGTCGACCGTGTTCACATCGCCATTGCCGAACACCGGGATTTTCACGACGTCCTTAATGCGCCGAATGAACTCCCAATCGGCACGGCCCTCATAAAATTGACAGCGCGTACGGCCGTGGATGGCGAGTGACTTGATGCCGCAGGATTCGGCGATGCGGGCCAGTGTGGGTGCGTTGCGATTGCCGTCGTCCCAGCCCAGACGCATCTTGAGC
>CANFCX010000048.1 GCA_947445225.1 Rhodospirillales bacterium
CATATACCCGACCATGATGGCCGCATCCTCGGGCCGGCCGCCGCCGACCGTCCCGAACAGGTTGCGGCGCAGGGCCGCGATCAATTCGCCGTCGTCACCCGCGTCCAGCCCCTTGTCATAGGCAGCCATGCGGCCGCGCAGTCCGGCGGCCATGGCCTGAGTTTTTCGCGGGACGGCAAGGTCGCCGACTCCCATTTCGCGCAGATTGCGGTCCATGTCGGCCATCATCGCATCGACCAGCTCCTGGGCAAGCGCCGCGGCCGGGCCCGCGTCGCGGAGACGCCGCAGCACGAGAAACACATGCAGCGCGATCATGTCGAAACGCCCGTCGAAACTGTCGGGCACGCCGGCGTGCAAATAAAAAGGCGGCCGGCGCGCCTGTTCGACGATCGCTCCGTACAGGCGGTAGGCCGCTTGCCGAATGTCGGATGTCTGGAAGAGGCGTTTGAGCGGCATGGGTCGGTTGGCAGTACAAGCCCGGCCCGTGTGCGTCAAGACCGGCGCCAGCGAACGCCGCGGGCCGGCCGCATTGACAGCACCACGCCGGAGTGAGAGCCTTTACCCTTGTCTGGATTTTCGGCGACAAAGGGCTTCCAATGCCGGCATTGCGGTTTCTGATCTGCGGCTTTGTTGCCACGGCGCTGTTCGGTTGCGCGGCGACCATCGATCAGCGCGGCTATGTGCCCGACGCTGAGCGCCTGGGCCGGGTCAAGGAGGGTCTGCAAAGCCGCGACGATGTCGCCAGGCTCCTCGGCTCCCCGTCAAGCCTTGGCACCTTCGACGACAAGACCTGGTACTACATCAGCCGGCGGATCGAATCCGTGGCCTTCTTCGAGCCGAAGGTATTGGAGCAGCAGGTCGTCGCCATCGAGTTCGACGACACCGGTTTCGTCAGTCAGGTCCGCCGCTATGACATGGCCGATGGCCGCGAAATCGAGCCGGTCGACCGGGTGACGCCCACACCCGGCAAACAGATGACCGTAATTCAGCAATTGCTTGGAAATGTCGGGCGTTTCGGCACCGGGAAATAGGGCCACGCCTTCCGGTTCTCGCGGTTCGTGAGCCTTACGAATCGGCCCACGAACGCGCGAGAACGGGGTTAATGGGCGAGCGTCGCCAGCAGCAATAGCGCCACAATGTTGGCGATCTTGATCATCGGATTGACCGCCGGACCCGCCGTATCCTTGTAAGGATCGCCGACGGTATCGCCGGTGACCGCGGCCTTATGGGCCTCGGACCCCTTACCGCCGAAGTGGCCTTCTTCAATGTACTTCTTGGCGTTGTCCCAAGCGCCGCCGCCCGAGGTCATCGAGATCGCGACGAAGAGACCGGTCACGATGGTGCCGAGCAGCATCGCGCCCAGCGCCGTCAAGCCGGCGCCCTGGCCGCCGATGGCCGCGATCACGAAATAGATCGCGATCGGCGCCAGGATCGGCAGCAGCGACGGGATGATCATCTCGCTGATCGCCGCCTTGGTCAGCAAGTCGACGGCCTTGCCGTAGTCCGGCCGGGCCTTGCCTTCCATGATGCCTTTGATTTCCTTGAACTGCCGCCGCACTTCAACCACAACCGCACCCGCGGCGCGGCCAACCGCGGTCATTGCCATCGCCCCGAACAGATAGGGCAACATCCCACCGATGAACAGCCCCACGACCACATACGGGTCCTGAAGTCGGAAGGTGACGTTCAGTTGCGGGAAGTAGCGGGCGATGTCCTCGGTATAGGCCGCGAACAACACCAGCGCGCCAAGGCCGGCCGAACCGATGGCGTAGCCCTTGGTCACCGCCTTGGTGGTATTGCCGACCGCGTCGAGCGCGTCGGTCACCTTGCGGACTTCCTTGGGCAGATCGGCCATTTCGGCGATGCCGCCGGCATTGTCGGTGACCGGGCCATAAGCATCGAGCGCCACGATCACGCCAGCGAGCGCCAACATGGTCGTCGCCGCCACCGCAATCCCGAACAGCCCGGCATTGAGGTAGGCGAGGAGGATACCCGCGCAGATGACAACGACCGGCAACGCGGTCGCCTCCATCGAGATGGCCAAGCCCTTGATGACGTTGGTCCCGTGGCCGGTCGTCGAGGCTTCGGCGATGCTCCGCACCGGACGGAACGACGTCGAGGTGTAGTATTCGGTGATCCAGACGAGCAATCCAGTCACCGCGAGGCCGGTCAAGGCGCAATAGAACAGATGGCGGCCGGTGAATTGGAGAGCACCGATTCTAAAGACAGTCTCGAAGCCGATCATCTGCCAGAAGACGAGGCCGACCAGCACCGCCGACAACACGCCGGAGACGACCAGGCCCTTATACAACGCCCGCATGATGTGGTTGTCGGCGCCCAGACGGACGAAGAAGGTGCCAACCACCGAGGCGATGATGCACACCGCGCCGATCACCAGCGGCAACAACATCATCAAGTCCTGAACCGCGCCCGTGAAATAAAGGCCGGCCAGCAGCATCGTGGCCACCACGGTCACGGCGTAAGTTTCGAACAGATCGGCCGCCATGCCCGCGCAATCGCCGACATTGTCGCCGACATTGTCGGCGATCACGGCGGGGTTCCGGGGATCATCCTCGGGGATGCCGGCTTCGACCTTGCCGACGAGATCGGCGCCGACATCGGCGCCCTTGGTGAAGATGCCGCCGCCGAGACGCGCGAAGATCGAGATCAGGGAGGCCCCAAAGCTAAGGGCAACCAGCGCCTCCAGCGTTTCCGCCGTGGGCACGCCGCTCGACTTGAGGATGAAGTAATAACCGGCGACGCCGAGAAGGCCGAGGCCGACAACGAGGAGACCCGTCACCGCGCCCGCCTTGAAGGCAAGAGCGAGCGCCGTGGAAAGACCGTGGCGGGCGGCTTCCGCGGTGCGGACATTCGCCCGCACCGAGACATGCATCCCGACATAGCCGGCGGCACCCGAGAGCACGGCGCCGATCACGAAACCCACCGCGGTGCGCAATCCAAGCGTCAGAAACAGGATCGCGGTGACAATAACGCCCACGATCGCGATCGTGCGGTATTGCCGATTGAGATAGGCTTGCGCCCCTTCCTGGATCGCGCCGGCGATCTCCTGCATTCGCGCATTTCCCGCGCTGGCGGCAAAGACGGACCGGCTTGCGTAAACACCGTAAAGCAGCGCCAGAACGCCGCACGCGATCACAAACCCATAGGTTGCTGACATCGCCTCGAACCCCGTTGATTAATAGAAACACGCCCCCGACGAAGCCGGTTCCCAGCCTCGGAACCCCCCGATTCCGGATGCAATCGGACCGCGCCCCAAGGGCAGAAGAGAGCGGCGCGGAACATGCCAGAAGCGACCGGCGAAGGCAAGACAATGGCGCTCAAGGTACTGCGCTACACCGTCATCTGGATACCCCGCCCGCGATTGGTTAAGCTCCACCGCAAACCGGTGAGGGGGCAGTCCATGCACGGCGCATCGGTTCGATTACAGTGGCTGGGTCAGGTCGTCGCGCTGGCGCTCGCCGCCTCGGCCTTCGCGCAGCCCGCGGAAATAGCGACGGACACTTCGAATGCGCCATTCGGGATAACGCTGGCAGGCCCCGCCCCCGCCGTTCTTCCGCAACGTCTGCCCTCCATCATGTCGCATGCGCGCGACCTGGGCGCGGCGTGGTTCCGCGTCAATGTCCTGTGGGCGTGTTCGGAACCCTGGCACGGCTGCGTCGAGAAGTCGGAGGGTCGACTCGATTGGTCGCTCACTGACGCGATCGTCGGTGAAGCCGAGAAGGTCGGGGTATCGCTGCTTCTCAACGTCCGCGGCTATTCGTGCGGCACCCCCTGCGATCGACCCAATCCGCTCTACGCATCCGATCCAGAGTTGAAACTGCGGGCCTATGAGACCTTCATCCGTGAGCTTGTCCGCCGCTACAAGGGCAGGATTCGCCATTGGCAGATCGAGAACGAGATCACCGAACGCCTGTTCTGGCGGGGAACCTTGGACGAATACCATCGGATGCTCGCAGCGGCCTATCGAGTCATCAAAGCCGAAGACGCGGCCGCGCAGGTCCTTCTGGCCGGCGTCCCCACGATGGACGCCCACTTCGTCAGCGATCCAAGCGACCATCGCTTCCGCATTCGCGCTTTCGCGGCGGAGCGCTTGAATACGTGGAAAGCCATCGTCGCCGAGGCCAGGGACAATTTCGACATCCTCGACCTCCATTTATACGACAGCCCGGCATCGATCCCCGAGCGAATCGAACTGTTCCGGCGGCATTTGCAGTCCCTGGGGGCACACAAGCCGATCTGGGTCACCGAGACCGGCGGACCGGATACGCGAAATCCTGCGGGCGATCCTCGCTATTTCAACAAGACGCCGCCGACGGAAGCGCACGCCTCCGAAGTGGTCATGCGGCTGGTGCTTGCCCTGTCGGCGGGCGCGGAGCGAGTCTTCTGGTTTCACCTCATCGGAAGCGGCACGGGCGATGAGTTCGCCCATGTGGCCCTCGTTCATGGGCAAGAACAACAGCTCGCGTTCTCCACCTTCCGTCTGGTGGCCCGGAAACTTGCCGGCTTTGCTTCCGTCCACTCCGTCAATGCCGGGCGCGGAATCTCGGCCTATCGGTTCAGTCGGCCAGCCGGGGATGTCTACGTCCTCTGGGCCGCCAAAGACTCGGCTTCGGCGACGCTTGCCTCGGCCGGGACTCGGGTGCTGGTCACCGAGGTCGACGGAACGACTTCGAGGCTCGCCGCCACAAGTCTGACCACAGGCACCGTCCCGATTTTCGTGGAGCCGGAGCCATAGGGCGCCCGGCGGCGCTAACTCGTCAACAGGATCACCGGGTCCCAGGATGTCGAGTCGAACGCCACGTTCGCGCGGCGGCCCACGCGGAAGTGGACCTCCTCCCCCCTGCGCACGCGTCGCGCCACGTCGTGCGCCACGCCCACGAGGTTATCCCCCGCGATGTCGGCCGACCATATCCTCTCGCCGCCATGGACGATCTCGGCAAGAACGCCGTCCCCGCCGGCCACTGCCTTGCCTACGCGGCCGGTGATGCGGACGTCGCCGTCTCGATCCGCCTTCCACGAGCGCACGGCGTCGGCCGCGCCGGGATGCTGCCGGTCGCGCCAGATTTGCAGCGTTCCCGCCCCGCGCCACGCGGCGGCGGCCGCGTCGTAGGAAAGGTCCTGGTAGCGCGTCCCGTCCCATGATCGGTAGCGCCACTGAGCGACGCCCTGATTGCCCGAGAACCCCGCCGAGGCGCGGTCGGCAATTGCGATCTGGCCCGCAAGCCGTACCGATCCTCGCCCGGTCTCGGCACGCATCTCAATGATCGTGCGCGCCGGCCCGGGGGCATCGACGGTCACGTCGCGGGCAAGGTCGAGCGTTACCGCCGGAACATCGGCGGGACCGTCGAAAATGTTGCCCTCGATTCGCACGGAAGCGGCGTTGTTCACAAGGATCGCGCCGGCCGGTCCGTAGCCTTCGAACCGGTTGTCGGCGATCGTGATGTCGCGATTGCCGAAAGTGCGGCCCGTGCGCCCGTTTCCGAGCACATCCTGGATGCGCACATTGGGAAGAGCTGTGTTGCCGACGAAAATGTTCTTCCGGATGGTCAGGCCCGTCGCGTGATAGACCTCCGGCCATTGCAGGTCCATCCCGACGCGGATCGGGTAGCCGGCGATGTGCTCGAAACGATTGCCCTCGATCGTCCCGCCCGCGTAAGCGCGGCTGCCGCCCCGGAAGCGGGCGAACACACAATCGCGGACGATGAAGCCGGTGCCGAGCGTGGCGAGGTCCGCCACCAGGTCGGCACGACGGTTCAGCGGTGTAACGGCGTCGAGATTGCGGGGCGGCAACGTGTCCTGCCCCAGCGACTCGAACGCGACCACGTCCGGCGGCATGCGATCGAGCAAAAGACGCACGGCAACGCCGTCACGCCAGCGAACAAGCGCGGCTTCCCTGATCGTGGCGGTCCCGCGCGTGCGGCCCTCGGTCTGCTCGATCACGGCGATTTCGTCGCCGGCGCGGAAGAACTCGTTCCGTTCGACGATAAGTGTGTTGTCGCCCTCCCGGCGCAGCACACGCTGTCCCATGGAATGGAATGTAAACGCGTCGTCGTGTATGCCGATAAAACGGCAGCGTTCGACAAGCGGCGTGCCGCGAGCCCATTTGCAGTGGATGCCATCGGCGTTCGCGGACAGCAACCGTCCGCTTCCCGGCAACGGTTCGATGACGCATTCGCGGAAAATCGGCGACTCGCAGCCGAACAGGATAAAGGCGACGACCGGCGCGGAATGCACGGTTATCCGGTCGAGCATGCAACGCTCGGTGAAATACTGTGCGACCGCTTGGCCATTGCCGTTGGTCCGCGCCGGGAAAACGAAGCGATCGCCGACCGCAATCCCGCGCCGCTCGGGTGCCGCGACGGCTAACCGGAAGAGATCGGGGCCCAGCCCGACGATGCCCCCGGCATTGACGTCGTACAGCACCCCATCCCTGCCGGCGGTCACCTTCACGATCTCGGGCGTCCGCGCATCGCGCACGGATCCATCCGCCTGCTCGGCGGTGCGGAAACGCTCCTCGGTCGCCGGCGGGAACCCGGCGTCGACGCGCAGGTCGAATTTTCCGGCCGCGGGATCGAGCGCGACGATCGTGCCCTGCGTGAAGGGCAACGGGTCGTAGTCGATCGCGAGCTGTCGCAGAGTGACGTCCGCGCAGCGCTCCAGCAGCACGCCGGCCGCAGCCATGGACGTCATGATCAACAGTGTCCCCGGCTCTCCGGCCAGCGTCAGACCGCGCGCGCCCTGAACGAGCATATGCGCGGCTGGCCGAGCATAGACAACGCCAAGGCCGCCTGTCACCGCGTAAGGCGTATTGATCTGCGCGCGCTGCGTGCCGCCCAATTTGTAGCGCCCCGCGGGAAAGAAGACGGTCGCCCCCTGCCCTTTCGCGATGCCGGTCTGAATCGCCTTCGCGATCGCGTCGGCGTCGTCGGTGCGGCCGTCGCCCTTGGCGCCGAAGTCGCGAACATCGATCACGGCCGAAGGGACCGCGCCTTGGCCGAAGGCGGAGGCCGGACCCATCGCGGCGGCAACGCCTGCTCCGCCGATTGCGTTGAGAACCCGGCGGCGACCCACGGCCGCGCCGAATATACGGTTCGATTTCATGTCAAGCCCCCGGTGGCGGAGTCGGGTGCGAAACTATACACGCACAGTATAGCCGAAGGGGAGCGGGGATCTAAGCCGGCACCGCCCGCCGCCTCAGGCTTAGCAATACGATGGCCACCAGCACGACGACCAGCATCGGCAGGACCGCGAGGTTGAGCCACGCCCACCCCACGCCCTCCAGCAAAGCGCCCGACGTGAAAGCCGCAACCGCAACCGCGCCGAAAGAAAGGAATTCATTGGCGGCCTGGGTCTTGGCCCGCTCCGCCGGCGTGTAGGATTCCGTCAACAGGGTCGTCGAGGCCACGCTGAGGAGGTTCCAGCCAAGGCCAAGCAAGATCAGCGCCACCCAGAAATGCAGGAACTCGACGCCGCTTAGATTAACCGCGACGGCCGCGGCGGTCAGCGCCACCCCCCAAATCATCGTCGTGAATATCCCGAAACGCGCCACCAGATGACCGGTGACGAAGGACGGCGCGAACATGGCCAGCGCGTGCCATTGAATCACGAACGCGGCCGATTCGAAGGGAAAGAGACAAGCGGCCATCGCCAGCGGTGTCGCCGTCATGACCAACGCCATGCCGCCGAACCCGACTAAGCTGCCCAGCGCGGCGACGAAAAAGGAAGGCTGGCGCATGATCGCGATCAGCGGCCGCCCCTTCTCCGTCCGTTCCGCCATCGTGGGCGCGGGGATACGGATCAGCGACAAGAGGCAGAGACTCAGCAGCGCAAGTACGGAAAGGGCCGCGAAGGAGCCGGCGAAACTGACCGGCGCCATCCAATCCTTCGACCATTTGGCGAGTTCCGGCCCGGCCACGGCCGCGATGACACCGCCGGCCAGGACATAGGAGATCGCCCGCGCCTTGGCTTCGGGCGCGGCCGAATCGGCGGCGGCGAAGCGATAGAACAACGCGAAGCCGCTGTACACGCCGCTCAGGCCCGCCGCTACGCAGAACAGCACAAAGGACGCCTGCACGATGGCGTAGACCGCAAGCGCGGCGCCGGCGAAGCCGAACACCGCGCCCAGCCTGAAACCCGGCCCGCGCCCGACCTTCTTCATCAAGTAGGACGCCGGAAAGGTCGTCAGCATCACCGCCAATTGCTGCACGGCGAGCGGCAGCGTGGCGAGCGATTTGTCGGTGACCAGCATATGCCCGACCAGGGCCGCGGCGGCGATCATGATGGTGGTTCCCATCATCGCCAGGGCCTGGCACAGGGCAAGGATAAACACGTTTCGGCGCGAGGAATCGATGGTCATGGGTCCGCCGGGCGGCGTGAGGTGTCCCGCCCTATAATTGGCGCTCGAAGGCGCGCTGAATGAGGATATTGCGAATCACGTCGGGGCCGACGATTGCCTTGCTGACCATCAGCATTCTTTCCTTGAGCGCCACGATATCGAATTTGGCGCCGTTGTCGCCGCGGCGGGAGGCGATCACCTGCAAGCTGCGGAGATATCCATCCATCAGCTGCGGCAGGACTTCCTTAACCTTGGGCGCCTGGAGGTCATTGTAGAGTTCAAGCTGAAACTCGATCGCGAGATGGGACACGATCTGATCGTTGGCGATGACCGGGACGACCAGCGGGCTCATTTTCACGTAATAAGGCGTGTCGGGCGGCGGCGGCTTGGGCGCGTTAGGGTCCTCCGGGCGGCCGAGGAACCACCATCCGCCGCCGCCAAGGAGCACGACAACCAAGACCAGAATCAGGAGTCTTTTCATTCAGTTCCGGTGCACAACGCTTGGCTCAAAATGCGGCGGGAGAATCGCAAGATACTCCCACGCACCGGCCGGCCGCAATCGATCGTCGCTCCATCAAAAATGCCGGTAGCCGGAAGTCGGCGGCGTGACGTCCCGCCCGCCGGCATCCACGACGCGGACCCCCGATCCACCAACGATCCGGCCGATCGGAGTCAAAATCAATCCGGTGTCGCGCGCCACCGCCGCCAGCGCCGCGACCCTCGCGGCCGGCACGGTGAACAGCAACTCGTAATCGTCGCCACCGGAGATTAAGTCATCCCACGCGATGCCGCCAAGGGCGAGCGCCTCGCGGCAAGCCGGGGACAACGGGACGGAGTCGACCTCGATGACGGCGCCGACGCCCGAGGCGACGCACACATGGCCGAGGTCGGCGATCAGGCCGTCGGACACATCGATCGCGGATGTCGCGAGGCCAACGAGGCGGCGACCCAATTCAACGCGCGGCTGCGGCAGCCGATAACGCCCAACCGCCCAGTCCCGCGACCCCGCGCCGAGGCCGGGTAGACTACCCCGCAACACGGCGAGGCCGAGAACGGCATCACCGATGCTCCCGGAAACATAAACAACATCGCCCTCGCCCGCCGTTGAGCGGCGCAGCGCCTTGCCGACATCGATCTCGCCCAGCGCGGTCACCGCCAGCGTCAGCGGCCCGTTCGCCGCCACCGTATCGCCTCCACACAGGGCGATCCTAAACGACGCCTGATCGGCGGCAAGACCCTCGGCGAATGCCGCGATCCAGTCTTCCGGCGTGTTCTTCGTGAATACCGCGATCAGCAGATAAGCGAGCGGGGTGGCGCCCATGGCGGCGAGGTCGGACAAATTCACCCGCAAGAGTTTGCGCGCGATCAGATCGGGCGGATCGTCCGGCAGAAAATGGACGCCGGCGACCAGGGCGTCTGTGGTCACGGCCAACTCCCGCCCCGGTGTCACCGCGATCAGCGCCGCGTCGTCCTTGAGGTTCAGGGCGCCGGGAAATTTGTCGGCCAATGGAGCGAAATATCGGGCAATCATCTCGAATTCACCCAAATTCGGGCGTGATTGCCGTTCAGCCACGCGCCTTTTCCTGGAGCTCGCCGGGCCGCAGCGACCGCGCGATTTTATCGAGCACGCCGTTGACGAAGCCGGGCTCCTTGCCGGCAAAGAAAGCGTGGGTGACGTCGACATATTCGGTGATGACCACGGCCGCCGGCACCACGGCATCGGTGATCAATTCAAACGCGCCCGCCCGCAGAGTCGCGCGCAGCACGGTCTCAAGTCGTTCGATCGACCACCCGGGGGCCAGCGAAGCGCCGATCAGCACGTCGAGTTCGTCGCGCCGAAGCTGCGTGCCGCGCACGATCATGTCGAACAAATCGGAATCCGCGGCCAGCCGCTCGCTGCCGTCGAGTTTCTCGCGCAGGCGGAAGTGGTGGAATTCGTCGATCACGTCTTCGGCCGAGGCCGATGCCATGTCGATCTGGTAGAGGGCCTGAACCGCAGCCAGGCGTGCCGCGCTGCGGCTGGCCATGGTCGTCGTCCCGTCGGCGGTGCGTTCACCGCCGGTCATCGCGGAAACAACTTGAAGCGGCGTTTTAGGTCGAGCATGTGCAACGCGGCGCTGGCGGTGTCGCCGCCCTTGTTGCCGCGTGCCACCCCGGCGCGTTCCCAGGCCTGCTCGGACGATTCGACGGTCAACAGGCCGAAACCCATCGCCAGGGCGTATCGCAGCGTCAAATCCTGCAATCCGCGCGCGCTTTCCCGGCAGACCACGTCGTAATGGCTGGTTTCGCCGCGTATGACGCAGCCGAGCGCGACATAGGCATCGAAGCGACGGCGCCCGGGCACGAAATCCATGGATCGCACGGCGTAATCGATGGCCGCCGGCAATTCGAGCGCGCCCGGCACGGCAACACGTTCGAAACTGGCACCCGCCGTCTCCAAGACAGCGATCGCGCCGCGGCACAATTCATCGGCTATGTCCGCGTAGAACCGCGCCTCGACGACCATCACATGCGGCTTTTCGGTCATTCTGTACCCGTCATCGGCGGTATCGGTATCGGACGGTGGCCGGCGACGCTCAAGCCAAAACCGTCGAGGCCCACGATAGTCCGTTTGGTGTTGGACAGCAGGATCATTTCGTGGACGCCGAGATCGAGTAGGATTTGTGCGCCGACGCCGTAATCACGCAACTCCGCGCCAACCGGCGCCGAGCCCGCCTGCCTCGCCCGCAGCCGGTTCGTCAGACTGGTTGGGCGCGGCTCGCGGATGAGGACAACGATCCCCCGTCCCGCCTCGCCGATGATACGCATCGCCGCATGGAGAACATAGCCCCGCCCCGCCGAAAGATCACCCAATACGTCATCGAGCACGTTCAGCGCATGCATGCGGACAAGCACGGGACCGGGTGAAGAGATGTCGCCCTTGATCAGCGCGATGTGTTCGGCGTAGGCCACCTTGTTGACATAGACGACCATGCGGAAGGCGCCGCCGAAGCGGCTTTCCAGCGTGGTGTCGGCGACGCGTTCGACAATGCGGTCGTAACGCCTGCGGTAGGCGATCAGGTCGGCGATGGTCGCGACCTTCAGCCCATGGAACTGCGCGAATTTGATGAGGTCGGGCATCCGCGCCATGGTGCCGTCGTCGTTCATCACCTCGCAGATCACGCCCGACGGATTGAGTCCGGCGAGCCGCGCGAGATCGACCGCGGCTTCGGTGTGGCCGGCGCGGACCAATACGCCGCCGTCACGGGCGACCAGGGGAAAAACATGGCCCGGCGAGACGATGTCCTCGCGCGTCTTGGTGGGGTCGATGGCGACGGCGATGGTGCGGGCGCGATCCGGCGCCGAAATGCCGGTGGTGACGCCCTCGCGGGCCTCGATCGAAACCGTGAACGCGGTTTGGTGACGGGAATCGTTGTCGCGTGCCATCAGCGGCAGGTTGAGGCGTTCGACTCGCTCCCGCGCCAAGGCCAGACAGATCAGGCCGCGGCCATGCCGGGCCATGAAATTGATGGCCTCCGGCGTCGCCATCTGGGCCGGGATAACAAGATCGCCTTCGTTTTCGCGATCTTCCTCATCCACGAGGATGAACATGCGCCCGTTGCGCGCGTCCTCGATCACGTCCTCGATGGCGGATAGGTGGCTGCGAAATGACATGTCAGGGACCGCGGGTAATTCTTGCGACATAACGGGCGAGCATGTCGATTTCGACATTCACGGACGCTCCGGGCTTGACCTGCCCAAGGGTCGTGCGCTCGCGGGTATGGGGAACGATATTCACGGTAAAGGTACAGCTTTCCGCGCCGTCGGCCACATCGTTGACGGTGAGCGACACACCGTCCAGCGCGACCGAGCCCTTCGCGGCGATGAACCGGGCAAGCGCGCGCGGCGGCTCGACGCGCAAAAAAAGGCTGCCGCCCACCTCCCGGCTTTCCACAATCCGCGCCGTGGCGTCGACATGGCCGCCGACGATATGGCCGCCGAATTCATCCCCCAGGCGAAGGGCGCGTTCGAGATTCACGGATCGGCCCGGCGTCCACGCGCCGATGGTCGTGCGCCCCAGGGTTTCCGCCGAGACGTCGAAAGCCAACCATCCCGGGCCGCGATCGACGACGGTCAAACAGACGCCCGAACACGCGACCGACGTCCCCAGCGGGATCGCCGCCGTGTCATAGGCGGTATCGATCGCCAGGCGGGCCTCGGGATCCCCGCCGATGCGGCGCACCCGCCCCAAATCCGTGATGATGCCGGTGAACATGTCTCCAATTCCGGGCGTCCCGTCGCGTCGGCGATGGCCGCGATCGAGGCGCCGCCGCCTTAACCTAGTCGCGGCGAATATAGGTTTCCACCCCATCCTCCGCTATGCCGGCAATCGACTGCCGAACAAAGCGCGGGGCATCGGCCAACATTTCGACGCCGAGGGCGACCGCGACCGGCACGCCGTCGCCACCCATGATGCTCGGTGCCCGGAACCAATGCAGCCGATCGACCAGTCCGCGGCGCAGCAGCGCGGCGGCGAGGTGCCCGCCACCCTCCACCAGCACCCGCGTGAGGCCACGTGTTCCTAGCTCCTTCACCGCAAGGTCGATGTTGGGGCGGTGGTCGGAATCGTGCGGCACCTCGATGACCTCGATGCCGGCGGAGCGATAGGCGCGGATGCGATCCCGATCGGCGCCGGTCAGAGTCATCAACCAGGTCGGCAGCCCGTCCTTGGCGGCGCCGCTCACCAACTTGCTGCCCAACGGAAGCTGGAGACGGGGATCAAGCACGATCCGCACCGGCGAGCGGTATTTGAGCCCGGGCAAGCGGCAGGTCAGGTGAGGATCGTCGGTCAACGCCGTGCCGATGCCAACCATGACCGCGTCGTGATCGGCGCGCAGGCCATGGGCGTGGCTCCGCGCTACCTCCCCGGTGATCCACTGGCTTTCGCCGAGATGGGTGGCGATGCGCCCGTCCAGGGTCGTCGCCATCTTCAACGTAATCATCGGCCGTCCCTCGCGCTGGCGCAGGAGATAGCCGGCGTTCAACGCCGCCGCCTCGTCGCCGAGCAGGCCGGCGGTGACGTCGATGCCGGCCGCGCGCAGCGCCGCGATGCCCTTGCCGGCGACGCGCGGATCGGGATCCTCGAGGGCGACGACCACGTGCTTCACCGAAGCGGCGATCAGTGCCTCGGCGCAGGGCGGTGTCTTTCCCCAGTGGCTACAGGGCTCAAGCGTGACATAGGCGGTGGCGCCCTTGGCCAGGTCGCCGGCCCAGGCCAGCGCGACCGTTTCGGCGTGCGGCCGCCCACCGGGTTGGGTCCAGCCGCGGCCGACCACCCGGCCTGCCCCGGGCCCAAGATCGGGTCGCGTGAGCACGCAGCCAACGGCGGGGTTGGGCCAGACGCGGCCGAGGCCGCGGCGGGCGAGCGTGAGCGCGGCCCGCATCATGTCGTGATTGGTGGTGCCCGCGATTGTGTTCATTGCGTTTCTTTCGCGGCCGCAGGGACGTCCGGCGATGACGGTGTGTTTTTAGTCGCGATCGCCGCTGAGTTTGCCGATGAAATCCTCGAAATCCTTGGCTTCGCGGAAATTGCGGTAGACCGAGGCGAACCGCACGTAAGCGACCGGGTCGAGGCTGGCCAGCGCGTCCATCACCATCTCGCCGATCACCGAGGACGGTATCTCGCTTTCGCCCAGGCTTTCCAAGCGGCGGACGATGCCGTTGACGACCCGCTCCACGCGTTCGCCGTCCACCGGACGTTTACGCACCGCGATGTGGATGGAGCGCGCGAGTTTTTCGCGATCGAAGGGCGCCCGGCCGCCGCCCTTTTTCACGACCGTCAATTCGCGGAGCTGCACGCGCTCGAAGGTGGTGAAACGCGAGCCGCAAGATGGACAGAACCGCCGCCGGCGGATCGCCGAATTGTCGTCGGTGGGACGCGAATCCTTAACCTGGGTGTCTTCGTGACCGCAGAAGGGGCAGCGCATCGGTACCCCCCTATGCCGACAACGGATAGATCGGGAATCGCTGGCATAACTCGGCGACCTTGGCGCCCACCGCTTTTTCGACGCGGGTGTTGTCGTCGGGATGGGCGGCGAGTCCGTCGAGCACCTCACCGATCAGACCGCCGAGAAACGCGAATTCCGCCGTGCCGAAGCCGCGCGTCGTCGCCGCCGGCGAGCCCAGGCGGATGCCCGATGTGACCATCGGCTTTTCCGGATCGAAGGGGATGCCGTTTTTGTTGCAGGTCATGCCGGCTCGCTCCAGGCTCTGTTCGGCGGCCCGCCCAGTCAGCCGCTTGGGCCGCAAATCGACCAGCATCAAATGTGTGTCGGTTCCGCCGGATACGATGTCGAGCCCCTTTCCGACGAGGGTCGCCGCCAGCGTGCGGGCATTGTCGACCACGGCGCGGGCATAGACCTTGAATTCCGGGCGCAGGGCCTCGGCGAGCATGACCGCCTTCGCGGCGATCACATGCATTAGAGGGCCGCCTTGCAGGCCGGGAAACACCGCGGAGTTGATCTTCTTGCCGAGATCGGCGTCGCGCGAAAGGATCATGCCGCCGCGCGGCCCGCGCAGCGTCTTGTGGGTGGTCGTGGTCACGACGTGGGCATGGGGCAAAGGGCTGGGATGAACGCCGCCGGCCACCAGACCCGCGAAATGCGCCATGTCGACCATGAAATACGCGCCCACGGCATCGGCGATGGCGCGGAAGGCCGCGAAATCGATGATCCGCGGATAGGCCGAGCCGCCCGCGATAATCAATTTTGGCTTATGTTCGCGGGCAAGCTTCTCCACTTCGTTCATGTCGATGCGTGCATCCTCGCGGCGCACGCCGTATTGCACGGCCTTGAACCACTTGCCCGATAAATTGGGCGGCGCCCCGTGGGTGAGATGGCCGCCGGCGGCCAGCGCCAGGCCCATGATCGTGTCGCCGGGCTGCAACAAGGTCAGCATGACCGCTTGATTAGCCTGGGCGCCGGAATGGGGTTGTACGTTCACGAAGGCGCAATCGAAAAGTTTCTGGGCGCGATCGATCGCCAACTGCTCGGCGATATCGACGAATTCGCAGCCGCCGTAATAACGTTTGCCCGGATAACCCTCGGCATATTTGTTGGTCAGGACCGAACCCTGCGCCTCGAGCACGGCGCGCGAGACGATGTTTTCCGAGGCGATCAACTCGATCTGAGTCTGCTGACGCCGCAATTCCTGCCTGATGCCGCGATCGAGATCGGGGTCGCTTTCGGCCAGGCTGCTGGTGAAAAAGCCGCTCGCCGCACCTTTAACGCTGGACGCCGACATATTAGCCCCCTCCACGCAATATCCAACTAACCAAGCTTTGCCACGCGGCGTTCGTGGCGACCGCCTTCGAATGGCGTCGCGAGGAAGGTCTTCAAACATTCCTTCGCGAGATCGACGCCGATAAGCCTTCCGCCCAGGGCCAGCACATTGGCGTCGTTGTGCTGGCGGCAAAGCCGCGCGGTGGTCACATCATGACACAGGGCGGCGCGGATACCGCGGTGCCGATTTGCCGCGATGCTGACTCCGATGCCGCTGCCGCATATCAACACGCCACGGCTGGCCTTCCCGGCCTCGATCGCCGCGGCGAGCCAGTTGGCGACATCCGGGTAATCGACGCTGTCGCGGCTGTGAGCCCCAAGATCGAGAGGGGTGTAACCGAGAGCCTCCAATTCATCCTTGAGTTGGGCCTTGAGATCGAAGGCGGCGTGATCGGAGGCGATGGCGATGATTTCGGATGTCATGACTGAGCAATCTCAAGGAAGATCGACCCTACCATATGTCGCTGTGGGACACCAGCCAGCCACAACCTGTCGGCGAGGTTTCGGATCAGCCGGATTCGAGGTTCAACCAAGATATCCGCGCGCGTCGATTGCAGGGGCGGCCCCGGAGACCTGGGCCAACGCGCAATATTTTCGTGGATTCACTGTCCGCTTAGAAAAATACATCGCGTTCCATTCCCCGAAACAATAGCGGACTGCCCGCGGCGCCAGGGTTTTCAATCATCGTGAATAAAACATTCGCGTATGATCTGGCCCACTGGCTTTCATTACTGCATATTCCCCGGATACAATTGACAACCAAAGGCATGGCGTGCAATAGCTGAAATTCCATCTTGTCCACCGCAAAGGTTCAAAACAAATGTCCGAAGAAAACGCAGACAAAGTCTCGAGAATGGACCTGCTTCGCATGACCGCCGAAGTCGTAGCGGCGTTCGTGGGCAAGAATGTTCTTCCCCCGGCCCAGTTGCCGGAAGTGATCAACACGGTCTTCGGATCGCTGAATGCACTGGAAGGCGGAGCGGCCGGCGCCAAGGGCGAGCCACCCAAGCCGGCGGTGCCCATCCGCAAATCGGTGACGCCCGAATACATCGTCTGCCTGGAAGACGGCAAGAAAATGAAGATGCTGAAACGGCATCTGCGCACGGCCTACAGCCTAACGCCCGACGAATATCGCACGAAATGGGGCCTGCCCGCCGACTATCCCATGGTGGCGCCGAATTACGCGGCGCAACGCTCGGAATTCGCCAAAAAGATTGGCCTGGGCCGCAAACCAGGCGAAGGCCGCAAGACCCGCAAGCCGAAGAAGTAGGCAGTTGCGGGAGCGGTTGAACCCGCTCCCGCCAGCTGCGGCGCGTCGTCGAGATTGCCCCGTGCGAGATCCGCGCCGGTTGCGTTGACACTCGTCGTTCAACCCACGAATACCTGTCGACTCGCGACGAAAAGCCGTCGCTTTGATTACAACCCGAGGATTTCCCGCCATGTCCCTTTATGAAGCTTCCGTTCCCGTTTTCCTGCGCAGCCTCGGC
>CANFCX010000049.1 GCA_947445225.1 Rhodospirillales bacterium
GCCCGTCGAAATAGGTGTTCACGTCTTCGATGTAATTCGTCGGGGCCGCCCATTGACCGTAGTTGCGGCCCATGCGGTAACCCTTGCCGACGCCAGGACCAAATGCCATCGCCAGCTTGCCGTTCCAGGCCGAACCGCCCCTGTCGGTCGCGGTCGGCACCGCGCCGGCGGCCGGATCGTGCAACATGTTGATGATGTAGGCACCGCGATTGATGATGCCTTGTTCCTGACGCACGATCAGCGGAACGTCCTTGCCGTCGATCTTGGTCGTGGCCAGGTCACCCGGACGAGCGGCGGCGTTAAAGGCTTTCCACTCGCCGCCCCGGTTGCGATAGAAATAATTGACCACGGTCGGAGCGGCGCAGCTTGCATCCTTGGCCGGAGCCAGGTTGAAGCTCTCGTTTTCGCAAATCCACGGGGTTTGCTGCGGACCGGCGAACAGCGTGTCGTTGATGCCGCGATTGTTCAGCGTAACGGTCGCCTGTTCGGTGCCGGCCTTGGCCACGACGGCGTTATTGCCGACCTTGAGCCCGTCGACCAAGCCGATAAAGCCGCCCTTGCCGTCGGTCTTGAAAGCGGCGGAAACGTCCTTGCCTTCAACCGTGACGGTCGGCGCCGCGGTCGCGCCCGAAATCTTCAACAATGCGTCGCCGCCGGAGACCAGCGCGGCCTTGGACGACAACACCTCGACGCTAATCGCCGCCCAGGCCTGAGGCCCGGCGAGCGTTCCAACTAATAGAGTAACCGACGCGGACGCTCGCAATAATTTGCTAGTCATTGATCCCCCCTGTTTGCCAAGAAACCGGCTGCTTAAGCCACACTTCTACCTTAATTTTCGCCGAATAGTCCATCCCCGGCGATACTTTCGGGCGCATTTGTTCGTGATGGCCGATCCCGGAAGGTGCCAAAAACATTAACCGGGGATGGCGAAGAAGCGCTAGGCCCTCAAAGCCTGATATGTTTACGATCGCGGGCGGCCGTTACGCCGGCAAATCTGTTGAAATCCCACTCGGGCATCGACCATTAGCCCGAGAATCGGCCAAGGGAGGTTTGGGTGAAGATTCAGGATTCCGCCCCGTTGTCGGGCAGGGCCGCGGCCCCTCCGCCGGTCCATGACCATGAGCATGACCATGAGCATGACCATGACCACGGGCATGACCACGGGCACGACCACGAACATAGTTTCGGTTGGCTGGACGGGCTTCGGATTGGCGTGGCCGGCGTCTGCGCTCTTGGCGCTTGGTTCTCGGAAGCCTTTTTCTTCGCCGACGACACGATCTGGATCGCCATCACCGATTTCGCCCGCCAATTCGATCCATGGCCGGCCTTTGTCCTGGTCGACTTTCTTCCCTCCGTACTGACCGAGGCATTGCCGGCGGGCGTCCTGGCCTGGATCGAATATTGGCTGAGCCTCCCGTTCAGCACCTATGGCGCCGTCGGACTGATCTTCGGCGGCTGGCCGATTTTCAAGGAGGCGTTCCACAACGTCCTAGAGCGCCGAATGACCATGGAGTTATCCATGGCCATCGCCATCCTCGCCGCGACCTATACCGGCTATTTCTTCGTCGCCTTGATGATCACCTTCTTCGTGCTGATCGCCGAGGTCCTGGAAGGGATGACCGTGGAGCGCGGTCGGCGGGCGATCCGCGATCTGCTGGAATTGCTACCGCGCGAAGTCACTGTTCGCCGCCGCGGGCAAATCGAGGACGTAAAGGCGGAGGAACTGGCGATCGGCGAGACCGTGCTGGTGGCGCCGGGCTCGCGCATCCCGGTCGATGGGGCGGTGTTGGGCGGGCATTCTTTCGTCGACGAATCGAAGATCACGGGTGAATCCATGCCGGTGGAGAAGACCGCCGGCGGCCGCGTTTTTGCCGGAACGATCAATCAATCGGGAGTCCTGGAAGTCCGGGCCGAACGCATCGGCGCGGAGACCAGCTACGGGCAGATCATCGAAGCCGTTGAGCGCGCCGAGCGTTCGCGCGCGCCCGTTGCACGCCTCGCCGATCAGCTTGCGAGCTATATCGTCGTCTTCGCCATGGGTTTCGCCATCCTAACGCACTACCTGTACGACGACATCAGCACGACAATCGCGGTGTTGGTCGTCGCCGGCGCTTGCGGCGTGGCCGCGGGCACGCCGCTCGCCATTCTGGGCGCCATCGGGCGCGCCGCGCGGCTCGGCGCCATCGTCAAGGGCGGCGTGCATATGGAGATGTTGACCCGGGTCAACACCGTCGTGCTCGACAAGACCGGGACCCTGACCTTCGGCAAGCCGAGGGTGAAGTCTGTCGTCGCCGCCAAGGGCTTTCGCGAGGATCAGGTGCTGTCGGCCGCGGCTTCGGCCGAACTAAGGTCCGAACATCCGCTGGGCAAGGCCATCGTGGAACATGCGCGCGGCGCGGGCCAGTCTATGATCGAACCCGAGACGTTCGAATATCTGCCGGGCCGGGGCATATCCGCGGCGGTTGAAGGCGGACGTGTCTTGGCGGGCAACGAGCTTTGGATGCGCGAGAACCGGATCGACCTTGGCGGTCTTGAGGCGTCGGCCAGCTCCGCGACTTCCAATATTTTCGTCGCCCGCGACGGTCGGCTGCTGGGCCTGATCGCGGTCGCCGATGCCGTGCGGCCGGAGGCGCGCGGCGCCGTCGATGCCATGCATAAGAAGGGCATCCGCGTGCTGCTGCTGACCGGGGACAATGCGACCGTCGCACAGGCGGTGGCGCGCGATCTGGGCATCGACGAGGTCGAGGCCAACATGCTGCCCGAAGCCAAGGTCCAGCGTATCCGCCAATTGGTCGCCGAGGGCCGCATCGTCGCCATGGTGGGCGACGGCGTCAACGACGCCCCGGCACTGGCCGCCGCCCATGTCGGCGTCGCCATGGGCTCCGGCACGGCGGTCGCGCGGGAAAGCGCCGACGTCGTGCTGATTGGCAACGATCTTGCTCGCTTCGTCGAAACGCTCGCGGTCTCGCGGCGGGCGCGCGTCATTATTTGGGAAAATTTCGTCGGCACCATCGTCGTCGACATCGGGGGCGTCGCGCTGGCCATGATGGGCCTGATCGGCCCGGTCGCCGCGACCCAGATCCATACGGGATCCGAGCTTCTGTTCATCCTGAACTCGGCCCGCCTGCTGCCCCGCTTTCTCGGGCGCGAGAAGAAGGGTCCGATCCACCCCAGTGGAGATCGGGTTGCCGCGACGCCAAGCCTTCAGGCGGGGAACATCGGCCGCTAGTGTCCTGAAGCCAGCGTCTGTTCCAACGGACGACCTATTCGCAGCCCGCCTACGTCAACTCCCCAAGGAAACGGTTTGTCCGTCTCTCAGGGCTGAGGTCTGTCGCGGTTCCTTCTTTAATAGATCCAACCGGTGGCGACGACGTCGCAATATACCCCCCTATAGTATTCACGATACCCCCTCCTATTATTATCGGGTCAGGAATACTCGATTATTCTAATAATCGATTGCAATTACTATTGACTTCGTTCAGGACGCCAGTGTTGCATCTACACTGATGTTCGGAGCGAGGATACATGCCTTCGATTAGGCGGAGTTTTGCGCGGTCATGGGGCGTCGCCGCGGCTTCGGATTGCGGACGGTGACGATAGACCGCGCCCACGCTTCCGGCCGCGTTGCGGCCATCCTTCTGGCGCGATCCGCGGTGGCGGTGGCGCCGATCGACGAAATGCGCGCGATGACGAATCGGGTCGGCGCTATTGCCGACATCGATTCGGCCGCCTTTGCCTTCAGCGAGCAGGGCGAGCCTTCGCTTCGCGACGTCATTCGGCGCCTGCGCGATGAGGGTTTTGAGGACATCGTCCTCCTGCCCCTGTTTCTGCCGATGGAACCAAGTCTGAAGGCCTGGCTGGTTCGGGTGTTGTCGCGTTGGCGAAACGACGAGCCGGAGAACTGGCCGACGATACGACTTGCCCCGGCCCCGATGGCGACGGCGGTGGTTGGCGCCATGGTTGAAGAAATGGCCCGAGCGGCGCTGATGGCGGAGTCGCTGAAATTCCCGGCGAAGACGGCGGCGGAAGGCTCGATGATTCCGACACAGAAACACCGCGTCCTGTTCTGCATGGGCGGCCCCTGCAACAACGCCGGCGCGCCCGCCGTCTGGGGGCATTTTCGAAATGAGCAGATCCGGTTGGACCTGCACACAAACGGCGAAGGCACGGTCAGCGCCAAGGCAAGCTGCCTGGGCCCGTGCAGTCTCGCGCCTGTCGTCCAGGTCTATCCCGAGGGCGTCTATTATGGCGGCGTCGACGAAGCCGGCATTGACCGGATCATTGCCGAACACATTCTGGGTGGAAAGATCGTAGCCAGCCTGGCCTACGCGCCGACCCGGGGCAAGCAAAGGCTGCGCCCGGCGCAAACACCGCCGCGCGACAAGTGACCCGGAACAAACAACCGAAGCCCTGACTAACCAGGGCAAGCAAGGAGGAGGAGCAAATGCGTCGTAATTTCTTGGCGGCGGCTATCGCAATATTGCCGGCAATGGGCCTGGCGCATCCGGCATTCGCCGAGATGAAGACGATCACCGACGATCTTGGCCGAAGCGTTCAGATCAATGTACCGATCAAGCGCGCGGTCGTGTTCAATCCCTATAACGCTGAGTTTTTCCGCGGCGTGGGCGGAGCCAATGTCATCGTTGGCATCGATCAGGAGCCCGCCGACATCAAGGGCTATTGGCCCAATATCGGCGCGGATGCCATCGCCGGCGTATGGAACCAGCCAAATTTCGAGAAGATCGTCGCCCTCAAACCGGAGGTCTTCATCATGCCGCGCAATTACCCCTGGGAAAACGCGGCCGAAAAACTCAAGCCGTTCAACATTCCCGTGGTCGTCGTCACCGGCTGGGACGTGCCGAAACTGGTCTCCAACATCTCGATCGTCGGCGAATTGCTAGCCGAGCAGAAACGCGCCGCACAGCTGGCCGATTTCTACACGGCGAACATGCAAATGCTTCGCGACCGCCTCAAGGGAGTGAAGCAACGCACGGTCTATCTTGAGAAAATCCGGCCGCTTTTTACGTCCATACCCGGCTCCGGGTGGCACGACATGGTTGCCGAAGGCGGTGGCCTGAACATCTTCGCGGATGTCGAGATCGCCAAACAGCCGGCCGAACGCGGAACCGTGCATGAATTCTCGATCGATGCGGAGCGAATCCTCACTTCCAATCCCGATGTCATCATTAAGCTTTCTCCTGGGCAGTACGCCCCGCCCGAGAAAGCCGAATTGGAAACGATAGCAAAATCCGTCGCCGCCCGGCCGGCGTGGTCGACCCTGAAGGCGGCTCAACAGAACGAAGTCCATGTCGTGAGTTTTTTCGCCGCCGGCGCGGTATCGAAGATGATCGGATCGGCCTATATCGCAAAGGCGCTCTATCCCGATCGTTTCACCGATATCGACCCCGAGGCACTCATGCGTACTTGGCTCACGGATTTTCAGAGCCTCCCCTACCTCGGCAAATACAGCCTGAGTATGAATTCTCGCTGATTGACGACCGTGCCGCCGGCGAACGTCGCGACCGCCGTGCAGCCATCGGCGGCACGCTTGACGCCGGCGGCACAGGTCAATCCCGCGATCTTGCGCGGGCTCGCGATCGAGGACGACGCGAGCTAAGGGCGGATTTCGCGCGCCTATCGCCTCGCGAATCTGAGGAAGTCAGGGATCGTCTTGGTCTCGTTCGGCGGGCTGGTCCTTCTCGCCGGCTACGTCGCGATATTGGGAATCGCGCGGACCAATCTGTCGGAACTTTTCGCGGTCCTGATCGAACATCTTAGCTTCGGCGCGATTCCCGCCGAGATCGACGCACGGCTGGCGCAGATTCTGATTCACCTGCGTTTGCCGCGCGTGGCGATGGCACTGGTCACCGGCGGCTCGCTGGCGCTTTCGGGCGTGTTGATGCAAGCCATCACCCGCAACCCGCTGGTCAGCCCCTACACGATCGGCGTTTCATCGGCCGCCGCCTTCGGCGCCTCGATGGCCATCATGTTCGGTTTCGGGTTCAGCGGGCTCGGCCGCTATTTCATCCCTTTTTCGGCCTTCATCTTCGCGTTGGGCTGCGCGGTTCTGGTCTTTTCTCTCGCTTGGTTCAGGGGCATGGGGGCACAGACCATGGTGCTGACGGGCATCGCCCTGATGTATCTCTTCAGCGCGCTGACCGCGGCGATTCAATTTGTCGCCACGCAGGAGCAATTGAGTCAGGTCGTTCACTGGACCTTCGGCAGCTTCAACGGAATCGGCTGGGACGCGGTCGGCATCTCGGCCGCGGTGCTTTTCATCGTCTTCCCCTTGGTCCAGGGCAAGGCTTGGGCCCTCAATGCCTTGATCTCCGGCGGCGATGAGGTCGCCCAGTCGCTCGGCGTCAATGTCATGCTGTTGCGGGCGATGTCGACGGTGTTTGCCGTCCTGCTCGCGGCCGTGGTCATCAGCTTCTGCGGCGTCATTGGCTTTATCGGCCTCGTCGGACCTCATGTCGCGCGGTTGATTATAGGTGCCGACCACCGCTGGCTGATCCCGTTTTCGGTGATTTGCGGCGGCGGGCTTCTGCTGATTGCCGACACCCTCGGCCGGCTGCTCTTTAGCCCTGCCATTATTCCGGTCGGCATCGTCATCGCCTTTGTCGGAGTGCCGATTTTCCTTCATCTCGTTTTTGTCCGCCGTAGCGAGTATTTCGCGTGACCGACGAAAAGCGGCTGATCGTCGAGCACCTCGATTTTGCCTATGGCGGGAAGAACATCCTCGACGACATCGGCATGACCTTGACGACCGGCGAGGTCGTGGCTCTGGTTGGACCTAACGGAGCCGGAAAATCGACTTTGATGCGCTGCATGCTCGGGATGCTCAAGCCGCGCTCCGGCTCCGTCCGGATTCTGGGCCAGGATGTGCGGACACTATCGGCCCGGCGGCGGGCGCAATTGGTGGCCTATGTCCCGCAAGCCAGCGCACCGGCTTTTCCTATGAGCGTCTTCGATGTCTGCCTTCTTGGCCGCAGCCCGCACTTTTCAACGCACGCGACCCCCCGCGACCACGCCATCGTGGAGGCGACGTTAGGTCGCCTCGCGCTGCGGGACTTCGCCTTTCGACTCTTGTCGGAACTCAGCGGGGGCGAGCGCCAACGCGTCATGCTTGCCCGGGCCTTGATCCAACAGACCGATTTCCTGATCCTCGATGAGCCGACGAGCGCACTCGACATTCGCAATCAGCTCGAAACCTTGCGTCTGATTGCCGAACTAGCCCGAGAGAGGCACATGACTGCGTTCGTGGCGATACACGACCTGTCGCTGGCGGCCCGTTTCTCCGATCGCGTCGTGCTGCTGAAAGAAGGCCGGGTCGCCGGTATCGGCGACTGGAGAAGCACCTTGACCCCGGCGGCGATACGCGAGGTCTATGGCGTCGATGCGCAGGTCGCGATGCAGGATGGCGTTCCATTTTTCGTTCCACACGAAATCGAGCCTCGCAACCCCGGAACGGCCCATTGACGCAGCCTAAGACACGGGTTCTTGAAGGCATTGAGAGCTAGAACCGTTGCGTTCGCGCCTCGTTATCCCCATTATTGTGGGCTGATTTTGCGAGCTTGGACAAATGGCGCGTTGGACATGAGCCACACGATCCGCAAAAGGCCTCAATTGCTGAATCGCGTCAGCCGGATCGGCGGCCAGGTGGCCGCGATCGAGAAGGCTCTCAATACCGGGGCCGAATGCGGCGCCGTTCTCCAATTGATTGCGTCGGTGCGAGGCGCGATCAACGGATTGATGGCCGAGGTCCTCGAGGACCACATTCGCAATCACGTCACGAACCTGGACGACAAACCGAACGAAATTCGGATTCAGGGCACGGACGAGCTAATCGATATCGTCCGCACCTATTTGAAATAACGCGACTGCCGCGCCCCGCGCTGGCTGTCGGCGACGCCGACCCCCAAAAACAAAACGGGGGACTCCTTACGAAGTCCCCCGCGCTTTTCTATCGGTTTGCGTTAGCTGCCGCTGCCGAAACCGCCCTTGATCAGTTCGGACAGGAAGGCGGCGCTCCGCGCCTCGCGCAAGGGAATGCCGCTGGAGGTGGCCAGCTTCTTGATCATGCCGTCCTCGTCGCTGTCGGCGAGGATCATGATCAGGTCGGACTTTGGACCGACCAGCTTGATCAGGTCGTCGGTCTTGGCGTCCCGACGGGCCTTGCCGCCCATGTGCACCATGACCACCGCGATGTCCAGTTTGCGCGCCTCGGCCAACAACCTTCCGGCGCGTTCGGTCTCGGCCTTCATGTCGACCCCGGGATCCGCGCCCACGGCAATAAACAGGGTCTTGGTGTCGCCGAAATCCTTCGGCTCGAATTTGTCGTCATAGCTCGGTTCGACGCCAGCGCGCATGACGGCCTTTTGCAGAGCATCGCCGTCGCGGCTTTGACCGATCGAGGTCACCATGGCCGGCGCGTTGAGAGTAATCAGCTGCTGAGCGGTCGCGGAGAATGCCGCGCCGAAGGCGAACAGGGCGCCGAGTGCGAGCGCGCCCGTGAGACGCCGTAGTGGATTTGCGATTGGAAGCATGGGTTGTTCCTCCTCTTAGGGACCTGAAAATGCACCGTCACCTGTGAAAACCGCCCATGGGGTCATGCGCGCGGTCTGCCCGACCCCGGGCTTGGCATAGTCGCATACGCCGTCGGGAAATACTTTCCTAAGCTCGGCGATCTGATCTGCGCTGGGCGCCATCTTATAGTCGCGAACGTCGATCGGCTTGAGTTGGCATTTAAACACATCGTCCGTCGGCGGCGCGCCCGCGGCCAGCCTTGCGTCCCCATAAGTGGGGAAAAGCTCCTTGCAACGCGCCATGTCGGTCACACGTTCAAACACGCCCATGATCGGGCCGATTTTCTCGGGATAACAGGCATCGACAAAATCGGCGGGTTTGTTGGCGATGACCTTTTGCGCCTTGGTCCGGTTCGATTTGTCGTTGCGGATCGCGAGCAGCCACTTATCAAGCTGATCCAGCGTTTCCATCGAAATCGCGTTTAGCGGAGAACCCAACGTCTGGGCATCGAGTTGCGGGCTGCCATAAGTCGCCCCCATCAGCTGCACGTAATTGGCCGATGTGCCCGCATATTTACGCAGGCGCGCTTCGACGACCTCGCTGTGATATCCGTCGTGAACGTCGACATTGGGGTCTCCCCGCCGTAGGGGATCGCCGTCGTTATAACTGCGGATGCTGACGATCGGAACTTCGGTCGCGCCGCCATTTCCCAACATCACCCGGCCGGTCTCGTATGCGCGCTTCAGCGCGAGTTCGTCGCCGACCATGCGGCGCGGGACGATTTTTCCATCGGCGTCGAGCCCACCGATCCGCGTGTTGATGTCGATGAACTGCGCGAAGGTGATGACCCCGTCATTGAGCGCGTTCAAGCCGTATTGCACGCCGACATTGTCAAACGGGTTGCGCGCAAATCCGGTCTTGGGGTCCACGCCGAACACGTTCACTAAATTGTCCTGGTAGGTGCAGCGAACGCCCTTTGTTTTCAACGCCGCATCGCTGTCGATCAGATCGAGCACGGCCAAGTCGCAAAACTCCGGGCGCGCGTTCGGATACCGCGTCCCGTTGCTGACGCAATAGCCCCAGTATTTGCCGGAGACGGCGTTGAGCTGCGCCCGCGTCCAGGTTCCCGTGCGGAAGGTTCGCGCCAGAAGCTCGCAGTCGTGCAGCGGCATGAGGAACGTCATGGTGTCGGCATAGGAGCGGCTGGCCATCACACCGTCGATGATCCCGGGATAAGCGTTGGAGATCAGATGCTGCTGCATCGAGCCGCCGGAGGCGCCGGTGCCGATGGTGTAGACCGGCGGCCCGTACAATTCGATGAAGCGTTCCTTGATTTTGGCCGCGGTCTCCGCCGATTTGACGTCGTCGTTGTTGGAGCCGAACACGTTCAGCGAGCCGGCCGCGATCGCGTAGCCACGCGTGATGAAGGAGTCGCGGAAGCCAATGATCGTATCTTCCATGTGCTGCGTGCCGGCGTTCAGCTCGCCGATCTTCCGGCCCATGTGGTAATTCGCCTGCACGGCGCCGCCGAAGCTGTACACCAACTTGCCGTTCCAGGCCGACCCGCCCCGATTCGTCGGCGACGGAACCGGGCCGGCGGCGGGATCGTGCAACACGTTGAGGATATAAGCGGAGCGGTTGATGACGCCTTTTTCCTGGCGCACGATCAGCGCGGCGTTCTTGCCATCGGAGGTCTTGATCGCTTCGATGTCGTTGGGCCGGGTGCCTTGGAGGTCGAAGGCTCTCCATTGCCCGGTGCGGTTGCGGTAGAAATACGCAACCGTCGTCACGGCGGCGCAATCGGGTGCGTCCTTGGGGTCGAGCCGCGCACCCGGGGCCGCCGTCAGATTGTTGTCCTCCATTTCGCACAGAAACGGCGTCTGCTGCGGTCCGGCAAAAAGGGTGGCGTTGATCGCATGATTGATGAGCGTCAGCGACGCCTGCTCCGCGCCCGATCGGGCGACCAGTTGATTTTCGCCGTTCCTCAGCCCATCGACCAGCCCGATCCAGGCGCCGGTGGCGGGATCGGCCTTGAACGCCGCCGACAGGTCGCGCCCATTCACCGAAACGTTCGGCGCGCCGGCCGCGCCTTCGATCGCGACAAGGGCGTCGCCGCCGGTCACGAGTTTGGGATGGGATGACAACACGTTGATGCCGACGGCCGCCCATGCCGGGGAGCCGGAGATACCAACCGACAGAAGCGCCGCAACGGCCAAACTCATCCGACAGACAGTGCGTTTCATTTCAGTTCCTAGTGGTGTTGGGTGAAGGCGTTTGAGCCTGCCCGCCATTGCCCTTTAAAAAAAAGCAGAGGATTTCGTGAGAAACCCTCTGCTGCCGTATCGTCGGCGTTGCGCCCTATTTCAGCTGAGCGTACTTGCCGTCATTGGAAGAGAACATCGCCCAGGTGTTGACCGTCTGCGTCTGGCCGACGCCCGGCTTGCTGTAATCGCACACCCCGGCCGGGAACACCTTCCGGAGTTCCGCCATCTGATCGGCGCTGGGCGCAACTTTGTAGTCCCTGGCGTCGATCGCCTTCATCTGGCACTTCAGCACGTCGCCCGTGGCCGGGCCGCCCGCGACCATGCGCGCGTCCGAGCTCATCGGGAAGATGGCCTTGCAGCGGTTCCAGTCGGTGATCCGCTCGATCGCCGTCATGTCGAACCCGCCCTTCGCGGCGAAGCAGGTGTCGACGAAGTCGGCCGGCTTGTTCGCGATGACCTTCTGGGCCTTTGGACGATCCGATTTGTCGTTCACGATCGCCGTCAGCCACTTGTCGATCTGCGCCAGCGCCTCGACGTTGGCGATATTCGCCGCCGAGCCGACCGTGTTGCTGTAGGTGCCGGCTCCGTTTGCCGCCAGGTAGTAGACGAAGTTCGCGCTGGTCCCGTTGTACTTTTGCAGACGCGCCTTGACGATGTCGGAGTGATAGCCGTCATGCACGTCGACGTTGGGGTCACCGCGGCCGAACGGATCGCCATCGATATAGGTGCGGACGCCGACATAGGGAACTTCCTTGTTCCCGCCGGTGCCGCTATTGATGCGACCGGTTTCATACGCGGCCTTGATCGCCAATTCGTCGCCGACCTGACGCTGCGGCATGAGCTTGCCATCGGCATCGTGGCCCCCGACGCGGGCATTGATGTCGATGAACTGGGCGAAGTTGATCACGCCGTCGTTCAACGCCTTGAGACCGTATTGGACGCCCACATTGTCGAACGGATTGCGGGCAAAGCCGGTCTTGGGATCGGTTCCGAACACCGCGTACAGGTTGTCCTGATACGTGCAACGGATACCTTTCGCCTTCAGGGCCGCGTCCTTCTCGACCATATCGGCCACGCCCGCGTTGCAATTGCCGACGCGCGCGTTGGGATACCGGGTGCCATTGCTGACGCAATAGCCCCAATATTTGCCCGATACCGCGTTCAATTGATCGCGGGTCCAGGTACCGGTCTTGAACACATTGACCAACAATTCGCAGTCATAGAGCGGCTGCAGGAAGGTCAGCGTATCGGCGTACAGCTGCAGCGGCATGATGCCGTCGAGCAGACCCGGATAGGCATTGGAGATCATTTGGTTCTGCATCGAACCGCCGGAGACGCCTTGGGCGATGGTGAACATCGGCGGCCCGAAAAGTTCGATGAAGCGCTCCTTGATCTTCGCCGTGGTCTCGGCCGACAGCACGTCGTTCGGCATGGTGCCAAATACGTTCAATGAGCCGCTGGCGATGGCGTAGCCGCCGGCGATGGCGGCGTCGATGTCGCGCCCGCCGACCTCGATGAAGAAGGTCGGGGCCGTGCCGTGGCCGAAATTGGCGCCCATGCGATAGCCAGTGCCCACGCCCGGGCCATAACCGTAGATCAGCTTGCCGTTCCACGCCGAGCCACCGCGATCGATGGGTGTCGGCGCTGGGCCAGCCGCCGGGTCGTGCAGGATGTTGATCAGATACGCCGCCCGATTGATGACGCCGCGCTCTTGGCGAACGATCAGCGGGACCGTTTTGCCTTCGGTGGTTTTCGTGGTCCCGATGTCATTCGGGCGCGCGGCGGCGTCGAACGCCTTCCACTCGTTGGCGCGGTTGCGGTAATAATATTTGACGACGCTGGGCGCCGCGCAGGACGCATCCTTGGCCTTCTCAAGGCCGTGGGCCTCGTTTTCGCACAAGAACGGCGTCTGTTGCGGACCCGCGAACAGCGCACCGTTGATGGGATGGTTTTTCAGGGTCACGGTGGCTTCCCGGCCGGCGCCCTTGGCGACCAGCGGGTTGTCGCCATCCTTCAAACCGTCAACCAGGCCGATCCAGCCGCCCTTGGTGTCGGATTTGAAAGCGCCCGACACGTCGCGGCCGCCGACCGTCACGTTCGGAGCGGCGTCGACGCCGGAAATTTTTACCAGGGCGTCGCCGCCGGTGACAAGCTGCGGCATCGAGGACAGAACCTCGATTCTCACGCCAGCGGTCTGGGTCCAGCCTTGCGACCAGGCCAGGGCACCGCAGGCCACGGTTAACGACGCCGCCAGGCGCCAAGTTGTCTTACTCATGTCCTATACCTCCCTAAGCGTTGATTGACCCCAGCCGCCTTATTGTCGCCGAATTTGGCGCGTGGCGGCTATTTTAGCTCCTTGGGCGTCGGAAAGATGACGTATGGATTGGGGTAATGTTCCCAGATCGTAAAGTCGTTCACGACCTTGCCGTCGATCTTCTGGACGACTTTGGATGGCAACATCACTTCCAAATCCTGAAAGTCCTCGATGTAATCGGCGTATTCGCCGACATAGGTTTTTCCGCCGGACTGCATCTCGACATTCGAAATGCGGTTCTTGGCACCCAGCAGGGCCTTGATTTCGGTCCCGTCGGGCGCGACCACGGTCATTTCCTTGCGGCCGGCGCGATCGGCCACCTTGACCTTTTCCGGCGCCATGACGGCGGCGTGAACGATCGCCGGCGGGAATATCCACATCAGCCTTTGCCGGTCGGCCGCCGCCTGGGTGCTGGCCTTCGCAAACACGCCCGGCTTGGATTCGTCCCAAGACAATTTTCCGGCCGCGACCGTGATCTCGCGTTGCCCCGGCGCCTTTTCGACATCGGCGCGAATTCCGGGCAGGACGTAGTCCATCGAGATCGTAATCTTGTTCGACTTCACCTCGCCATAGGTACCGCTGGCGTAAAACATGAAGGAATGAACCGTATCGTAAGCGATGCGGGGCGGCGCCTTATTGCGATCCCAGCGGGCCATGCCCATGCCGTCAGCCGCGTCTCTTATGGTCGCGGCCACGATTTCCGTGAGATTCTTGCTCGTCGCGGGATCCATATTCGATGGTTTTTCCACGACGCCTTGAGTCGCGGGCCTCGTCGGAAGCGCCTGCGACCAAGCGGGGATCGCGGCCACGGCCCCGACCGCGAGAACAACGCCGAAAATTCCAGTCCGATAATCCATTTCCATCCCCCTAGGTTCGTTCGATCATACCGCATGACGGGCGGCATTGTTCATGCCACCCGTCATGCGGAAGTCCTGTCGGTAAAGCGCGTCTACCGCCTTACGGCCGAGGGATCGTCGAACTTGGTATCGAATTTACGGCCGTCGGGCAGGATCATCATGTCCATGAAGCCGCCGGGCTTGCCGTTGCGGTTGGGGAAGTACCCGATCGTATAGGTGTCCCCGACCTTTAGCGCGCTCTTGCTGTCGACGCCGAGACGCCGCAGCGCGGCGATACCGAGCGATTCGATCATCACGTTCTTTTCGACCTTGCCATCGGGCAGGGTGATGTCAAAACGCATCCAGGTGTGCGGATTGATCCAATCGATCTTGGTCAGGACGGCCTTCGTCTCGACGACGTTGTCGACATCGACACTCGCCTGCACCGCGTGATGCGCCTGTGTCGGCGCGCCCGCGAAAAACAGACCAATCCCCGCCGCGGCGGTCAAGGCTAGTTTGAGTTTCATTGCTCTATGCTCCCTATTCATTCATGGCTTGATTCAAGTCGTAGCGTACTCTTGTGCAAGCTCTAACGGACCTTCCCGGACCGCCGGCCGATCAGCCGCTGCGGGCTCTCGACACGAGGTGCTCCACATCACGCTCCTCGCAGGGCAGATCCTCGGGCAGGTACCCATTCGGATTCGTATTCAGGTTCCTGACGATGGGATTCATCGTCCACGGTTCGGCTAGAAACTCGGGATCCTCCACGGTCGCTTCCCAGCGCATCGTGGTGCCGGTCCGGGTCAACTTCTCCGTCACCTTCATATTGAAGCCGTGGAAGTAGCCGTTCTTGTGCAGCCAGCTCTCATCGGTGAACCCGATGGTCTCGATAACCAGCGTGTCGCCTTCCCACTTGGCGATCGCATCGCCCAGATAGGATTCCATGGCAACCCGCGCCAGATTGTGCGGACGTCCATCCATCGGAATAATCCTGACGGAGTTCTTCCCAAAGAAGCCGCCGCCATAGAAGAGGACGATCCAATCCTTGATTTGAATGACCTGGGCGGGGGCGCCGAGCCGCGGCACGCCTTCGGGGCGGCAATGACGAAAGGAAGGATCCTCCCAATTGCCGTAGACCTCGTTCGAATGAACGCGATCCCAAAATTCGGGTTTGTAGACCGGCTTGTTCCGATCCGACATCCGCGCCAGACCGTTGTCGTTCTCAAAATTCTCGAAATCGTCGTTTCGGCCCGCGAAGGTAACGGCCTCGGCACCGGTCGGCGCGCTGCCGCCGGCCACCCAAAGGCCGGAAAAATCAACTTTGCCGTCTGCCGTACGCGGTATTGGCGGCGGGGCTGCCGGCGCGGGCGCGGCTGGCGCCTGGGCGTTGGCGACCGCTCCGCAGAACAGAACCGCGAGCAGGGTCGCCGCCGCGAGTTTTAGGGCAGAAAAACGCCGAGTATCCATATTGGCCACCGTTCCCTCCGTGTTCACGACAGAAAATTTACTTTTTTGGGCACTTTGCCACTTAGTCGGTCACGCTAATAAAATCTGCCGCCTCTGTCAAAACGCAAATTCAACTTGACCTTCCGCATCCAGCGTCGGCGCCCTGACGGCAGCACGGCGGCGGGGGTCGAGGCGCCCCCTTCCGAATTCCCCCGTGAAAGCGTATGAACTGACGCGTGCTCCGCGTTGCCTGGGGGCGATCGTGAGTCAGGCGCGACTAATCCCGATTTTCTGAAGACTTGAGGAGGTTCCATGTTCTCGGGCGAGCTGGCGGTGATGATCATCTATCGGCTGCTGGCGCTGTTTGTCGCCGCGATGATGGTGACGGTGTTGTGGCGCGAGCGCGACTGGCGCCCGCAGCTTTACGCGGCGCTGATTTTCGTGCCGTTCTTCCTTCGATCCGTTGGAGTGAAGTGATGTCGACAAGCGAGTTTGCGGGTGGGCGCCGTTCGGCGCTGATCCTTTCGATCGCGACCGTCGTGGTGACCATCGCCGCCGGTTGGGTCTTCTGGTCGATGCACGAGGCCGAGCCGATCGTCGCCGGCCCGGGCGTGACCGCCCAGAAGATGCTGAGCGAGTTCGAGCCGAGCCTTGCCGGTTCCGCCGGCGACACGCCGGTATTCGAACTGGCGGGCACGGCGCCGGGCGGCACCATCATGGTTTTGGGCGGCACACATCCGCAAGAGATCGCGGGCATGATGGCGGCGGTGCTTGTGATCGAGAACGTCAGGGTCAAGCGCGGCAAGATCGTCGTCGTGCCGCAATCCAACCGGAGCGGTTTCACCCATACCGACCCGATGGAAGCCTATCTGCACAGCTACGAGATCGATACCCCCGGCGGCAAACGCTGGTTCCGCGTCGGCATGCGCCTGGGCAACCCGGTGCATCAATGGCCCGATCCGGACATCTATGTTCACCAGCCGAGCGGCGAAGGCATGGTTGGCCATGAGGCTCGCAACCTGAACCGCCTGCATCCGGGACGGGCGAATGGCTGGCTGACCGCGCGAGTCAGCCACGGGCTGACCGCCATCGCGCGCACCGCCAATGTCGTTTTCGACATGCACGAGGCGCAGCCCGAATATCCCGTGATCAACATGTTCGTGGTGCATCAAAAGGCGTTCGAACTCGTGGCCACGGCCAATGCGATGATGCAGGGGCGCCGCATTCCGATCGGGATGGCGGCCTCCCCACTTAACCTTCACGGGTTGAGCCACCGCGAGTTCGGCGACCACACCAACGCGTTGTCGGTCCTGGCGGAAACGGCCAACCCGGCGATGGGACGTTTTCGCGGGCGCACCAGCGAAGAACTGGTGGTCGAGGGCCGCGACGACAATTACGTCCGCGCCGCCGGCCTCGGACGCCTTTTCGTCAAATTCGACGCCCAGGGCTGGCCGTTGAAATTGCGCGTCGCGCGCCACCTCGCGGCGATCGAGGAGATCATCAACGCTTATAACGAACTCAATCCGGCGACGCCGGTCGAGTTCGAAAACTTCCCGCAATATAAGGACGTA
>CANFCX010000050.1 GCA_947445225.1 Rhodospirillales bacterium
CAAATCGAAAAATCCCGGCTGGCCCATGATGCAAAACCCCGCGCTGTGTCAGCATCCTTGAATCGGATTTTGATCGCGCTGGAAAGAGGCTATTTTTCGAGGTAGCCTTAACTCGCATGGAACTTCAAAAGTCTCAGCCTTTCGTATGATTTGACCGCTCGCCGCCCGACGTATTGTTTGACTGGCCACCGCCAGCTTGGTAAATTTTCCGTTAAGACGATCTCCGGGCGCGGAAAAGCGCTCTTTTGCTGTGCTGACCCTGAAATAGGGAGGAACACATGGCGACCTCGGTCTCGCTTTCCATCTTTAGCCGCTCGACTCTGCAGGCGCTTCAGAACACCTCGCAGCAGATCGGCGTTACACAGAATCGGTTGTCGACCGGAAAAAAGGTCAACAGCCCGATCGACAACGCCACTGCCTTCTTCATCGCCCAGTCATTGACGTCGCGGGCAAGCGATGTCAGCGCGGCAAAGGATTCCATCGGCGTCGCCGTTAATACGGTGAAGGCCGGCGTCGACGCGCTCGACGCGGTTAGCTCGACGCTGGAGCAGCTCAAGGGGCTCGCCGATCAGGTCGTGGCCGGGCAGGGCGACGCCGCGTCGTTGAATACGCAGTTCAACGAATTGCGCAATCAGCTCAACAACCTTGTCAGCGATGCCAGCTTCCAGGGCGTGAACCTGATTGGCGGCGCCGATACGCTCAAGGTCAATTTCAACGAAAGCGCCGCGGCCGAGCAGACGATCACCGGCTCGACCAACAGTGCCTCCGGCCTCTCCATCGACAGCCAGAGCATCAGCACCGCCGCCGCGGCCAGCGACGCGGTCACCGCGTTGACCACCGCGTTGTCGTCCGTGCGCTCGCGCGCGACCGTACTCGGCTCGAATGCGAGCTTCCTGCAGACACGGCTCGATTTCAACACCAAGCAAACCAACAACCTGCAAGAAGGCGCCGATCGCCTAACCAATGCCGATCCCAACGAGGAAGCGGCGAATTTGACGGCGCTGCAGACCCGCCAGCAGATTGGTATCTCGTCGCTGGCGCTTGCCGCCCAAAGCGAGAGGTCGATCCTAGCGTTGTTCTCCTAGTCGTTAGCCGCTTAGGCGAGGGAAGACGTCGATGTCGGCTCCATCGATCACACTCAGGCTTGCTACCCGGTCCGATCTGCTGTCGTTGCGGCAAACGGTCGACCTTATCGGCCGCTCGCAGCAGCGTTTGTCGAGCGGCGTACGGGTCAACGCACCCGTCGACAACCCCAGCGCCTATTTTGGCGCGCAATCCTTGCGAAACCGCGGCGACGATTTTGGCAACGCCAAGGACGCGATCGGCCAGGCCGTCAACACCGTCAAATCCGGTCTCGATGGGCTTACGGCCGTCACCGAAATCCTCGGTCAGATGAAGGCGCTGGCGGAACAGGTGTTGGCCGGGCAGGGCTCGGCGCCCGAGTTGAACGCCCAGTTCAACGAACTCCGCGGCCAGATCGACACCATCGCCAATGACGCCGGCTATCAGGGCGTGAACCTGATCGGTGGCGCCAACACATTGAAGATCAATTTCAACGAAAACGCGGCCACCGAACAAACCATCACCGGCACCACCAACACCGCTTCGGGCCTGGCGCTCGATGCGGTCAGCATCAGCAATGCGGCGGCGGCGAGCGATGCGATCGCCGCGTTGGCCGGGGCATTATCGTCTGTCCGCGCTCGCTCCACGGCGCTGGGATCGAACGCGAGTTTCCTTCAGATAGGGCTCGACTTTAATACGCGGCATATCAATACCCTCCAGGAGGGCGCCGACAAATTGACCCTGTCCGACGCCAACGAGGAGGCCGCCAACCTCACCGCGCTGCAGACACGCCAACAAGTGGGCACATCGGCGCTGGCGCTCGCCGCCCAGAGCGAGCGCTCCATCCTCGCGCTGTTTCAGTAATCTGCCGAAGGCACGGCCGGCGTAGCGGCTCGTCGCCGCCGTCATTCCGCGTCTGCGATTCGCCGGGAGTAAATTGCCGCCCGGCATAAATTGCCCGGTGGCGCCCGGTAAATCTTGCCGGGAGCCCGGATTGCCGCTCCGGAGCCGCCCTCGGTTTTGGCGAAAAAAAGCAAGATCGACATGAGGCGATGAATCGGCATGACCCCTGCCCGCGTGGTGCGGGCCAAAAGCGCCCGTTTTTCGCCGCGCTCCGCGGTGGACAAAGACAAAGGGAGCGACTTCGGCCGCTCCCTTTGTCTTTGTGCCGGCCCCGGAAAATCCGGTCCTCGACCGCGCCCCAGCCGCGCCCCTTTTCGCCTGGGTCGGCAAAATTTGCCGGGCTCGGCAATTCTTGCCCGGGGGGCTCCCTCCCGGTTGGCTACAAAAATCCCACTTTTCCGAGGTTCTTCGCCATAACCCCTGGTGAATTTCCACGGCACGTATCCTGCATGGCGGGATTCGTTAACACTTCGTTAACTTGCCCGGCGGAAATCGCCTGGCAATGACCAGCCCTAGAAAGGGGAATGCCACCATGGCAGCGTCTTCAATCGTTCTCTCCATATCGACCCGTGCGAACCTCTTGTCCTTGCAGGACACGGTCAGCCTCATCGGCCGCACGCAGCAACGTTTGTCGACCGGCCTTCGCGTCAACAGCCCGATCGACAACGCATCCGCGTTCTTCAATGCCAATTCTCTCCGGTCACGCGGCGATGACTTCGGCAGTGCGAAGGACAATATCGGTCAGGCCATCAGCACGGTGAAGTCGGGCCTCGACGGCCTGACCGCGGTCACCGACGTTCTCAGCCAGATGAAAGCGCTGGCCGAGCAGGTGCTGTCCGGCCAGGGTTCGGCCTCGGCGTTGAACACCCAGTTCAACGAACTCCGCGCCCAGCTCGACAACGTCGTTTCCGACTCGAGCTATCAGGGCGTCAACCTGATCAGCGGGTCCAACACGCTGAAGGTCAACTTCAACGAAACGGCGGCGGCGGAACAGACCATCACCGGAACCACGAATTCGGCTTCCGGCCTGTCGCTCAACACGCAGAGCATCAGCAACGCATCGGTCGCGAGCGACGCGATCGCGGCGCTGGCAGTGGCGCTGTCCTCGGTTCGTGACCGTTCCACGACGCTGGGTTCGAACGCGAGCTTCCTGCAGGTCCGCCTGGACTTCAACGGGAAGTACATCAACGACCTCAAGGAAGGCGCTGACAAGCTGACCTTGGCGGACTCCAACGAAGAGGCGGCGAATCTGACCGCGCTGCAGACTCGTCAACAAGTCGGTATCTCCGCCCTGGCCCTCGCGGCCCAGAGCGAACGTTCGATCCTGACTCTGTTCTCTTAGGCCGCGTACGGCGTCCGCGCCTCGCGCGGGCGACAAGGGGGGCGGCGCGGCCGCCCCCCTTTTTCATTGCCGCTAAAGAACGGCCGCCGATATACTGATCGCTGCTGGGGAGCAATTGTCGATCGGAGTTACCGAAAATTAACGAAGTCGGGCTCTAATCGCATCGGCGCGAAGAGATTTTCTGCGTTGGAGCGAAAAATGATGACGGCAAGACGCGACCAGATGCGGCAATACCAGGGGTTGCAATTCATTCCCGGCAATCCCCGGCAGAACGAGGCGCGCGCCCTGATCGAAGCCGCTCGACGCCTGGCGGACGCGCAGAAACTCACCGAGAGCGCCACCCGCGAAGACAAGGAATCGGTTCAGGCCGCGCTGCGGCTGAACTGGCGGTTGTGGACGATCCTTCAGGTCGAGGCGCTGTCCGACGACAACCCCAACCCGAAGGAAATCCGTACGAACATCTTGAAGCTCAGCATTTTCGTCGACGATCGCACGGTCGATATCCTTTTCGATCCCAAGCCGCCGAAATTCGACATGCTGATCAAGATCAATCGCGAGGTTGCGCAAGGGCTACTGGCTGCGAAAGACGCGCAGCCGGGTGTCGTGCCCGCGGCCGAATCTCCCGTACGGTCGATCGCGCCGGTTTGATTCGGGCGCCCGCGGAATTCAGGCAAGGGCCTAACCCCGCGCGGTTTCAACGACCGGCCGAACAATGCTGACCGCCGTTCCGGACAACAAAGACAATCCGGAAGCGGCAACCACCGTCGATATCCTGCAAGCGGCAGTGGCCCGGCATCGCGCCGGCGATTTCGCGCTGGCGGAGTCTCTCTATCGTCGGGCGCAACAGGGCGATCCCCGTAACCCCATCGTTCTCGGACTCTTCGGCGCGTTGGCCATCCAGACCGGGCGCTTGCAGATGGCCGTCGATCTTCTTCAATCCGCCATCGCCGAAGACCCGCGCGTATCGGATTATCACAACAATCTGGCCGAGGCCTATCGCGGGCTGGGCCGGTTCGACGTCGCCATCGCGCACTATCGGACGGCACTCACCCTTTCGCCGCGCGACGCCGAGGCGCGGATCAATCTCGGCAACGCCTTGCAGCAGGCGGGACAAGTCGAGACGGCGATCGCCGAATTCCGCCAGGTCATCGCTGAACGCCCCGATCTTCCGGAGGCCCATAATAATCTCGGCAATGCCCTGCATGCGCTGGCGCGGCACGAGGAAGCGGCCGAAAATCTGAGCCGCGCCGTCGCCCTGCGTCCGGATTACATCGAGGCTCATCACAACCTGGCCATCGTTCGGATCGATCAGGGCCGCGCGGACGAGGCCGCCTCGGGTGCGCGCAATGTTCTGTCTTTCGTTCCCGATCATGCCGGGGCGCACAACACGCTGGCCGAGGCCCTGTTGGCCGGCGGGGATCTCGACGGCGCCGAGGCCAGCGCCCGGCGCGCCACCACGTGCGCTCCCGACCGTGCCGAGGGCCATGCGACACTCGGGCGTGTCTTGTCCGCGCGATTGAACTGGGCCGAGGCGGCATTGGCGTTAGAGCGGGCCCTGACGCTGCGCCCCGATCTGGCCGCGGTGAAGGTCGATCTCGGCCGTGCCTTGCTCGAACAGGGCAAGGCCGAGGCGGCCGTTCGCGTTCTCGAAGCGGCGGTCCACGCCCATCCCAAACTGGCCGAGGCCCATTATTATCTGGGTAACGCGCAATTTCGCCTTGGGCGGCGGGAACAGGCGATCGCGCATTTCCGGCGCGCCGCGGAGCTGCAGCCAACCATGTCCGAGGCGCATTTCAATCTCGGCGGCGTCCTGCGCGAATTGGACCGATTCGACGAGGCCATCGCGGCCCTCGAACAAGCCATCGCGCAGTCGCCCAATTATGTCGAGGCCCGCAACAACCTCGCCCACACGCTGCTCCGGGCCGGCCGTCTGAAACAGGGCTTCGAGGCGTATGAATGGCGCCGCCACATGCCGACCTTGAAACGTGTTCGCCCGTTCACCCAACCGATGTGGGAGGGCGAGGACCTGACCGGCCGCACGATTCTGGTATGGGGAGAGCAGGGGGTCGGCGACGAACTTCTGTTCGCCAATATGCTGCCCGACGTGGTTCGGCGCGCAAAAAAATGCCTGATCGAATGCGATCCGAGGCTCGTGCCGATGTTCGAGCGTTCATTTCCGACCGCCGTCACGGTCGGCCGCGCCGATCCCCCCGATCCGCGGGCATTGTCCCCCGACATCGACGTGCAATGCCCAATGGGCTCGCTCGCGCGCCACCTGCGGCCCCGCCTGGAGAGTTTTCCGGCGAGTTCGGGCTATCTCGCCGTCGATCACGAAAGGCGGGGGCAATGGCGTGCTCGGCTGGATGCGTTGGGTCCGGGCCTGAAGGTTGGCATCTGCTGGCGCAGCAAATTGATCACCGACCAACGCCGCCCTTGGCTGATGGAGCTGTCGGATCTGGCCCCGGTGTTACGCGTGCCGGGGGCCGTTTTCGTTAATCTTCAATATGACGAATGCCGCGAGGAAATCGAAGACGCGCGGCGCCGCTTTGGCGTCACCATCCACCAAATGCCCGGCATCGATCTGATGCAGGAAATCGACAATGCGGCGGCGCTGTCCGCCGCTGCCGATGTCATCGTCTCGGCCTGGGTTTCGGTCGCGACCACGGCGGGAGCGCTTGGGCTGCCGGCCTGGACCTTCGGCTTGACCGATGAATGGTCGATGCTTGGCACCGATCACTGCCCGTTTCAGCCGAGCCTGCGCCTTTTTTGTCGGCGACCCTGGGAACCCTGGGACGGTGTGGTGGAGCGGCTGCGCGCCGAGCTGACCGCGCGCGTTGCCGGCCGAACCTAATTCGCGGGACCGCGCCGCATGGCCGATTCCATCCCGGATCTAGCGGTCGGGCTCCGTCATCACCAAGCCGGGCGCCTGGCGGAGGCCGAAGCGGTCTACCGGCTGGTCCTGGCGGCGAGCCCACGCCACGCCGATGCTCTCCATCTGCTCGGACTGCTCGCTCATCAAAGCGGTGGCTCGGGTAGGGCCGCCGACCTCATCGGTCAGGCGATCGCGATCGACGAAGGACGGTCCGCCTTTCACTACAATCTCGGCATTGTCCGCCAGGCACTTGGCGACCTCCCCGCGGCCGAGCGCAGCTATCGGCGGGCCACCGCGCTGATGCCCAACTATGCCGATGCGCTGAACAACCTTGGCATCGTCCTGAGCGATCAACGCAAATCGGCGGACGCCGAAGTGAGTTATCGCGCCGCCATCGCCGCCCGACCCGATTTCGCCGCGGCCTGGAACAATCTGGGGAACACCCTGCGCGATCGCGGCCAATTGGAAGAGGCGAGCAAAAGTTATCGGCGGGCGATCGAACTGCAGCCGGGTTGCGCCGAGGCCCACAACCATCTCGGCACCGTTCTGCAATTGCAGGCCCGTCCGGCCGCGGCCATGGCATCCTATCGTCGCGCCATCGAGCTTGCGCCCGGACTGACGGAGGCGCGGTCAAATCTTCTGAACGCGATGAGCTACGATCCGCAATCCACGCCGGCCGAGATCTTCGCCGCCCATCGCGAACACGCCGCGACGTTGGCGCCGGCACGCCCTCCCATGCCGCATCGCAATGCGGCCGAACCCGGACGGCGGCTGCGCATCGGTTATGTCTCGCCGGATTTCCGTAGTCATTCCTGCGCGTATTTTATCGAGCCCCTGATCGCCGGCCATCGCCGCACCGACGCGGAGATCTTCTGCTACGCCCAGGTCAAAGCGCCCGATAGCGTGACGGAGCGCCTGCGGTCGCGCGCGGATCATTGGCGCTCCACGGTCGGCCTCACCGATGGCGCCCTCGCGGAATTGGTGCGCGGCGACGGCATCGACATTCTCGTTGACCTCGCCGGCCACACGGCGGGCAATCGGCTCGCGGCATTCGCGCTAAAACCCGCGCCGGTGCAGGTCTCCTATCTCGGTTACCCGACGACAACCGGCCTGACCGCCATGGATTGGCGGCTGACCGACGCCCACGCCGATCCCCCGGGTGACAGCGACGCGGTTCACGTCGAACGCCTCTATCGTCTGCCGCGCGGATTTCATTGTTACGCGGCCCCGCGCGAAGCACCGGACGTGACGGCGCTTCCGGCATTGTCCGCCGGGCAGGTGACCTTCGCGTCATTTAACAACCTGGCGAAGGTAACGCCGGCGGTTATCGCGCTTTGGTCTCGCCTACTCCGTGAAATTCCCGGCTCCCGCCTCATGCTTAAGGCGTTGCAGACCAGCGACCAGGCGACAATCGATGACTTTCGACGGCGATTTGCCGAACACGGCGTCGGCGCGGATCGGTTGGAATTCAGTCCCTGGCAGGGTGCGCGCGGCGATCATCTCGCGCTATACGGGCGTGTGGACATCGGCCTGGACCCCTTTCCCTACAATGGGACGACGACGACCTGCGAGGCGGGCTGGATGGGGGTTCCCGTCATCACTCTGGCCGGCGACGCACATGCCGGGCGGGTAGGGGTCAGTCTGTCATGTGCAATGGGGGTTCCCGAATTGATGGCCGCCGACGCCGATTCCTATGTCGGCATCGCGCGCAGGCTGGCCGGCGACTTGCCGCGCCTGGCTGCTCTCCGCTCCGGTCTGCGCGATCGCATGAAGCGCAGCTCGTTGGGTGATGCCGATGGGTTCGTCGGCGACGTCGAGGCGGCCTATCGGTCGATGTGGAAGATTTGGTGCGACGAGCGCCCCGACACTCGCCAATCCGATGGATAACATCGAGAGTCTGCTGTCCGAAGCGGTGGCCTGCCATCAGGCAGGGAAGCTGACCGAGGCCGAAGCGCTGTATCGTCGCGTTCTGGATCGGGAACCGGGCAATGCCGATGCCCTGCATCTCCTGGGCGTGGCCGCACATCAGAACGGCTTCAGCGAACGCGCCGTCGAATTGATCGGCGAGGCGATTTCCCGCAACGACCGGGTTGCCGACTATCACAACAACCTGGCCGAGGCCAAACGCGCCCTCGGTCGCCCCGCCGAGGCGCTGCAACACTACCGACGCGCCCTCGATCTGCGCCCTGGCGATCCGGAGACGCATACCAATCTCGCCAATGCGTTGCTCGACCTGGGTCAAGCCGATGCGGCGGCGGTGGAATATCGCCTGGTCCTGGGCCAACACCCCGATTTTGCCGCGGCTCACTACAATCTTGGCAACGCGCTGGCTCGCGCCGGGCAGTTCGATGCCGCGGTCGCCGCTTATCGGCAGGCCGTGGCGCTGCGGCCGGAAGTCGTCGATTTTCACAACAACCTCGGACATGCGCTCGACGCCGTCGGCGAGTCCGACGCCGCGCTCGCCGCCTATAGGCGGGCCCTGGATCTGGATCCCGATCATAAGGACACGCTGAACAATCTCGCCCTCTTGTTCCAATCGCTGGGGCGACTGACGGACGCGGAGGAGACGTTGCGGCGCCTGCTCGCCCGTCATCCCGACCATGCCGAGGCCAACAACAATCTCGGCAATGTGCTCCTCGACCAGGCCAGAATCGGCGAGGCCATGCCGTATTTCCGGCGCGCGATCGAAGCCCGACCGGGCGACGCGGCCGTTCACAGCAATCTACTGTTCGCTCTCCACTACGACCCGGCGCAGGATTCGGCCGGCCTTCTCGAAGCCCATCGGGCCTGGGCCGAACGTCACGCCGCGGCGCCGGCTCGGGCGGCCGCAAGGCGCGTCAACACCCGCGAGCCCGATCGCACGCTTACGGTGGGCTATGTTTCCGCCGATCTGCGGCAGCATCCAGTGGGCTGGTTCCTTCTGCCCGTACTGGCCGACCACGATCGCCACCAGGTGAAGGCGATCTGTTATTCCGGGGTCGCGCGCGCCGACGACATTACCGCGGCCCTAAAGCGCAGCGCCGATGGCTGGGTCTCGACCCTTGGCGTCACCGACGAGGCGTTGGCCGAGCGCATCCGTGCCGATGGTATCGACATTCTTGTCGATCTATCCGGGCACACCGCGGGCAATCGCCTGTCGGTTTTCGCCGGCCGCCCCGCGCCGGTTCAAGTATCGTGGGCGGGATATTTCGATACCACCGGCATGAAGGCCATCGACTGCGTTCTGTCCGATCCGCGGGAAACACCGCTGGGCGCCGAACGCTGGTTTGTCGAAGAGGTTGCGCGGCTTCCCGATGGCTACATCTGCTACGCGCCGCCGCGATACGCACCCGCGGTCGCGCCGCTCCCGGCCGGGACCGATCGGCCGATCACCTTCGGTTGCTTCAATAATCTGTCCAAGGTCAATAAACGTGTCGTCGCCTTGTGGTCGGGCCTGTTGCGCGCGTTGCCCGAGTCGAGGCTGCTGCTGAAGAGCAAGGCGTTGGGCGACGGCGGCGTGGCCGACCGCATCCGCGGGCTGTTCGCCGCGCGGGGAGTGGCCCCCGGCCGATTGATCCTCGAAGGCGGCACCGCGCATGTCGACCTGCTGGCCAGTTATGGCCGCGTCGACATCGCGCTCGATCCCTTTCCCTATTCGGGCGGCCTGACGACCTGTGAGGCGTTGTGGATGGGTGTCCCGGTGGTCACGTTGGCGGGCGAGTGGTTTGTCAGCCGACACGCCACGAGCCACCTCACCAATGCCGGCCATCCCGAATTCGTGGCCGAAACGGATGCCCGGTATTTGGAGATTGCCTTGTCCTTGGCCTTGGACCGGGGCCGCCTCGCCGAGATTCGGGCCGGCCTGCGCCCGCAAATGGCGGCGTCACCTCTATGCGACGGGCCGCGCTTCACCCGCAATATCGAACGGATCTACCGCGAGATGTGGCGGCGAGGGTGCGAGAGGGACAGTGAATAAAAACGCAATATTTGGTCTTAACCTGAGGTTGCAACCGCTATATACTGTATCACCAACTCGTGAAGCCATTGGCGCGGAGCCATCATGCCCCTTAAGCTTTCGTTGAAGCCCGGAGAAAAAATCATCATCAACGGCGCGGTCGTCGCCAACGGCCAGCACAAGACCGAATTGGTCTTGCAGAACCGCGCCTCGGTGCTTCGTCAACGCGACATCGTTACCGAGGATTGGGCCACGACGCCGGCCCGGCAGCTCTATTACCTGCTGCAGCTCATGTATCTATTCCCCGAAGGTGACGATCGGCGGACACCCGCTTTGAAGAAATTGCTGCTCGAATTCGCGAGCGCCGCACCGAGCGCGGTGCCGCTGTTATTTACGGTCTCGCAGAACGCCGCCGACGGGAAGCTCTATGAAGCCCTGCAGGGGTGCAAGAAACTCATCACGCATGAGGACAAGATTTTCGAGATCGGAAAGGGCCCCAAAGGCAAGGGCGAGGCCAGGCCTAGCCGCTAGCATCGCGCCGCGGCGCCCGCGCTTTACCGCAGGAAGTTCAACAGGCTGAGTTCGCTCAGCCGTGCCAGCGACTGGTACGAAGCCTCGAGCTGGACTTGGTCTTTGTTGACCTTCGCGATGATCTCGGCCGGGTTGATGTTTTGAATGCTGCTGATGACGTCACCGGCATAGTTCAGGAACTGAACGTGTTTTTGGCGATCGGCCTCCAGGAACTGGTTGGCCGACCCCAGCCTCACCTGGATATCCTGAAAACTTGGCCCCAGCGCCGTACCGTTGAGGGCGTTTTCAAAGAAGGTCAAGGCCGTATCGATGATGGCTTGGGTCAAGGGGGCGCCGTTGGCGATGGCTTCGAGCCCGCGCAGGGCGTTTTCAAAGGGCGCTTCGCGCGCGGTCGCGTCGTAACGAACCGATGTCGTGTCGTCGGATTTGATGGCCAGCGCGGCGACGCGCCCCTGAGCGTCGGTGCCGGTAACGTTGGTGAGATTGTCGACGGTATTGGTGCCGGCATTGAAGGTAGTCGCCGGGCCGGCGAGGTTGGTGCCGCCGAACAGGGCGCGCGTTCCGTCCTTGGAATTGAGTAGGTCGGCCAGGAACTGCATCTTTGTGATGGCGTCGCTTTGGAGCCGCGAGCCCTGCGTCGTCAAATCGTTGCGCGACCCCTGTATATCGTTCTTGAAGTCGCGGATGACGCTGCCGATTTGGCCAACGGCCTTGTCCATGAGCGTGAGTCTTTGCTGCACGACGCCGATGTTGTCGGCGTATTGCGTCGCCTTGTCCGAAAGTTCCTTGGCGTTGAGCAGACGGTTCACGTCGATGGCCAGGCCGGAATAGACCTGCGCCTTTTGTCCGGTGCCGATCTGCAGCTGCCCCTGCGAAATGCGCGCCTGGGTGTTGAGCACATTAGCGAGCAGCAAATTGTGTTGGGCGAGGGTGGCGATGCGGGTCATCGGCGAGCCCTATCTGATGATGTCGTTGAGGGTTTGCAGCAATTCATCGGCCACCTGGATCGCGCGGGCCGAGGCCGAATACGCATTCTGATAGACGACGAGATTGGCGAGTTCCTCGTCGATATTGACGCCGCTTTCCTCCGCGGCCTGCGCTTTCAAATTGCTGACGAACAATTCGCGGTAGCTGCGGTCGCTGTTGACCAGGGCGGCGGCGGTTGCCTGCTTCGATAGAATTGCCCCCGCATAACCGGTGAATCCCGTGGTCGCCACCAGACCGGTCGATCCCGGGAAAAAGCCGGTCGGATCGAAGGCGATGTTGGTCAGGAGGAACCTGTTGGCAAGCGTGCGTCCGACATAGTCGGCGTCGGCGACAACGAAATCGTCAAGGTTGGCGGCGTTGCCGAGGCCGGTGGCGCCGGTGTTGACCGTGAACACCCGCGCGGGATCGTCACCCGCCGCCGGCGTTGTGGTGCCGCTGGACGAAAAGACAAAGAGGCTGCGGGCGCCGCCATCGACAAGCCGTGTCGCCATCTCCATCGACAGCTCGCCGAGCTCGTGGCTGAGTTCCGGCAACGTGCGGTCGCGTTGGTCGAGCAGCGCGGACAGCCGGCCGGAATTGATTTCGCTGTTGATGGACACGCCGCCCAGGGTAATGGGCACGAAGGGCGTGCCGATGGAAACTGACGAGGCCGGCGTATAGCTGAGGGCCACTGCGATCGTATCGGCCATCAGGCGACCGACGCTGTTGAGGACAACGATGGCGCCGTCGTCGCGCTGGAACGTATTGATGTCGACATATTCGCCGATGCTGGCCAAGGAAACATCCCGTGCGTCCTCGAGATCGCCGGTGGCGAGGCCGATGTTCGTGTTCTTGATGATTTCCTTGTTGAGCTCCGCGACTCTCTCCAGCGCGGCGTTGATCGTATCGATCGCATCGTCGATGTCGGCGTCGGCCACGGCGCGCAGATCCTGAATGCCGGTCGCCATCGTGTTGAGCCGTCCCGCGACCTGCTGCGCCGCTTGGATGGCGGCCGTACGCCGGGCGAAATCTTCGGGTGCGACCGAAAGCGCCTCGAGCGCGCTGCCCAAACGCCCGACCACCGAGCTGATGGCAGTGTCGGATTCCGGTGTCCCGAAGAGGTTTTCGATGCGGGCGGTAAACTGGCCGTTGACGATCGATTCGCCCAGCAGGGAGGATTCGCGGCGGACTTCGCGAATCAGGGATTCGTTCACTTCGCGCCGGACGGTCGTGAGATTGACCCCGGAACTGCGTCCCTGAATGACGCGATTCTCGGTCAGCGCGGCCTTTCGCGAATATCCCTCGACCGCGGAATTGGCGATGTTGTTCGCGGCGATGTCGAGAAGGCCCTGATTGACCTTCAGGCCGCTGACCGCGTTTTGCAATGTGAGTGTCAGGGACACGGGCGTGTATTCCTAGAGCTGCTGATCGAGGACGACCGAGACCGGGCCGCTGCGCGAGCCCCGCGACGGCCCCGCGAAGGCGCCGGTCGCGGAATAGGCAAAACTTGGGGTGCGCTGTTTGCCGGCGGCGGCGGCAACGGCCTGTACGAGCCGTTCATTGGCGTCGCGGGCGGCTTTGATCGCGCGTTCGTTGGCCTGAACCGCATCGCGGAATGTGCGGGTGATGCCAGCCAGTTCTTCCTTGAGGGCGGCCCCGATCGCAGCCAACAACTTGGGATCGCCGGCCAGGGCGCGGGTCATGCGGTTATAGGCTTGAACAAGACGGGCCTTTTCCTCTTGCAGCGGAGCGATCAGGCCGGGCCGCATGGCGTGAAGGAGCTCGTTCTCCTGCGCGATGATGGCGACCAAACGCGCCGTCAGCGCGATGAGATCATTCGCCGGATTTGTCATGGGCCTGCCCGCTTTCCTGCATTTTCAAGATCTCGCCCTTGACCGCGCTGGCGATGCCGAAGCCGCCGGTGCGGGCGAGAATCTTGCCGTACTCGTCAACCATGAGTGAGCGATAGATGTCTTCGCTGGGTCCGCCGCCGAAGAGCTCGTTGCTCTCGATTCCGCTGAACATGTGGCCCAACATCTGCGACAGAAAGAAGGCCTCGAAATCTTCGGCCGCTTGCTGGGCCCGATCCGGGTTCGCCGTCGCCGCGGGCCGCGGGACCGCGACCTGATCCAGGTCCTGGGGCAGCGGGAGCGCCGTCATTACGGTGTTCATCACAGCACCTCGATGTCGGCCTGCAGCGCGCCGGCGGCCTTGATTGCCTGAAGGATCGAGATGATGTCGCGCGGGCCGACACCCAGGGCGTTCAAGTTGCGGACGAGTTCCTGCAGCGTGACGCTGTTCTGGAGGATGGTCATGCGCCGGTCCTCGCCCTGGTTCACTTCCAGTTCCGTGCGCGGCACGGTGACGGTCGTGCCCTGCTGGGCGAAGGGCGCCGGCTGCGACACCTGAGGCGTTTCGGTGATGCGGATGGTCAGATTGCCTTGAGCGACGGCAACCGTGTTGATGCGCACGTTTTCGCCCATGACGATGATTCCGGACCGTTCGTCGATGACGACGCGGGCCACGGTGTCGGGCTCGACGGACAATTGTTCGATGTCGGTCAGAACGTTGACCAGGTCGTTCTGACGGCCTTCGGGCAGGATAAGAAGGATCGTGGACGGATCGAGCGAGCGCGCGGCCGGTACTGCCAGCATGGCGTTGATGGCCTGGGCGACGCGGCGCGCCGTGGTCAGATCGGGATTGCGAAGGGCGATGCGGACTTCCTTGAGGCTTGCCATCTCGAAGCCGAGCTCGCGTTCAACGATGCCGCCATTGGAGACTCGGCCCGCGGTCGGGATGTTTTTGGTCGTCGTCGCGCCCTGGCCGGTGACGGTGAAACCCGAGGTCGATACCGCGCCCTGGGCCACGGCATAGACCTCGCCATCGGCGCCCAGGAGGGGGGTAACCAGCAAGGCGCCGCCCAAAAGGCTGGTGGCATCGCCGAGCGCGGCGACCGTCACGTCGACGGGCGAACCTTGGCGGGCAAAGGGCGGGAGATTGGCGGTGACCATCACCGCCGCGACGTTCTTGGTGCGGAGCGTGGCTTGGCTGTCCCGCGTGTTGACGCCGAGCCGCTCCAGCATGCCGATCAGGCTTTGTTGCGTGAAGGGCGAATTGGTCAGACTGTCGCCCGTGCCGTTCAGACCGACGACAAGACCGTAACCGATGAGTTGGTTCGTGCGGACGCCCTGAAAATCCGCGATATCCTTGATTCGCGACGCGCCCGATGCGGTGTCTGTCCCGAAGATCGCCGTGAGCCCAACCAGAGCGGCGGCGAACATCCTTTTGCTTTTCGGGGTCTGGACCATGACCTTCGTTCCTCGATCGGGTAGCGGTTGCGGCGTCCTGCCGAAATGGTCGGCGTGCGTTCCCAGTTATGCGAGAGCCGTGCCACCCGTGAAAGGCCGTTATTACATTGATATTAAACGATATTTTTTTGTGGGCCGAGGCCGTCCGCGGCGAAATCGCGAATGTCACGACCGACCCTGCCGACCTGGCGGCAAATACTGCCGAGTGACGGGATTGCGTCATCTGCCCTATGGTCACCGACGCAGCCACATCCAACTTATGGTAGGATGACGCCGAACCAATGGCTATGAAGATCGATCCCAAATCGCCAGTCCGCTCTTCCGCGGCCCGCCGCACCGAGAAATCCGGCGGGCCCAAGGGCGGCGATTTCGCCCGTCACCTCGAAGGTCCGAGCAACGCCGGTGGTGTCAATTCCGCCGCGCCGTTATCCGGCCTCGACGCGCTCGTGGCCTTGCAGGGTATCGAGGAGGATTCGCCCCAATCCAAAGGCCGCCGCCGGGCCGAGGAGATCCTCGATCGACTGGACGAGATTCGGCAGGGGTTGTTGGCTGGCAGCATTCCGGCGGCCGGTCTGGACCGACTTGTCACGGTGATTCGTACCCAAAAAGCCGGCGTATCGGATCCGCGCCTGGCGGAAATCCTCGACGAAATCGATTTGCGCGCCCAGGTCGAACTGGCCAAGCTCGACCGCGACGTGTAATCCTCCAAAACGCGTCCGGCGCGGCGACCGATCGCGCCGTATCCGGGACGGCCTTGATGGACCCGGAGCGGGTTCATATACTCCGCGCGCCGCGAGCCCTGCAGCAAACCAGGTTGTTGATGACGGCGCCAACGCTCAATCCAAATTACCGGCCGTCCGACAACGAGCCGTTCATGAACCCGACGATGCTCGAATACTTCCGCCAGAAGCTTGTCCGCTGGCGGGCCGAATTGCTGCGCGACTCGACCGAGACCTTGCAGCACCTGCAGGAAGACACCGTGGCGGCGCCCGATCTTGCCGACCGCGCCTCGGCGGAAACCGACCGGGCCCTGGAACTCCGCGCCCGGGATCGTGAACGTAAACTCATCGCCAAGATCGACTCTGCCCTTCGCCGCATCGAAGACGGCACCTATGGCTATTGCGAGATCACCGACGAACCGATCAGTGTGCGCCGCCTTGAGGCCCGCCCGATTGCCACGATGACAATCGAGGCTCAGGAACGGCACGAACGCCTCGAACGCACCCACCGGGACGACTAACTCGAGACGTGCGCGATCGGCGCGGTGGGCGGTCGCGTCTTCGGCGACCGCCCAACCCTCAGATTAGAACGGGAAGAGAACGTCGAGGACCTGCTGGCCGTAGCGCGGCTGCTGGACGTCGGTGATCTGGCCGCGTCCGCCGTAACCGATGCGCGCCTCGGCGATCTTGTCATAAGTAATGGTGTTGGCGGCCGCGATATCCTGCGGGCGTATGACGCCGGCGAGTTCCAATACACGGGCCTCGAAGTTGACCCGGACTTCTTGGTGCCCCTGCAGCACCAAATTCCCGTTGGGCAACACCTGCGTGATGATCGCCGCGACGCGGAGAGTCAAAGCCTCGCTGCGGCTGATCGTTCCCGTGCCTTTGCTGCCCGAATCGCTGCTGAGGTCGATGAGGTTCGTCGGGTCGAGCTGTAAGCGCCGGAGCAATAATCCCTCACTGAAGCGGCCGGATATTCCGGTTGCGCCGGAGTAAAAATACGGCAGCAGATGGCCTTTTGCCTGGTTGGCGGAAGGCAGAGGGATGAAGGGCGTGGAGCTATACGGACGGGTTCGCCATG
>CANFCX010000051.1 GCA_947445225.1 Rhodospirillales bacterium
CGCGTCAGGATTCGCGACATGACGGTCACGAATTCCACGAGCATCGAGCGTTTCGTTGCTTCTAATGAACCGAAATCGACCGACGGACTCAGATCGAGGAGAAACCATGCGGTGATTTCGCGGTCTTCGTTGTATTGCCGCACATGCGGAATGTTCAGGCGCGCCGTCACGTTCCAATCGATGTGCCGGACATCGTCGTGGAACTGGTACTCGCGCAGATCGGCCAAATCCACGCCAGCCCCTCGGAAGAGGGTCCTATAATCCCCGTGGAGCAGACCGTCTAGACGCCGAATGACGGTCCATTCCAACCGGCGGAGGATATTTTCAGGCTTTCGCTTCGGCTCTGGCATGAGTTTCTAGCGGCTTCTCCGGGGCAGGCACGCGCCTGACGATTCGCTGCAGCAGGTTGTCGGCGGTCACGCCTTCGGCAAGCGCTTCGTACGAAAGCACAAGCCGGTGACGCAGCACGTCTGGGATCAAATCCGTCACGTCCTCGGGCAGCATGTAGGTGCGACCGCGCAGAAAGGCCAACGCACGCCCGGCCTCGATGAGATGGATGGCACCGCGCGGACTGGCGCCGTACATGATGTAACGCGAGGTATCGGGAATGCCCGCGCGATCGGCGTCGCGCGTGGCCGTCACCAGCCGCACGGCGTATTGAATCAACGCGGGGTCGATATAGACGGCTTGGCACTCGCGCTGGAGGTCCATCAGCTGGTCCGTCGAGGCAATGGCCGCGACCACGGCGGCCGCCCCGGTCACCCGTTCGACGATGACGAATTCTTCCTCCGGGGAAGGATAGTGGACCAGAACCTTCATCATGAACCGGTCAACCTGCGCCTCGGGGAGAGGGTAGGTGCCCTCGGTTTCGATCGGGTTCTGCGTGGCCATGACCAGGAACGGCTCCGGGACATGGTGGGTTTCGCCGGCGATCGTTACTTGATGCTCTTGCATGACTTCGAGCAGCGCGCTCTGGACTTTGGCCGGCGCGCGATTGATTTCGTCCGCGAGCAGTAGGTTGGTGAAGACCGGGCCGAGCGAGGTGGCAAATTCCCCGGTTTTCTGGTTGTAGATTCGCGTGCCCACGAGATCGGCTGGAACCAGATCGGGTGTGAACTGAATCCGCCGGAACTTCCCTCGGATCGTTTTCGCCAGAGTCTTGACGGTGAGTGTCTTGGCGAGCCCGGGCACGCCTTCCACGAGCAAGTGTCCCTGGGCCAGGATGGCGACGAGAACACGCTCAAGGAAATGATCCTGGCCAACGACGGTCTTTTTCACCTCATAGAGAATCAACTCCATGAGCGAGGTAACTTCGCCGCCAGCGTTCTGGTTATCCTTCATATGCCCTGCTCTGATTATGAGTTTAGAAAGGCGATATCCCACCGGCGGCGGCGGCGTTTTCAATGGGTACCGCGAATCCGATGCCAATGAACACACGCTGCTCGGTGGGATTGAGAATGGCGGTGACGATGCCGACGACGTCACCATCGACGGTGACCAGCGGCCCACCGGAATTGCCCGGATTGGCGGCCGCGTCGAACTGAATGAGGTTGCTGAGGAGGCGCTTGCCATCGGTCGAATGATACGACCGCCTCAGCCCCGACACGACGCCGAAGGACACGGAAGGTCCGATGCCGAATGGGAACCCGATGGCGACGACTTCATCGCCCAATTTCAGGCCCTGGGTGCTGCGCAAGGTCGCCGGTACGAGATCGTCCGGAAGGGTTTTTGCCTGGAGCACGGCGAGGTCGTTTTCGGGCTGCACGGATACCACATCCGCTGCCGATTCCGTTCCGTCGGAAAAGACAACCTCAATTCTATCGGCTCCGGCCACCACATGAAGGTTGGTCAGAATGATTCCGGTGTCGACGATAACCACGCCAGTTCCGACGCCCGTAGCTTTTGTGTCCTTTTCGTCGATGCCGAGTTGGCGCACCAGCACCACTGAGCGCCGCACATTTTCGTATGCCACCGACGCGCGAGACGGCTCGGGCGGGAGGGATTCCAAAGTGTGAAGGACCGCCGCGTCGATGTCTCTTTGCGTGAGTTGCCGCTGCCCCGGTGCGAGCGCGGAATAGATCAGGATGGCGATCAACGACGAAAGCACACCCGCGCCAACCAATGCGGGGCGCTCAAATCGTGTGTAGTAGCGGCGTAAGGGGAGGAGGAGCTTGCCAATGCGCGTCGGGGCAGCCGGCTGTTTGGGCGGCTCGGGCGATACCAATGTCACGGGCGGCTGGTTTCGATTGGCCCACCCGGAGGTGCGAGTCCGGCCGGCGCGTCTGTAGAGAGTCTGTTTTTTCATCTTCGGAGCCTCCCCCACCCGGAAAACAAACAAGCGTACTCAAAATTCCGGCAAAGGGCAAAATATCAACGACGTCTTGGACGCCGCCGCCCGGATTACGGGCGATATTTCCAGTGGGGCTATACTCGGGTCGTCAAATCGCGTCGAATCGCCGGCTTTGGAAAGGGCGGACGAATGTCGTTGACCGATATTTTTTGGTTATTCTTCCTATTTTCCGCGCTGCAACCCGCGCCGCGCCAGCGCGTCATCGAGGTCATGCGGGCGCGCAAGATCGGACGGTTTTTCCCCATTTGCGATGTCCGGCGGCACGCTGCTCGCTCTTGGCTCTAACGAAATCGTGATGTGCCGTCGCTCGGTACTCGGACCTGTCGATCCCCGGATTGGTCAACTGGCGCGGTTCCGCTAAGGCGCCGAAGATTGGAATCCGCCGGTACGGGCGATGAACGCCGCGATCTCGGAAACGCCCTTCAATTCCTTGAGGCACGTGAACAGGAACGGTCGTTCGCCCCGCATCTTCCGTGCATCGCGATCCATGACATCGAGGCTGGCGCCGACCAATGGGGCGAGGTCGGTCTTGTTGATGACAAGAAGGTCCGAACGCGTGATGCCCGGCCCGCCTTTCCGTGGGATCTTGTCCCCGGCGGCGACGTCGATGACATAGATGGTTAGGTCGGCGAGTTCGGGACTAAAGGTGGCCGCGAGATTGTCGCCGCCCGATTCGACGAAGATGATATCGAGATCGGGATATTTGCGGCACATCTCCGCGACCGCGGCGAGGTTAATCGAGGCGTCTTCTCGAATCGCCGTGTGTGGGCAGCCCCCGGTTTCGACGCCTATGATGCGCTCCGGCGCGAGCGCCCCGGATCGCGTCAGGAACTGAGCATCCTCCTTGGTGTAGATGTCGTTGGTGACGACGGCCAGTTGGTAGCGGTCGCGCATATGTTTGCAGAGGCGATCGACCAACGCCGTCTTGCCGGAGCCGACAGGGCCACCGATGCCGACGCGGAGCGGGCCATGGGGGGAGGTCATGAGCGGTACAGCCTCGTGTATTGGGTTTCGTGTTTCATCGAGCACCAGTCGATCAAGGGCGTCGCGGTGCCGATGTCGTCGAGATCGGCCGCGAGCGCCGCCGCCGTGGCGCGGGATATTTCGGGCTCCAACGCGGCGATGGCGCGCTGGCCGTCGGTCTGACCCAGCGGGATAAGTCGGACACCGGCCGACACCAGATTGGCGGCGAAGGACTGAAGGAAGGCAAAAATCGTCGGCTCCAGCGCAATCCCGTGTCCGGCGGCGGCAATGCCGACGGCGACGGAAAGGGGAATCTTGCGGCCGAGTTTCGCGGCCAGATTGGCCAATATCGGCTCCGTCCAAACTGAAAGCGTGACGGCCACGAAGGCTTCACCTTGGCCGGCGCTCTCCAGCGCGGTTTCCGCGGTTCCTCGCCAGGCGGCGGCAAGCGCCGTTACCCGCTCGCAAGCCGTGGCGTCGCCGGCCGTCGCCGCGCGCCAGGCGGCGGCGAGTAAGGCGGCGTCGACGCTTCCCGCTCCCCGCGCGATCGTTGCACCGAGCCATCGCGTGAGACTTGGGGCATCGCGGACGAGCTGCGCCTCGACCGCGTATTCGAGCCCATGGCTACAGCTAAAGGCGCCGAGCGGGTAGGACGGCGACAGCCACGTCATCAGCCGATAGAGGCCGGCCTCAGTGAGAGTCATGGTCATGTCTTGGATCATGGGTGTGAGAGGACACGCCCTCGCGGGCATAGGCTCCGCCTTCGGGATTGAAGGGTCCGCGGAAACGACGCACGCCGGCGCCGAGCCCCTCCAACATCGCCGCGATGACGTGGTCGTCGCGCGCGATGATGCGTCCGTCGCGAAATTCGACCGCGAGGTGCCGGTTTCCTAAATGCCATGCGAGCCGGGTCAGCAATTCGGGCTCCGCGGCGATCTCGATCAGTTCCTCGGGGGCTGCGCTGATCGCGACAAAGCCGCCATCGTCAAGGGCGAGCGCATCGCCGTGCCGGAGCATGGTCGCTTGAGGTAAGTCCAGCACGACCGACTCGCCGGTATCGGTGGCGAAATTCCGCCGTCGCCGGTGGCGATCCTCATAGGTCAGAGTCAACGTGCCGCGGCGCTCGGCAAGCGGCCACGCTCCGGCGGCGACGATGCGGCGCGCACGCAGCATGTCAGAACAGGAAATAACGTTGCGCCATCGGAAGGATCGTCGCCGGCTCGCAGGTCAAAAGCTCCCCATCGGCGCGGACTTCGTAGGTCTCGGAATCAACCTCGATCCGCGGCGTGGCCGCGTTGTGCACCATGCTGGCTTTGGAAATTCCGCCGCGCGTGTTGGATACGGGCAGGGTCGGGCGGGTCAGTCCAAGTTGCCGGCCAATATCCTCCTCATGGGCAAATCGGCTGACGAAAGTGACCGAACTTTCGGCGAGGTGGCGCCCGAAATTGGCGAACATCGGCCGGTAATGGACGGGCTGCGGCGTGGGGATGGAGGCGTTAGGATCACCCATGAGCGCGGCGGCGATCGAGCCGCATTTCAGCACCATGTCCGGCTTGACGCCGAAAAAGGCCGGCGACCAGACGACGAGGTCCGCGAGCTTGCCGGGTTCGATCGAACCGACATAACGGCTGATGCCCTGCGCGATCGCTGGATTGATCGTGTATTTGGCGACATACCGCTTGGCTCGGCGATTATCGTTGTCGCCGGTTTCCTCCTTCATCCGGCCGCGTTGACGTTTCATCTTGTCGGCGGTCTGCCAGGTCCGGATGATGACCTCGCCCACGCGGCCCATGGCCTGGCTGTCGGACGACATCATCGAAAACGCCCCGAGATCGTGAAGGATGTCCTCAGCCGCGATGGTCTCTCGCCGAATGCGGCTTTCGGCGAAGGCGACATCCTCGGGCACGTTGGGGTCCAAATGGTGGCACACCATCAACATGTCGAGATGTTCGTCGAGCGTGTTCACGGTGTAGGGCCGGGTCGGATTGGTCGAGGACGGCAGCACGTTGGTCTCGCCGCAGAGTTTGATGATGTCGGGCGCGTGGCCGCCACCGGCGCCCTCGGTGTGAAAGGCATGAATCGTGCGGCCTTTGATGGCCGCGATCGTGTCCTCAACAAAACCCGATTCGTTCAGCGTGTCGGAATGTATGGCGACCTGGATGTCGTAGGTTTCGGCGACCGCCAGGCAGTTGTCGATGGCGGCCGGCGTCGTTCCCCAGTCCTCGTGGAGTTTTAGTCCGCAGGCGCCGGCCTCGATCTGCTCCTCCAGCGCCTCCGGTAGAGAGGCGTTGCCCTTGCCGAAGAATCCGAGGTTCATGGGAAAGCCCTCGGCGGCCTGCAACATGCGTGCGATGTGCCACGGTCCTGGTGTGCAGGTCGTGGCCGAGGTGCCGGCGGCCGGCCCGGTGCCGCCGCCAAGCATGGTCGTGACGCCGGAGTTCAGTGCTTCCTCGATCTGCTGCGGCGAAATGAAGTGAATGTGGGAATCGACGCCGCCGGCGGTGATAATCTTGCCTTCGCCGGCGATGATCTCGGTTCCAGGCCCGATGATGATATCGACACCGGGCTGGATGTCGGGGTTGCCGGCCTTGCCAATGCCCGCGATCCGGCCATCCTTGATCCCGATATCGGCCTTGATGATGCCCCAGTGGTCGAGAATGACGGCATTGGTGATGACCGTATCGACGGCGCCGTCGGCGCGCCGGCGCTGACTTTGCCCCATGCCGTCGCGGATGACCTTGCCGCCGCCGAATTTCACTTCCTCGCCATAGGTCGTACGATCCGCTTCGACCTCGACGATGATCTCGGTATCGGCCAGGCGGATTCTATCGCCCTTTGTCGGACCGAACATGTCGGCATAGGCGGCTCGACCGATACGCGCTGCCATGTCTATTTCTCCAGCTTTCCGTTAATCGCGCCGGTGAAGCCGTAAACGATCCTGGCGCCGGAATAGGGGATAAGGCGGATCGTGCGGGTTTGGCCCGGCTCGAAACGGACGGCCGTCCCGGCCGGAATATCCAATCGGCAGCCGCGCGATTTCGCGCGGTCGAATTCGAGCGCGGCGTTGGTCTCGAAAAAATGGTAGTGCGAGCCGACCTGTATCGGGCGGTCGCCGGTGTTGGCCACACTCAGCGTCAAACTTGGGCGGCCGGCATTCAATTCGATGTCGCCGGCCCGCGGCATGATTTCGCCTGGAATCATCGATTGCCCCTTCAGCGGATCGGTTCGTGAATGGTGACCAGCTTCGTGCCATCTGGAAACGTCGCCTCGACCTGGATGTCGGGGATCATTTCGGCGATTCCGTCCATCACTTGATCGCGGCGCAACACCGTCGCTCCGTCGCGCATGAGTTCGGCGACGCTGCGGCCATCGCGGGCGCCTTCGATAACGAACTCGGTGATCAGGGCCACGGCCTCCGGATGGTTAAGCTTGACGCCGCGGTCCAACCGCCGCCGGGCGACCATCGCCGCGGTTGCAATCAGAAGCTTGTCCTTTTCGCGTGAAGTAAGAAACACGCTTCCTCCCGGTCGTTGTCAGTTGTACCAGACTCGCGGCAGCCGCGGCGGCAACCCACCGAAGAGGTGCCGGCATTCCGCCAGATAAGAGGTCAGGTCGCGGCGGACGGTCTCCGCCTCGCCCAGGAACCGCGCGAGGAGCACGCCGTTAACGCAGGTCACGCCAGCCCGCCCCTCCGCGCGTGCAGCCAAGGATCGCGCAGCCTCCAGGTGAGACGGACCGTCATCGGCGACGTAAATGGCGCTCGCCACGGAAGTCGCGCCGCCAAAGGCCGAGGCATGGTCGATCGTGTCGGCGATCGCGCCGTCGAGGCGCAAGACATCGACCCAGGTTAGGTGCCCGCCGCGAAGAACGCGCCAGCCATCGTGCAGGAGCCCGGTCGCGTAGCGCTCGCCGCGCGCGATGCGGCCGAAGACGAGCATTTCGCAGGCGAGGAATTGCCCACCGGCCGCGACATCAACGCAGGTGTTCCGGCGTAGCCTGGCGCCGTCGAACAGGATCGTTTCCTGGGGTAGCCATTCCAGCCAGGCCTTTCCAACTTCGGCGGAAATATCCATCCGGCAATCCGGTCCGAGCGATCGATAGACTTTTTCGGCCGCTTGGGAAATGACGGTGGCCGCGGCGCCATCGCGAGCCGCTATGCTCAGGCGCAGTCTGTCACCGCCGGTAACGCCGCCCGATGTTGTCAGGACCACGGCGGTCGGCGGGTTGCCGGGCTCGGCTTGGGGAAACAACACGCGGCAGGGATCGTGTTGATAGAGATGCACCAAGCCGGTCCGCGATTTCGTTTTCGCGAAGACCATCTCGGCAAATCCATCGGCACGCTGAAGCGAAAGGCTGTCATAGGGCATCACACGGTAAGGTACCGGCGAACCGCGGCTTCCTCCATATCCGCTTTGCGGCCAGCCAACACGGCCTCGCCGCGTTCCATGACGACATAGGAATCGGCGAGGTCCCTGGCGAACTCGAAATATTGCTCGACGAGAAGAATTGCCATGTCGCCACGGCGGGCGAGATGACGGATGACGCGTTCGATGTCCTTGATGATCGAGGGTTGTATCCCCTCGGTCGGCTCGTCGAGAATGAGAAGACGGGGCTGGGTGACAAGGGCTCGGGCGATCGCCAATTGCTGCTGTTGGCCGCCCGACAAATCGCCGCCGGATCGGCCCAACATGTGCTGCAACACGGGGAATAGGCTGAATATCTCGTCTTCCTCCAGGCTGCGGCGCGCTTTGGGCACGAGTGGCAGGCCGATCTGAAGATTTTCGAGGACGGTCAGTCTCGGGAAAATGTCCCGGCCCTGCGGTACGAGGGCGAGCCCGCAGCGCGCGCGGGCGTGAGGTGCGAGGCCGTTGATGTCGCGGCCTTCCCACATGATCCGTCCCGCGGCGATCGGCTGCAGGCCGAAGATCGCGCGCAGCAGGCTGGTCTTGCCCACGCCGTTGCGGCCGAGGATGCAGGTAACTTCGCCGCGCTTGGCCGTAAGGCTGACCTTACGGAGCGTGTGGCTGGCACCATAAAAAAGATCGACGTCTTCAACGGCAAGCATGCTGGCTAGCGGCCGAGATAGACTTCGATAACGCGCGGATGGTTCTGCACATGGTCGACCGAACCCTCGGCAATGGCGGCGCCTTCATGAAGGACAGTCACGCGCGCACCCAGGTTACGGACAAATTCCATGTCGTGCTCCACGACCACGAGCGTGCGTGATCCCGCGAGGCCGAGGATCAAATCCGTCGTCTGCCGGGTCTCGCGATCGGTCATGCCGGCCACCGGCTCATCAAGCAATAGGATCTGTTGATCCTGGATCAGCAACATGCCGATTTCCAGCCATTGCTTTTGGCCATGGCTCAGGCTGCCGGCCACTTCCTTTCGTCGCGCGGCGAGCCCGATGAGGTCGAGCACTTCGGTGATGCGATCGCGCTGGTCGCTGCGCAGCGCGGTGAAGAGCGTCCGCCACACACTGCGTTTTCCCTTGATCGCCAATTCAAGATTTTCCGATGCGGTCAGCTTCTCGAATACCGTCGGCTTCTGGAATTTGCGACCGATCCCCAGATTGGCGATGGCCGTTTCATCAAGTTGGGTTAGGTCGATGTCGCTGCCGAACAACACTTCGCCGGAATCCGGTTTTGTCTTGCCGGTGATCACGTCCATCATCGTCGTCTTGCCGGCGCCGTTGGGGCCGATGATGGTTCGCAACTCGCCCCGGCCGACGACGAGGGACAAATTGTTGAGCGCGCGAAAGCCGTCGAAAGTGACCGTCACACCGTCCAGATAAAGGATGGAATCGGCGACCGACGGATTTGACGGGGCATCCGACCGAACCTCCGCGACGTCCGGCGCCGACGCTTGGACGAGACCGGCGGCGATCATTCGGCGGCTGCCGGGCTGGGGCGCGACCTCAGCCACCGAAGCCGATGCGCGAGGCCGGCAAGGCCGGTGGGCATGGCCAAGGTGACCAGGATGAACAATCCGCCAAGGATGAACAGCCAGAATTCGGGGGCGGCACCCGTGAAAAATGTCTTCAGCCAACTGACGAGGGCGGCGCCGAGCATGGCTCCCCAAAGCGTGCCGCGACCGCCGACCGCGACCCAAATCGCAACGTCGATCGAATTGGCGGGCGAAAACTCGCTGGGATTGATGATGCCGATTTGCGGCACGTAAAGGGCACCGGCCAGCCCGGCCAGCCCTGCCGATAGGGTGAAGGCCAGGAGTTTGGCGCTGGTCACGGAATAACCGAGGAATCGTACACGGCTTTCCCCGTCGCGGATCGCGAGGAGAACGCGGCCGAACCGCGATACCACAACGAATCGGCACAGCAGGAAACTCGCTCCCAAGGCAATGACGGAGGCTGCGTAAAGGCCAAGGCGTGTCGACGGCGCTTGCACCTCGAATCCAAGGATCGTCTTGAAATCGGTCATGCCGTTGTTGCCGCCGAATCCCATGTCATTGCGGAAAAAGGCGAGCATCAAGGCGTAGGTCAGAGCCTGCGTGATGATCGAAAAATAGACCCCAGTCACGCGCGACCGGAACGCGAGCCATCCGAACACCAGCGCCAGGAGGCCCGGTACAACCAAAGCCATGATCGCGGCGAACGCGAAGTGGTCGAACCCATACCAATACCAGGGGAGTTCTTTCCAGTTCAGGAAGACCATGAAATCGGGCAGCAGCGGATTGCCGTAGACGCCGCGGGTGCCAATCTGCCGCATCAGATACATGCCCATGCAATAGCCACCGAGGGCAAAGAACACGCCGTGCCCGAGGCTTAGAATCCCCGCATAACCCCAAACGAGATCGAGCGACAACGCGAGGATCGCATAACACGCGTATTTCCCGAGCAACGGCACGAGATAACCCGGCAGATGTATGGGCCAGTCCTGGGGCAGCAGGTTCAAGATCGGCACGCCGATGATGAGGAAGACTCCGATGCCCAAAAACACCGCCCATCCACGTGTTCCCAGGATCGAGGAGAATGACGGGGGCATCTCAGGCCTCGGCCGCGCGGCCGCGCAAGGCGAACAATCCGCGCGGGCGTTTTTGAATGAATAAGATGATGAAGATCAGAACCGCGATCTTGCCAAGGACGGCACCGGCGAAGGGCTCGAGGAATTTGTTGACGATGCCCAGGCTCATGGCCGCCACCAGCGTGCCTAGCAGGTTCCCCACGCCGCCGAACACGACCACCATGAAGCTGTCGACGATATAGAAGGTGCCGAGATTGGGGCTGACATTACCGATCTGGCTAAGGGCCACGCCCGCCATGCCCGCGATGCCGGAGCCGAGTCCGAAGGTCAGCGTGTCGACGCGCGCCGTCCGCACGCCCATGGCCGAGGCCATGTCGCGGTTCTGCGTTACCGCGCGCATCTGCAGACCGAACGTCGTGTACCGCAGCACCGCGGCGATTGAAGCGAGAACAACGAAGCAGAAAATAACGATGTAGAGCCGATTCCAGGTCACGACGAACCCGGCCACGACCTCGAATCCTCCGGTCATCCAAGAGGGATTGGCAACTTCTTTGTTGGGCGCGCCGAAGATCGTGCGCACGAGTTGTTGCAGGATCAGGCTGATCCCCCAGGTCGCCAACAGCGTTTCCAGGGGGCGACCATAAAGAAAGCGGATGACACAGCGTTCGAGCGCCATGCCGAAGGACGCGGCGACCACGAACCCCACCGGGATCGCCGTGAGCAGGTACGCGTCGATCCAGACCGGGGGCAGGAAGGTACGGAACACCTGCTGCACGACAAAGGCGGAATAGGCCCCCAGCATGATCATTTCGCCGTGCGCCATGTTGATCACGCCCATCACGCCGAAGGTGATGGCCAGACCGATGGCGGCGAGCAGAAGCACACTTCCCAGGCTGATGCCCTGAAACAGGTTTTCCGCATAACCGATCAACTCAAGGCGGCTCTCGACGCGCTCCATGGCTTTTTCGGCTGCCGCGAGGACATCGGGATCGACATCGGCGCTGCCGCGAAGCCGGCCGAGCAATGCCCTGACTTCCGGATCGCTTGAGCCGGAGAGCGCCGCGATGGCGACGAGGCGCTCGTCTTTTGTGCCAAAACTCAATCGCGCCGCGTTCAGGCTAAACGCCATCGCCGCGCGCACTTCGGAATCTATTTCCTCCGTGATCGCGCGTTCCAGGATCGCAGCGGTTTCGGCGGTGCCGCTCCGAAAGGCATTGCGGGCCGCGGCCAAACGCCGGTTGCGATCGAGGCTGAAAATCGTGAGTTTGCCGACGGCCGTGGCGATGGCCCCGCGCAATCGATTGTTGACCACAACGCGATCGAGGCTTTCGGGGGATAGGCCGGCGATTGGTTCCAGGGTAATCGCGTCGATTACCTTCTGCCCGTCGAGAATGACGACCCGCTTCTCGGCCGTGACGTTCAGCCTTCCGTCGCCCAGCGCCTCCAACGCGGAAATCGCCCGGTCGTCGCCGAGCGTGGCGAGGGCCTCAACCGCCTCGATTTTTTCACTGAAGCTCGATTCGCCGAGTCTTGCGACCAGAGAGGAGAGGTCTTGGGCGGCAAGGGGCATCGGCGTCACCAGCAGAGCGGCGAGCAGGGACAAGATGCGGCTCACGCGGCGGAAAACGCTCGATGTCATGGGAACCTTCGTGCATCGGGCCGCGCGCCATTACGACGCGCGGCCCGGCTCATACATCTTCTACGTTAGTTTGCGAGGGCGGTAAACTTGGGCTCGACGCAGTTACCGCATACCCACGGGAAGCTCCAATCGGCCGTGAGTTTTGCGCTCTCGGGGATGAATTTCGACCAGGCATCGGCCTTCACCGGTCCCTTGGTCTGCCAGACGATATCGAACTGCCCAGTCGGCTGAATCTCGCCGATCATGACCGGTTTGGACAGGTGATGGTTCGTGTTCATCACGGAATCAAAACCGCCCGGCGCCTTGACCTTTTGGCCATACATGGCCTGGCGTACGGCGTCGACATTGGTCGACCCGGCCTGCGCGACGGCCTGCGCCCACATCTTGAAGCCGATATAGGTCGCCTCCATCGGGTCGTTGGTCACGCGCTTCGGGTTTTTGATGAAGGTCTGCCACTGCTTGATGAACCCGTCATTGGTGGGACCTTTCACGGACTGGAAGTAGTTCCAAGCCGCGAGGTGGCCAACGAGGTTCTTGGTGTCGATGCCCGCGAGTTCCTCTTCGCCGACGGAGAAGGCGACGACGGGAATGTCCGAAGCCTTGATGCCGGCGTTGGCGAGTTCCTTGTAGAAGGGCACGTTGGCGTCGCCATTGATGGTCGAGACAACCGCGGTCTTCTTGCCGGCCGAAGCGAATTTCTTGACGTCCGCGACGATCGTCTGCCAGTCGGCATGCCCGAACGGCGTGTAGTTGATCATGATGTCTTCTTGGGCGACACCCTTGGACTTCAAGAAGGCCTCGAGGATCTTGTTGGTCGTGCGCGGATAAACGTAATCCGTCCCGGCGAGAACCCAGCGCTTTACCTCGCCGCCATCCTTGCTCATCAGATATTCGACCGCGGGGATCGCCTGCTGATTGGGCGCGGCGCCGGTATAGAACACATTGCGCGAGCTTTCCTCGCCCTCGTACTGAACGGGGTAGAAGAGGAGGCCGTTCAGTTCCTCGAAGACCGGCAGGACCGATTTGCGCGAAACCGAGGTCCAGCAGCCAAACACGACATCGACCTTTTCCTTGGACAGAAGTTCGCGGGCCTTTTCCGCGAAAAGCGGCCAATCGGAGGCCGGGTCGACCACGACGGCCTCGACCTTGCGGCCCAAGAGACCGCCCTTTTTGTTAAGGTCGTCGACCATCATCAGCACGGTATCTTTCAGCGTCGTCTCGCTGATCGCCATGGTGCCGGACAGCGAATGCAGGACGCCAACCTTGATTGGAGGCAATTGCTGCTGCGCCGAGGCCGAGGCAGCGAGCCCCAGCACGGCGGCCACGGTCGCGGAAGCCGCGAAACGTGCGAACGGGAATTTTGACACGAGCTTCTCTCCTCAATTTGCACAGCGGCCACGGCGATCGTCGCGATGGCCTGTGGGGCTGAATAAGCCAAACTTGTGCCAGTTGAGCGATTCACGGGCGTGCCGGCGCGGCGAGGCCAAACTCCGCATTGGGCCCTGAGTGCCGCGGCCTAATTATTGGGCAGAAGCGCAAGCGGAGCCCAAATTTTAGGCTAGTCGGCTGAGGATGCCTGAATGCGATCCACTTTCCTGCCCCGGTTGATCGCGCGTGGCGCCAGGTTGGCCGTTTTGCCCCGATGCGTTCAGCGAAGCTTGGGGGGCCACAGCGTCCGTGTCGCTGTTCCTTGCTCACTTCGACGTTAGCCGCGTGCATGAGGCGACGGAAGATGACGCCGGCCATGGCGAAACGTCGCTCTAAAAGCCGGGTGCCATAAGCGCAACAACACGAGTCTCATGAAAATGCAGGGTGGACCCATTGCACACCTAGCGATCCACTGACAACATGCGTTGATGCAGAAGGTACTGTTTCTCCCCGGTGCTGGGGCGAGCGCAGAGTTCTGGCGCCCGGTCGCGGATCATCTCGACATAGACGGCGGAAAGCGTTTCTTCCATTGGCCCGGCCTCGGGAACGAGCCGCATGATCCAAACGTCGGGGGAATTGACGACCTCATTGCGATGGTTCTTTCCGAGCTTGACGATCCCGTTGACCTGATAGCCCAATCCATGGGCGGCCTTATTGCGGTTCGGGTGGCGTTGAATGCTCCCGACAAGGTACGGCGCCTTGTTCTCACTGCTACTTCGGCGGGTATTCCCGAGTCCAATCTCGGCTGCGCAGAATGGCGAGCCGACTATCGACGGGACTATCCGCAGGCGGCCTCCTGGATAACTGATCTATACGAGGACTTGTCTGCCCAACTTAGCTCCATAAACGCTCCGACGTTGCTCCTTTGGGGAGATTCCGACTCGATCAGTCCACCGGCGGTGGGCCAACGTCTGCTTGCTCTGCTGCCCTATGCGACCCTTCACATCATTGAAGGTGGCAGTCATGACCTGGCGCAGACCCACGCTGCCGAGATCGCGCCACTGATAGCCGAGCACCTTCGCTGAAAGCTTATCCAAAGCTCCACTAACACGGCCCGCAGCCAGATGGAACGTGACGGACCTATGTCAGGCCTGATGCTCTATCCAGGTTTCTGAACAAAATGCAGCCTATGGGTTCATGGGAAACGGCAGCGATCGCCGGTGACGTTGATGAAGCCGCGACTGTCTCCAGGAACCGCGCTGAATCGATATTCGGCGTCATTGATGCGCACCGAATGATGCAGCGGCAATACGCCGGAAGCCTGGGTTGAACGGCCGCCTGGCTCGGCGAATTGGATAGTGACGGCCCCCGCTGGGTCGAACCAGGCAAGCGGCTTACCCTCATTGTCCTTCTGGGCCACGCCCTCGGCGGTCACGGTGAGCAAGTTGTTGGCGAAGCTGACACTGTCGTTGGTCCCGCGACCAAGCGGCGTGCGAACCAGAAAGCGGCGCGTGACGGGCTGGCGGTCGCACGAGGTCTCATTACCGGCAATAGAAATCAGGAATTCGAGGCGCTGTGGATCGACACGTCCGGCAAGTTTGCCTTGGATCATGCCAAGGAGCTTCTTGGCCGGGCCGTTCGGCACGTCTCGCTCGTATCGCTGTTGCCACTCGGCTTCTTTTTGACGCATGCCATCGACCTCGCCCTGGGCGCGCGCGTTTTCATCGCGGAGGCTTTCAATCGAGACCAACAGTTCCTCGATCTCGGCGCGCAAGCGCGAGACCTCGCGTTCGGCAAGCGTGGACCCGGTCTGATATGAAAACAGGCCGAGAAAAAGGGCACCCCCAAACAGGATGACATTTTTCAGAAAGGTCTTGCGCCGTTGCCGGCGGTGAGACGTTCTGGTCTCGTGAAGGCCCATAGCCATGTGGTCAAATTCCTTGCGATCGGCTGGTCGCGGCCGAAGCGCCTAAGTGTAGCGTCGGCCTCGGCGCCATGCCAACAGATGACCGTGACAAAAGGATGGCAAGGATAAGGGCGGTCCCGAAAAAGTGTCCGCCGGCGCCCAACCCCGGGGCTGCTACCGAATCTTGAAATTGGTCAGCATACGTTCGTTTTTGATGATGATGTGGCGGCCATGGACGGCGATGGCGCCGGTGCGTTCCAACAGCCGCAGCCCCTTGTTGATGCTCTCCCGCGTTGCACCGAGCATATGGGCGAGGTCTTCCTGGGACAGACGTATGTCGACTTTGGTCCCGCCTTCGACGGGTTTGCCATATCCCCGTCCCAGCACCAACAGCCGCTTGGCGAGGCGGCGAGGGATGTCGAGGAATACGGTGTCTTCGATGATGTCGCTGGTCCAGCGGATGCGTTCGCACAAAACCGACATCAAACGGATGCAAAGCTTGGGACGCTTTTCGAGAAAGGGCATGAAATCCGCACGGTCAACCCGAAGCAGCCGCGCGGCCTCCATGGCGACGGCGCCGGCCGTGCGATCCTTGCCGTCAAGAAGGGCGATTTCGCCAAATACGGCGCCCGGACCGAGGATGTTCAGGAAGATTTCCTTTCCATCCTCCGAGATCGTGTTGATACCGACGCGACCGCCCAAAATCGCGTAGAGGCAAATTCCGGAATCACCTTTTTGAAAAATCGTCTCATTGGGATCGAATTTCTCTATTCGCGAAAAACCGATGAGTTGGGCTAACTCCTGGGGGCCAAGCTGCCCCAGCAGCCGATTTTCCGACAACACACTCAGATCGATCGGCTCCGAGTGGGGCGCGGGTCCACGGGGAACGGAAAGTTTCGGCCTCAACGGAAGATCCGGCGCCGGCACCGGCGTAGGGGCCGGCACCGGGGCAGGGCGCCCACGGTTCCCCACAAAGGGGGGTGTATCGCCCCTAGAGGTTCGACTCGGCGTCGGTCGGGCTTTCGTCAAGCGCCGCGGTCTGCGCCGACCAGCGTCGAGCGACGCGCGGCCTGCATCCACAGGGTCGTGTGTTCAAAATGAAATTGGACCGGTTCGGTCGGAACCGTCTGCCTTAGACGTTCACGCATCATGTAAGCGCCGGAGCAATAATCCCTCACTGAAGCGGCCGGATATTCCGGTTGCGCCGGAGTAAAAATACGGCAGCAGATGGCCTTTTGCCTGGTTGGCGGAAGGCAGAGGGATGAAGGGCGTGGAGCTATACGGACGGGTTCGCCATGC